>JANYKD010000031.1 GCA_025361735.1 Phycisphaerales bacterium
ACACAGACCCCGCCGATGCGGAAAAGACAGGCGTTTTGAGTGTTTTCTTTTATGGCCAGAGCAAGAATCTGACAGACTACGCTTGCTTAAGGGCTAGGTCTGTACATCTGCCGCACCATCATCGCCGCACACAAGGGCCGGTTGTGGGCTGAACCAAACGCTGCGGCGGGCGTCGCGACCGACGCTGTGGGCCCGAGCCGCGGCACCACGTTTCATATCGAACTACCGACCACGGAGGAAGGGAAACCATGAGCCCGAATAACGGTACTGCCCGCATGTTTAATGATGCACCGGGGATGAGCGGGATAGAGAATCGTCCGTATCGCGATCCCACCATCTCTGTCACCTTTTCAGTCAACAGGGAAACAAACGCATGAGCTGGGTCACCATCATCTGGTCCATGGTCGCGTCGGCGTGTCTCACGCTGGGGGTGGTGCATTTGCTGGTCTGGTGCAAGAAGCGCACGGCATGGGCTATCGCTGGCTCGACTACGATTTCAAACACAGCGACTCCGAGGCAAATCTGCTGCTCAGCGGCCCATACCTGACACTTCAGTTCAGGTTCTGACGCGGCAGGCAGACAAGGCATTCATTGTGGAAAGGCAAGACATATGACAATCATGAAACTCCGAGGAGGCTGGGCGGCCGCTCTGGTGCTGGTGTGTCTGGCGGTGACGCCCCTGCACGCCGCCGATCCCGGCACGCCCGCCGACAAACCCGCGTTCAGGCAGGAAGAACTGGACCAGATGCTCGCGCCGATCGCGCTCTATCCGGACTCACTGCTCTCCCAGGTGCTCATGGCCTCGACTTATCCGCTCGAAGTCGTGCAGGCCGACCGCTGGATGAAGCCGAATGCGGACGTTAAGGGCGAGACCCTGATCCGAGCCCTCGAACTGCAGAGTTGGGATCCGAGCGTCAAGTCCCTGTGCAATTTTCCGCCGGTCCTGGCGATGATGAGCGAAAAGCTCGATATCACCGTCAAGATCGGTGACGCCTTCATCGGCCAGCAACAGCAGGTGATGGAGACGATTCAGAAGCTTCGCGCCAAGGCACAGGAAGCGGGCAACCTCAAGACCACGCCCGAGCAGAAGATCGTCGTGGAGAAGACCGATCAGGCGCAGGTCATCGTCATCGAAGCGGCCAATCCGCAGGTGGTATACATTCCCACCTACAACCCGGTGGTCGTCTACGGTGCGTGGCCGTACCCGACGTATCTTCCGCCGCCCTATTATCCGCCGGGGTATGTGGCCAGCAATGTACTTTCCTTCGCGGCGGGTGTCGCCGTGGGCTCTTCCTGGGGTTACGCCTGGGGCCACTGCAACTGGCGCGGCGGCGACGTTGATATCGACATCAACCGCAACAGCAACATCAACGCCAATATCAACCGCTCGAAATATCAGGCGGACTTCCAGAGCCGCAACACCAACATCCAGAACGGCAAGGGATCATTCCAGCACGATGCCGCGCACCGCCAGGGCGTGGCGTACCGTGATACAAAGACTGCCGGCAAGTTCGGCGGGGCCACGTCGGTCGATGCCGCCAAAGCCCGCGAGTCCTTCCGGGGTCGGGCAGAGACCGGCCCTCAGCAGCTTTCTCGCGGTGCCGCGGACAACAACGCCTTCGGCGGGGCGGGAAACCGCGCCACGCCGGCGGACCGATCCGGCGGCAGCCTCCGGTCGACGCCGGCCGCCTCCACAGCCGACCGCTCCAGTGGCGGCGCTCGCACTCAATCTGGCCCATCACGCGACAGCGGTGCCTTTGAGGGCGTCAATCGTGGCGGCACCGCCGCCCGCCAGGAGAGCAGCCGCGGCAGTACCAGCCGTTCCGCTCCGTCCCGGCCTTCCGCTCCAGCACGTTCTGGCGGCGGCCGCCGATAACACCCACACCGGAGAAACGACCTATGAACACACCAACCAAATGTTCGTCTGATTCAATTATCCCTTCGTGCCGTATCGGCACGGCCGGTGCAACATTCGTTCTCACACTGGTTCTGTCCCTGACACAGGGATGTGCGAGCCAGACCAGCTTTGACTCGGCTGACAAGGCCGTGGACTCACTGGTTGCCGCCGCTCGCGCGAACGACACCGGCCAACTGAAACAGGTGCTCGGAGCCGACGCCGATGAGATCATCACTTCCGGCGACGAAGTGGCCGACAAGAACCGCCTGGAGGGGTTGGTCAAAGCCTACGACGAAAAGCACACACTAGCCGCCGGCAAGGATGGCGCGATGACGCTCGTCGTCGGCAAAGCAGATTGGCCGCTGCCGATCCCGCTCATCCAATCCGGCGAGAAATGGCTCTTTGACAGCAAGGCCGGCAGGGAAGAAATTCTCAATCGCCGCATCGGCCGCAACGAGCTGGCCGCCATACAGACCTGCCTCGCCATTCTCGATGCACAACGTGAGTACGCCTTGCACGACCGCAACGCCGACGGCCTGCGCGATTACGCGGCCAAATTCATCAGCGATTCCGGCAAGAAGAACGGCCTGTTCTGGCCGACCGCTGAGAACGAAACGCCAAGTCCACTTGGCCCGCTCGCAGCGGCGGCCGCCGAGGAAGGCTACAAGCGCGGCGACACGGTAGATGCTTCGCCCCGGCCCTATCATGGCTACTGCTTCCGTATCCTCACAGCCCAAGGCCCCAATGCCCCTGGCGGCGCGATGGATTATCTGGTGAACGGCAAATTGATCGGCGGTTTCGCGATCGTTGCCTGGCCGGCAGACTACGATAACTCGGGCATCACAACCTTCATCATGAATCACCAGGGCATCGTCTATGAGCGGGATCTGGGCGATGACACCGCCCAGATCGTCGCCAAGATGAGCGCGTACGATCCAGGCCCGGACTGGAAGAAGGTCGAGTCGGGTAAGTGAGTATTTGGCAGGTACTTGGCAATTGGGTCAGGACCCCGCAATTCAGGACACACCACACCGCAATCAAGAAAGGAACTCTCATGTACTCCAAGAACCGTTACCTCGTTGGACTTCTCCTGCCGGCCCTGTTCATCTGTGCCGGCCTCGCAGGCTGCGCCTCCGAGCCACAGGTGTTTCCGCCAACGAAACACGCCCTGATCTCCGCCGATCAGGTTCGTATCCTCCAGGATCGTCCACAGAAGTACGAACAAATGGGCACCATCACGCTTGAGATCACGCCCGCGCTGACCTGGGATGAACGCGGCGACGCCAATGCCGCGTTCGAGCTTCTCAAGCAGAAGGCCGCGGCGACCGGCGCCAACGCTCTCGTGCTCTGGGCGCAACCGGATGCATTCGATATCCGGGCGACCGCGGGTTACCGGGGCACGTTCTACCAGGTTCCCATTAAACGGCAGTTGCCGACCCGGACCGTGATTGCGCAGGCGGTTTATCTCGTACAGGAGTAGCTGCTATGGCCCATGCAGATTTCGCCCGCCCCCAGCGAACGGCGGTCCTTATCGGCTGCATGGCTCTGTCGGCCTTGACTGGCGCAGTCGAGGCTCAGGCACCAGCGCAACCGACGACAATCCCATCGGCCATTTCCAGCGGCTCGGCTACTGATGCGCCGTTGGTTCCGGCCGTCGCCAAGTCCAAATTGCGTTCATCGGAGGACGGCTGGTTGGACTTGGGTGGGTTCCTGGATGAGGCCTACGGCTTCGTCCCATTGGTGATTCCGATCACCGAACCGGCAATCGGCTACGGTGCCGGGGCCGGTTTGGCGTTCATTGACAAACCTCAACGCGAAGCCAAGGACGGGTTCGGTCGGCCGAACATCACGGCCATCGGCGGACTGGCCACGGAAAACGGCACGTGGGGCCTGATGGCGGCCGATATTCGCCAATGGCTGGACGACCACCTGCAAACGCAGGTAGCACTGGCCTGTGCCTCGGTGAATCTCGACTTTGGCGGCATTGGCGAAGACCGCGCGTTGAGCGACAATCCGGTGGGCTACAACCTCGAACCCCTGGGCGGCATGGTCGGGGCAAAGTATCGGCTCGGCGATTCGCCCTTTTGGACCGGGCTCAGCTATACATTCGCGACAACGGAAGTGGGGTTTGACGCGCCGGATGGATCGCCTGAATTACCCGAGTTTCAGCGGCAATCCCGCATTGGCGGGTTAACACCATCACTCACCTACGATTCACGGGACAACATCTTCACGCCCACGCGCGGCACCTATGTTGAGGCGACCACGGGCCTGTTCAGCCGCGCATTGGGCGGCGACAATGAATTTCAGCGCGTCGGCGTGACCGCAATTCAGTATCTGCCGTTGCATCCGAAACTCACGCTGGGCCTGCGCGGTGATGCCACATTCAGTTTTGGCGATGCGCCGTTCTATATGCGGCCGTCTATCGGATTGCGCGGTGCGCCGGCCATGCGGTACCAAGGCGAGGAGACGGCGCAGATTGAGGCGGAGTTGCGCTGGCAATTCTGGAAGCGATTCAGTGTGATCGGCTTCGCCGGCTGCGGCGCGGCGTGGAATGATTTCGAGCGATTCGACAAAACGCTGGGCATCGTCACCGGTGGCTCCGGATTCCGTTACGAACTGGCTCACAAGTATGGGCTGCACATGGGCATGGACGTGGCGTTCGGCCCGGATGGGCCGGCCGTTTACGTACAGTTCGGCAGCGCCTGGATGCGACCGTGAAAACCAGACACAAGGCGTCGCTGGACAGACCGTAACCACAGACATTTATCAAAGGAGAATCAGAATGCGAACAGCTAGAAACCCCATTCTTGCATGTGTGACAGCGATGTTGCTGATGGCGGCCACATTCGCGGGTGCGGCCGAGACGCCCGTGACGACGCCTCCGGCCAGTCCGTTCGACGAGAAGGATGCGGAAATCGTGGCCCTGAAGAAGCTGGACTGGAAATCGGTTGACGTGACCAAGCTCGACCTGAAGTCCCGCTGCGTATCGCTGGTCGTCCTCAATAAGATCCTGGATATGGTCGGCAGCAAGGCGGCGCTTCGGGAAGATCTGTTGATGACCTATATCGAACAGAACAATCTTGCCGACGAGTATGCGAAAGCGATGCCGAGCGCCGACAATCAGGCGCACCTCTCCTACGAACAGTCTCAGCAGGTTGCGGCCGCGGCACTGAAGACTCCGCGCGTGGCGGCCGAGTTCGGTGACGATATGGACGGGATCGATCCAGCCATGCTCAATAACTACTTCACCATGTACACCAAGACCTGCACGCGAAACTGGGCGGAAGTAATGGAAGCCCGCTGCGCGGTGCGGAGCATGGCCAAGTTCCTGGAGAGTAAGCAAATGCTCCCGGCCTTCGGGAAATGGGCCGATCAGGAGATGGATCGCCGGCAGAAGCTGCACGAAGAGGATTTGCAGAAGAAGCAGGCCGCGTACGTCCAGACGGAGGCCGAGAACCAACGGAAGCGCGAGGAGATAGCGAAGAAGAACAAAGAGGAGAGCGCCATCAACGCCGCCGCGTACGCCGCTTACAAGGCGTCTCAAGCGGAGAACATGATTCCGCCGACCCGCGCCTACACCGAGTCTGGTGGCTGGAGCGACGCCGGCGACTATGGCATCTGGAACACCGGCTACTACTCCAATGCCTACTGGGCGGGCGGCGCCTATCGCACCGGCGTCCGCGACCGCTACACGAACGGTCGTTGGAGCCGGCCATCGTCGCGCCGAGCGAGGTAAACACGAATGACGATCGCAAAACGCCTGATTGTCTTGCTCGCCGTTCCGCTGCTGGTCCTCGTCGGCCTCGGCATCTTTGTTCGCGCCCAGCTGGCAAGGATTGAAGATCGCAGCCGGTTCGTGGCGGAAACCCAGATCGCCAGTCTCGCGACACTGGGCAACATCTCCCGGAGTTTCACCGAGCTGCGGGTGAATGTTCGAAGCCAACTGCTGACGGAAGATAAGGCCGAACAGGCGCGAGCCCAGGCGGCCTTTGATGCCGACAAAGCGGATGTCACTCGCCTGCTGCGACAGTATGCCGACACGCTCATCTCGGATGAACAGGACAGAAGGTTGCTGGATGAGTTTCGCGGCCTTGGTCGAGAGTGGACCACGGGTGCCGAGAGCGCCATGGCGCTGGCTTCCGCGGGGCGGCGCCAAGAAGCCAACGCGATGCTGAATGGCTCCATGGCCCAGATCAGCGGTCGCCTGAGCCAGGTGTCCAAGGAATGGATCGGCCACAATGAAGAACTGGCGATGAACGCCGGCCGGGCTTCGGTCACGGCCATCGAGGACTCGCGGCGCAACCTGCTGATTGCCGTCGGTGTTGCCCTGGCGCTTTCCGGCACGCTCGGCTTCCTGACCTTCCGACGAATCGTCAACCCAATTCGTGGACTTCAGACGGCGGTTGAGTCCATTGCGGGCGGCGATTACGCGAAGGCGGTTCCCTTCACGCAAGCGGTTGACGAAACCGGTCAGCTCGCCCGTTCGATTGACGTCCTCAAGCAGGGCGCTGCGTCGATGGAGCAACAGCGTTGGGTTAAGGCCAACACGGCGATGCTCACTGGCGGCTTGCAGGGCGCAACCTCCCTCGCTGAGTTCGGACAACGACTGATTTCGGGCCTTGTGCCCATGCTCGGCGGGGGCGTCGCGGGCTTCTACGTGTTCGAGAGCGGCCCTGAGTGCATTCGACGTATTGCCAGCTATGGTTTGGCGCAAGGCGACAATGCCACGAGTTCATTCCGTTTGGGTGAGGGCCTGGTCGGCCAATGTGCTCGCGAGCGTAATTCCGTTACTCTGACAGCCATTCCTCCCGACTATCTGCGGATTTCCTCCGGACTGGGCACGGCCGCGCCGACCCAGGTGGCCGCGTGGCCGATCGCTTCCCATGACACGCTGCTGGGCGTGCTCGAAGTGGCCTCCTTCCGTGCGTTCAATCCCAATGAGAAGGTGCTCGTCGAAGAGTTGCTGCCAGTGGTTGCGATGAGCATGGAGATTCTTGCTCGCAACCTCCGCACCCAGGAACTTCTCGGGCAAACCCAGGAACAGGCCCGCCGGCTTGAGGAACAGACTGACGAACTGACACAATCCCAGGAAGAGCTTCTCGCCCAGAAAGAGGAATTGATCGCCCAGCAGGAATCGCTGCGCACCGCCGAAGATCGCACGCGTCGAATCCTGGAATCCACCGCAGAGGGCATCTTCGGCGTGGACACCGAAGGCCGGATCACCTTCATCAATCCCGCAGTCACTCAGATGCTGGGTTTCACGGCGGACGAGCTGATCGGCCATGGTTCTCACGGGGTCATTCACCACCATCGCGCCGACGGCAGCGACTATCCGGTGGCAGAATGCCCGATGTATGCCGCGTACAGGCAAGGTAAGGCAAGTCGGATCGATGATGAGTTTCTGTGGTGCAAGGATGGAACGGGCCTGCCTGTCGAGTATGGCGCAACGCCGATCATGAAGGAAGGCGAGATCACGGGCGCCGTCATCAGTTTCACTGATATCACGCAGAGAAAACAGGCCGAAACGGAACTGCGGCTCGCCATGCAGAAGGCCGAGGACGCCACCAAGGCCAAGAGCGCCTTCCTGGCCAACATGAGCCACGAAATTCGCACCCCGATGAACGGCATCATGGGGATGACCGAGTTGGCTCTGGATACCGAGCTGACCGCCGAGCAACGCGATTACATGAACACGGTCAAGTCGTCGGCCGATGCACTACTCTCGCTCATCAACGACATCCTGGACTTCTCCAAGATCGAGGCCGGCCGCATCGAACTGGATCCGATCGACTTCCTGTTGCGCGATTCGATCAGCGACACACTGAATCCTTTGGCTCTTCGTGCCAGCAGCAAGAACCTCGAACTGGCCTATGACGTTCACCCCGACGTCCCGGATGCCCTGATCGGCGATGTCTATCGCCTGCGGCAGGTGATGGTCAACCTGGTGGGTAACGCCATCAAGTTTACACACAAGGGCGAGGTCGTGGTGTCGGTGCGCGTGGCCGAGCGCTCGGGCGACGATCTCCGCCTTGAAGTGGTGGTACAGGACACAGGTATCGGAGTATCACCTGAGGCGGCCGCGAGGCTCTTCAGGCCTTTCGAGCAGGCCGACGCCGCCACTACGCGGAAGTTCGGTGGAACCGGCTTGGGTCTGGCGATCTCGCGGCAACTGGTCGAACTGATGGGTGGACAAATTCGCATGGAGAGCACCCCCGGCGCTGGCAGCCGATTCATCTTCACCGTCCGTTTCAAAGTCGGCACGGCACGCCCGTCCACCAGCGTTGAGGATGCAGCACGGACGTTTGAAGGCAAGACGGTGATGATCGTCGATGACAATGAAACCAACCGCCGCATCCTCACCACAATGCTTGGCCATTGGGGCCTGCATACAGTGCAAGCCGATTCGGCCGGAAGTGCTCTGGCTGCATTGGACCGGATGAGCAATGCCGGCCAGCCGGTGTCGTTGATCATCACGGACCTGCACATGCCGGAGATAGACGGCTTCCAACTGACGGAATCGATCCGTTCTCACCCCATACTCAAGAACGTGCCGATCGTGCTCCTCAGTTCGTCCACGACAACGGGCGACCAGGACCGGTGCAATCGCCTGAGAATTGCGGCCCGGCTGCTCAAGCCCGCTAAACAGTCGTTGCTGCTGGACAACATCGTGCGAGTGCTGGCCGGCGCCAGCCGAACCGACAGCGGAGCTGCGCCGGCGCAGGCCGCGGTGTCCAGCACGAGCAAGACTCGCCCGCCATTGAATGTGCTGCTGGCTGAAGACAATCCCGTCAACCAGAAGTTCGCAGTGCGGGTGCTCGAAGGTGCCGGTCACCGGGTCACTGTCGCAAACAACGGCCGCGAGGCGCTCGATCGCTGGGCCTCGAATGCGTTCGACCTGATCCTGATGGACGTGCAGATGCCCGAAATGGACGGCCTGGACGCCACGCGTGAGATTCGCACCAAGGAATCAGGATCAGGCAAACGAAGCACGATCATCGCCATGACGGCCAACGCCATGACGGGTGATCGGGAAATGTGCATCGAGGCCGGGATGGATGGCTACGTCCCCAAGCCAGTCAAGAAGGATGTGTTGTTCGCCGAAATTGACCGCCTGTTAAAGGACTCAGACCATGGCCAAGGCGTTTGACGAAACGGAACTTCTGGAGCGTGTCGATGGCGACATCGGTTTCCTGGCCGAGACCGTGCAGATGCTGGAGACCGACGGCCGTTCGCTTATCAAGGAGGTCCAAACCGCCCTGGCGGCGGGTGATGCGGCGCGAGTCGGGCGTACAGCTCACACGCTCAAGGGGATGATCTCCAACTTCTGTGCTCCCGATGTCCAGTCGTTGGCGTTGGATGTTGAACGAGCCGGGAAGGCAGGAGATTGCGCGACTGCGGCAGTCGCGGCCACCCGGTTGGCGCCTGACCTGGAAGCATTGATCGGTGAGTTGGGTACGTTTGTCAAAGCGAGGTCCTGATGCGCATCCTTGTCGCCGAAGACGAACGAATCACGCGCGTGTCACTCAAACGCCAACTCGAAGGCTGGGGCCACACCGTCGCCACCGCCGACGACGGCGAGCAGGCATGGAAGCAGTTCAACGCCGCCGAGTACGACATTGTGATTACGGATTGGGAAATGCCCGGGCTGTCCGGTGTTGAATTGATTCAGCGCATCCGCCAGGCAGGCGGAACCAATTACGTCTATGTGATCATGCTCACCAGCCGAAGCGACAAGTCCGACATCGTGAAGGGCATTGAGGCCGGCGCCGACGATTTTGTATCCAAGCCGTTTGACAGGGAAGAGCTTCGCGTGCGTCTGCTGGCAGGCGAGCGCATCGTTCGGCTGGAGCGAACCCTCAACAAGCAAAACGCCGAATTGCGCCAGGCCAGCGAACGGATTCACCACGGTCTGCGAGCGGCCGCGCGCGTCCAGCGCGCCATGCTACCGCAGCGGAACGTCGTGACACCGCATGTTCGCACCGCCTGGAACTACGTTCCCACAGAGGAACTGGCCGGCGATGCCATCGGCCTGCACCTGATCGACGATCGCTATCTCGTCAGCTACGTCATCGACGTCAGCGGCCATGGCGTTCCGGCCGCGCTGCTCTCCGTCACGGCCATGCATGCCATGGAGCCCATGTCTGGCGCCGCGTCACTCCTGCGCGACATGACCGGCTCCAGCGGCCTGGGCACCGTCCAACATCCATCGCGTGTGGCAACGGAGATGAATCGCCGTTTTAGAGCCAGCGACAACGACGGCCGATATCTGACCATGATCCTCTGCGTTCTGGACACGCACACCGGCCGACTGCACATTACCAGTGCCGGCCACCCCGCTCCACTGATTCTGCGTGGAACGACTCCGCTCGCGGTGCCGGATGCCGGCGGATTTCCCATCGCAATCATGGACGGATCCGAATACGAGGAAACCGTTGTCCAGCTTTAGCCGGGGGACCGCGTCTATCTCTTCTCCGATGGCCTCTCGGAGCAGACCACGCCATCCGGCTCCGACCAATTTGGCGATGCACGCCTCTTGTCCGTGTTGACGACCAACAGCCAGTCCCCCGCAGAACAGCTGGTCACGGAAGTCGTGGATGCTCTCGCCGGCTGGGCGGGCGTGAGGAATTTCATTGACGATGTGTCGCTGGTGGCCATCGAGTGGATGAGCCGCTGAAATCTCGGCCGGGTGGGGATTCGAGTGCTCACTTGCCGGCTCCCTTCAGGTCATCGTCGAACAGACCCGGCTCCCGTGGACTCAGCGCCGCGAACTCGTCGCGGAAGAACATCTCTTTCGTTTTACCGGCCTTGCGGCCAGCTTGGGTGTGGCAGTCCAAGGCGTAGTCGGGGATCGCCTCTTGGTTCGTCCTGGCCGCTTCCAAATCGGCCTCCAACTCCTCGTCGGGGATCGCCTTCGGATCGTAGACGAGGTTGGTCAGGTGGTCGGCGTCGCGGCACTTACGCGACTGGGCCAGCAGGATCGTCGCCTTCGAGCAGAAGATCCTCCCCGAGTTCGATCGCTTGGCGTGAACCGTCGCCCATGCCCGATACAGGGCGTCGATCTCGTGGGTGATGACACCCCAGCAATCCTCGGCACTGATGACCAGCAGCCGACGCCACAGGTAATCCTTGAAGTTCGACTCGAACAACTCGATGGCCCAGTACCCGGCCAGTCGAGCATCCCCGCGGCGGATCGCCTTCTGCAAGGCAGAGGCAACCTCGCTCATCGCGTAGCCGCGTTTTGTCTTAATGGTGTACATGACGATAGCCTAACATAGGTGAATACGGATGATAAACAAAAGGTCTATGAAATGTCCATCTGCAACAGTTGGACCGCACGCCGGAAGCTCAGCATCCCGGCTCCGTCGACGGCGCTCTTGGCGAGTTCGAGGAAGCTCTCGGGCAGGCGGGGCGTATTCGGTCGCTCGTGGTTCCAGATTTCGCACAACGCCTCGGCCGCCACCTTGAGCAACTTCTTGGCCGTTCCTTCAAAGTCGACTCGCAGGCAGCGGTCGCGGAGTCGCTGGCTCAGTCGGTCGGGATAGTTGGTCGTGAAGATCACCGTGCATCGAGCCGGCAGGTTCTCCAGTCGGTCCAGCCAGATCGTCTCGGCCACGGCGCTCATCCGGTCGGCCTCGTTGCAGACGAGGATCTTCCAGCCGCTCCCGAACATCGGGATCTGCGACAGGTTCGACCAGACCGCCCGGACTGAGTCGGCCGTCTGCTCGCCGCTGGCGATGGACCACACGCCGCCCAGCTCGGCCAGCTTCACGTCGCACCCCAGCTCCGCCGCCAGGCACCCGGCTGCGGATGTCTTCCCAGTCCCGGTCTCTCCAGCAAAGAGCATCGCTACCGAATACGGACCACTGGCATATCGGGTCAGGTACTCCGACGCCTTGGGCTGGCCCTTCAGATTAGCCAGTGACGTCGGACGATACTTGTCGACCAGCGAGGCGCGCGACGTCGGAGGTGGATCCTGTCGGGGCGGATCGGCGGCGATGGTGGTGGGGGGTTCGACGATGGCCGGATCGGTCGTAGCTGGGCTGGGTTCAACCGTGGCCGGCTCGCCCAACTCTTTGCATAGGACCGCAATCGTGCCCTTGTCGTAACAGATGTGGTTGAAGATGAGTGCCAGGCTACCCTGCAACGCATCATCGTCGTTCTGGAAGGCGATGGTCCGGTCGTAGTGACTGAGCGCCTCGGCGCCACGGTTAACGACATCTTCGTAGCGAAGGATCGTCTGCTTCAGTGACTCGCGGGCCTTGGCGAGCAGATCCGTGGCCATCGCCTTCCGTTTGTCTCCGATCCTGATCTTGGCCAGCTTGTGCGGGAGTTCGAGCCGGTATCCCCAAATCTGGTCAGCCGGCATGATGGGACCGCCGTGCTTGTAGTAGCAGGGGTGGCCGGGATCCCACCCGCCGCCCGGCGCTGTCGAGGTCTCCATCACATCCAGAGGATCGAGCACTGGGGTCAGCGACGGTTCGGACGGCGTCTCGACCACTGGCGCGATCACTGAGGCAGTGGCCGTGGCGATGGCTGTGGTGGTGGTCGAGGATCCCTTCCGCATCGCCTTGTCCAGCTTCTGCCACTGGACTCCGATCTCGCCGGCCAAGGCGGAGACTTTCTCTCCGCCCGCCCTGCGTTCTCGCATCTTCGTCAACAACTCCTGTGTGAATACTACTTCGGACATGGGGTCTCCTGTCATGGGGTACGTTTTACAGGCCGATCAGTTCCAACTGGTGTCATGGGGTCAACCATGAACTCCGCTCGTCCTCCGGATCAATCCTCGCCTTCGAGCATGATGGTCAGGACCGGCTCGCCATCGTCGCCCGGGCCGCACAGTGCCCACATGGACACTGGCTTGTCGTCGACGCCCGGAGCGGTGAAGGTGACTCGGTCGCTCCGCTCGGACAGACTCAGACTCGCGACCCGCATCGCGCGGAGCACCCGGCCCAGCCGGCAGAGGGTGTCCCACAACTCCGCGTGCGTGGACCTCTCGTTCGGTGAGCCGACTGTCGCGGCAAAGGCGGTGCCGGTCATCGCCGTGTGTAACTTGCACCCTTCCATGGCGAGCACCCGCCTGTACCCTGGCCGGGTCAGGTCGACCAGCACACCATCCTCGATCGCCTGCTTGCGGGTGTAGCTGAAGATGATCGGTCCGGTGGGCTGGTCGGCGATCAGCTCCTCCTCGGTGAACCCGCACGCCTTCATGGCGTCCCACGTCTCGACATTCAGAAACTTACCGCTTGGACTGTTCTTCTCAGACATTGGCCATCTCACTTTCTTTTAGTTGACTCTTGATCCACTCAACCGCGACTTCACGACTCAGGCAGGTTTGTTCGATCAGGTAATCCAGACCCTCCCGGTCGGCGGCTGGCAGGTTGCAGGAATACCCCAACCCACCGTCTATTTGTCCGGGCCAGTGACGGGCTGAGCCATACACCCCGACGGCTCGGGCAAAGGCCAGCTCACACAGCCCGACCGCGACCGTATTCAGGTCCAGCGGCATGTTCGCGGGCTTTACCTGATATTTGATGACACCATTGCGTACTTCTGAACTCGGACCCGCCACAGCCTTGAAGGCAACAATCTCTACATTGAACCCACGTTCGGTCAGAATGTCGGCTAAGGCAAGTGCGGCGGCCCCACGGTACAGCAGTTGCTCGGCTTTGACGTCACAGAGCACAGAGATGTTGCACCCGATCGTGACCGTGCGGCGGGTGTGCTCGACCCGGACACTCTTGTCCCATGCGTATGGGTCTCGGGCCAACACTCGGTCGGGATCCAGTTCTTCGCCGTCGTCCTGACCGTGCCGGATCTTGCGGCGTCGGCAGGTGGGCATCGCGAGTTCGCCGACGATCTCTTCACGCATCTTCTCGATCGCATCGAGCAGCTTGGCGTTGGGCTGAACCAACTCGGCCAGGAACGTCTCTTTGCTCAGGTAGTTGTAAAAGTAGCCGCCCCAGTTGAACCGATGCTTGCGGTCGATCATCGTGCGGTTGGACTCGGTGGTCCCGTGGCTCGCCAGGCTGTCCTCAACCGCGTCGCCGATGGATCCGAACTCGTACCGATGCACACCATCGGAGCAGAGCGTTGCCGGCAGGGCACCCACATTCACGGTCATCCGCTCGGGGACTGGCTTCGACACTGACTCCCGAGTCGGATCAGCGGCTGGCGTTGGCTCGGACGGGGACATACCGAGTGCTCGCTTGCTGCCCCTCTTCGCGGGGATCATCGGGTCGGAGGAGCCGTGCGGCCCGCAGGAGATGCAGCGGACCCCGTAGTGTTTGGCGTACCAGACTTCGACACCCTTGAGCTGGGTGGCGCCGCAAACTCGGCAGGGGGCAGTGTAGATGGAGCGGATAAGGCGCGGGGTCATCACAACACCTTGGCTTTCTCGTCTGCGGACCAGCTCGCGAAGAACCGGTCCTTGATCTGGTCCATGCTCCGACCGGCTCGAGCCGCCATGTTGGCCGCGACGATCAGGCGGGTGGAGGCGACGCGGCGGAGCTTGCATCGCTTGATCGACTCCCTCAGCTCGAGCACCCAGTCGCGGATCTGCTCGGGCGTGGCCGCTTGGCAGAGAGACTTCTTGGCCGCGTGCTTGCTGGCCGGAGTGAGGCCGAGCAGTCTCGACTCCAGAGCCTCGTCGTAGGTGATGTACATCGTCGCCAGTACAAACCTGTCGAGGGTGGCGGCGTCGAGCTGGTTGCGTCCGACGTACATGTGGTCCCCGCCGGTACACCACGTATTGGCCGCGGCGAGGATGAAACACTTCTCGTGCCGGTGGACGATCCTTCCATCGGTCAGTGCCAGCTTCCCGTTGGCCAGGGCGGCGTTGATCGCAACCATGACGTTGGGGTCGGCGGCGTCGACCTCGTCGAGCAGGAACACCCCGCCATGTTCGTAGATGTCCACGAATAGGCTCTGGACAAACTTCCATGTCCCGTCGGACTGAGGGAGCGATCGGCCGAACAGGTGCGTCTCAGTCACGCCTCCGGACAGGCTCAGCATCCCGAACTCCAGACCGAGACCGTCGGCCAGGTTGTGGGCGATGGTGCTCTTGCCTGACCCGGCCGGGCCGACCATCAGCATGTTCTTGTGGCCCTCGTCCACCAGCATGAGCAGTTCGTCGAGCTGGGCGTGGACGTTGTCCTGGAGCACATTCGTCGTGCCGTCGGACAGTCGGACCTCGATCGGCCGGGGGACGGTCAGCTCACTGAGCCGGATGTCCACGACGCCCTGAGCGATGTCGCGGACTTGGTCCGCATCCATCCCCTGATGCAGGTGCTCCTGCACAGCGTCGGCCAGTAGCTTGAACACCTTGCTGTGTTCTTGAGCTGTCTGGTTGGTTTCGGTCACGGGGGCGGTCATACGTAGCTCCTTTCGATTCGTCTCGTTCGTTCGTTCTCATTCCTGAGTAAGTAGTATCCCATAGTAGTCAACTGTGGTCAAGCATAAAGCCATTTTGCAGCGTACTCGTAAGACTTGTAGATCAAAGCGTTTATGAGCACCCCAAAAGATTCTCGAAAATTCCCCTGCCTCGCCCCGGCGATACCCTCTGGATCAGGGCTAAATCGGTGTCGTCTGGTGGGTTCAATCGAACAGGCCGGGAATGGGTTCGGCAACGGTCATGCCCCGCTTCCGGGCGATGACACGTTTCCGGCGTTCGATGAGACCGAGCCGACGCGCGAGTGGCGCGTCGCCCTTTCGGGCCGCTCGCCAGAACTCCCGCAACGACAGGCCGGTCTCACCCTGGATGATCCGGGCAACATTGGGAAACTCGGAGCTGATCGGTCCGGTGGTCGAACTACCTTGTGACGTCTGCACTGTGACACCCTCGACGAACTCCCGGCTGCTCCACCGCATCGCATAGCGGACCACCTTGTGTCCGATGTCGCCGAGGGCAAACTTCAGCTCGTTGCGGGTCAGGTGCCGGATCCTCTGCGGGCTGTCGTCCTTCAGGATGTACCACATGCGTTGCCAGTCCACATACCTCGCCGGCCGGATCGCGAGCACGTTGCCCCAACCCGACTTGCCTCGCCGGCGCCATGACAGGATCGAGCCGCCGCATCCGCCGCCGGCCGTCGCGGTCTCGAACTCGATCTCGACTTGCTCCATCCCGTGAGCCTTCGCCCACACCGACACCAGTGCGCTGGTCCGCGTGTCCATCACGCCCAGGTCTCCGATCAGTCGGATGAGCACGTCGTGCTCGACATGCTTGAGCACCTCGACGAGATTCGTGTAGTACTCCTTGTCCATGGCATTACCTCATCGGGTTCTGGTTGATCGGTGTCGCCGTGGGCGGGAGCTTCGGCGCGCGTGCGGCGTACTCGGAGTTGCGGCGGTCTCGATCGGCTTTGCGGTCGGCTTTGAACTCGGCGATCTCCTCGGGAGTCGCCGGCCTGTATCCAAGCTGAGTTCGGCACTCGACCTGCGCCTCGACAAAGAACTCGTCGGGCAGCGAACGAGCGGCCAGAAACGAAATCACCTGACCGGGTTCGGCGTCGTACATCACCTCAGACACATCGGACATACCATTCTCGGGATCATCCACATCCCACCACATGTCGGCCGAGCGGAGCACGTCCACCTCGGCTACAAGGTTGATGAGCATCGCCCCGGTACAGTCCGGCGATTTGTCGGCCATGGCCAACGCCGTCGCCTTCACTCCCGCCCACTCTTCTTCGGTTGCATGTTTGAATTTCACGTTGCACTTCCTTTCAATCTGGTTCGATCGGTTCGTCGCACTCGTAGTCGCCGTCGGTGAGCACCTCGGGCCGGAACTTCGCCAACTTCGTCTTGACGCATTTCGGGCACACGCTATCGAGCGGGATCCCGCGTGCGTCGTACTCCCACCACGACTCCTCGCCGCTCCCGCAGTTGCATAGTCTCGGTTCAGGCATTCTCACAAGGCACCTCCAGTCGGGACGAACACAAACACATAGCCGCCCTTGACGGCCCCGCCGATCTTCGGTCCCTTCCATCCCATCTTGTTGCAGAGGGCGTCGGCGGCGAGCCGGTACACGGCCTCGCCGCTCAACTCGTGTGGGTAGCCGATGGTGATCCGGTTTCCGTCGGAGTCGCTCGCGACGATCCTGGCGCCCTTGCGTTCGGTTCCGCACAGATACTTGGTAACGATTGCTTTCACGTTGCACTTCCTTTCAAGAACGGTCGGCGATTTGGTCGGCCAGGTCATTCGCACCTTCGAGCACGATCTCAAGGTTGGACGTGTAGTCGTTGATCACGTCCCAGCCGTCGTTGCCGTACACGAGGTACACCCAGCCGCAGAACGTCCCGTTGCGGTAGACAAGCAGGTGCTCGTCGTCCACCGAGAACATGCCGGCCAGGATCTTCTCGATGTCGGTGGTGGGCTTGACCACCTTGCTCACTCCGTTGTCGATCGACACCGCAACCTCGTGGCCCTGGTGGACCGCGTCGGTCAGGATCCGGGTCACAATCTGACGCTCGATGCTCTGTCGTTTCTTCACGGTCACATTGCACTTCCTTTCAAGCGAGGCCGTCCCAGCGTTCGGGTTCCAGTTGGTCCTCGAACAGCCGGAGCTTCCGGCCGTCGTCGAACTCAACCACGGCGAGTCCGGACTCGACTGCGACCACGCGGCCGGCGAGTCCATGGAACTCGGACATCAGGATCTTCTCGTGTACCAGGCCCACCTTCAGTCCGATCAGGTCAATGGCGTTCATGGCGTACTCCCTTCAAGCGGACAACTGTTTGGCGTACCACTGCTCGAACTCACCCTGCACTGGCGACTGGTCGCGGCTGTCGCATTCTTTCGTGTACTCTGTCCACCACTGGTAGATCTGCTCGACCGTCTTGCTGCGCTTCCTAGACAGGTTGAACGCCCACACCCTGAACTCGATGCAGACGTGCGGCGGGAATGACGAGGCAGCCTCCTCCGATCCCTCGTACTCTTCGGTGACGATCGCCGCTTCGTTGTTGAACTCGAACTCGTGGTTGTCGAGCATCTCAAGTGCAAGGGCGGCGGCGTCCTCATGCGACTTGGCGTCGATGGTTTGGGTCTCATATTTCGTCGTCACCTGCTTGACTGTCACTTCGTACTTTGGCATGGCTTGCTCCTTTCGAGCAATTCGGGACTCACTCGGCCTCGGCAACGATGTCGCCGATCTCTTTGACCCGGCAGCAGGTCGGCTCGCCAAACGGCACTTCCATGCACTCGTCCGCGGTGCAGGCGTACACCGCACGTCGGTTCAATCCGATCTCCTGCTCGTCGGTCAGCACGGACCTGACCTCGCTGGTGCTGCCGTCCCCAGTCCACAGTTGGACAATCCACTCGTCGCTCGCATCGTCGTAATACATTTCGTCCATCATGGCGTACTCCTGAGTCTCCGGTGGAGTTCACCGGACTGGCCGTCCTCCGGTCGGAGGGCGGCTCGTCCGAGGGACTCACTTCTTGTCGCCGTAGAACAACTGGCCGGGGACGTACTCCTCGCGGGTCAACCCGCCGGATGCCTTCGCCTCGTTCCATGCGGTCTGGTGGTCGCGGCCGGCGTTGCGGGCGTCGCAGTACACCTGAGCGGATGACCGGCTGCTGATCGGTGTGATCGCTCCGGGCATTCCTTCTGGCGTATATGCTGACCAGCCCCATCCGTGCCGATCCTGTACTGTCCACTCGGCTTTGCACTTCGTTGTCATGGCGTGCTCCTTTCGGGAGGCGTTAAAGGTGTACAAGAGGTCTACAGAGAGCCGAATCCGGTCACGGTCTGGAACGGGGCGGAGTCCACTCGCACGGACCTGTAGGCGAGCTTGCCGTCCTGTTTCGTGTGACCGATGTGGTTCCGCATGTACTTGCGGGCCTGCTTCTTCGCGTCGACGGTGGATTCGGCGTGGAAGCAAACCTCGGTCGGTCGTTCGTTGGGCATGTCGATGTTCCTGATCGTGACAATGTACTCGTGCAACATGGCGCGCTCCTTTCGGGAGGCGTTAAAGGTGTACAAGAGGTCTACAGAGAGCCGAATCCGGTCACGGTCTGGAACGGATCTGAGTACGCTGCCGTCACTGACGTTTCCTTGAGCACTTCGAGACGGGTGTGCAGGTCATTCAGGAGGCTCAGGGCCAGCTTCATCTGCTGTGCTTCCTCATTGAACAGACGGTTGTGCGGCTTTCGGCTCCAGATCATCAGTCGCTCTACGATCGTTCCGAGGCGGTTCACATCAAGGTCACGCATGGCAGTCTCCAGTAAAGGTTCAGGTTCAGAACAAGGGATCCGCTGCTTGCGTGCAGGGGCGGATCCGGGCGGGCGTCTACTCTTCGTCGTCGTTGGACTTGAGCTGCTCGATCCACTGGTCGAGGTTGAACTGCCGTGAGCAGAACCCGTGGTCCTCAGTCGCCAGGCAGGTGAGCTGGTCGACCATGTACGCCTTGGCGTGCCTGTTGCCGGTGTCCTCGGCGACCTCGCTAGTCAGTGCCAGGACCAAGTTCATCGCGTACCGAGCAAGTTCCAACTTCTTCAGGTTCGTGTCTTCCTGACTGGCCGGCCCTTGGAGCAGGTACGAGAACCCCAGTTCGGTCATCAGGTCAGCAGCGGCGTTGCAGGACGTTTCGACTCGCATAGCGTTCTCCAGTAAGGGTTCAGGTTCAGGACAAAGGCTCCTCCCGCTTGCGAGCAGAAGGAGGAGCCGGTAGGTCAGGCGAAGCGGAAGTTCGAGTTCGGGTCTCGGTGTCGGCGGTACAGCTCCATCGAGCAGTAGTGGATCTCATCAGCGTAGTAGCCAACCTTGTACCCATTGGGCATCGCGGTGATGGCTTCCTGACAGTCCTTGATGATCCAGCGGAGCGACTCAACCGTCTTGCTCCTCAGTGTCTTCGGATACTCGGCGTGGTTCATCATGTCAGTGGTCGTTGTCATGGCGGTCCTTTCGGTTGTTCGTTCGTTCTCATTCCTGAGTAAGTAGTATCCCAGAGTGTCCAACTGTAGTCAAGCCAAAAGGCAAGAAAAGAGCTATAGCTGAAGACTTGTGTGGATCAGCCTTTATGAACGTCTCCGAAAGATTCTCGGATTATTCCCGAGTCGAGCCGGGCCGTACCGTCACCTTTTCACTCGGACAATGATCCTCGTGGTCCCCTTGGCCTGCTCGACCCCAAGGTACGGACCCCACTTCCGGCGGAGGTACTTGATCTCCTGCTCGTGCCGCTCGGCCGAGCGCTGCCGGGCATTGCCGCCCGAGCCGCCGAACCGTGTGTGGATGAAGCTGTACCGTCCGTCTACCATGACGAAGCGGTCGAGCATCAGCGACTGAAGGCAGAAGTCGATGTCGGCGCGCAGAAGCAGCGATGTGTCGTACCGCAGTTCTCTACCGATCACCCCGACCAGCCCGCCGACCCAGGTGTTGATCGAGAACGGCCGGAAGTTCGCATACGTCATCGGCCGAGCCGCCTGCTGGAAACCGAACACCCTGGCCCCCGCGTCGCCAGCGACGATGGCCAACCTTTCGACGATGGCGCGGACGGCGTCGGGATCCTCGATCCGACGCTTGTGGAACCCCGACTGGTCGTAGACGTGGGTGACATCGTCATCGACCATGACACAGCACGGGTCTTCGATGTGATCGAGCACCCACTGCCGAAGCGGGCCGATGCCGGACACGTCGGCCGGGTGGACCAGCAGGTTACTGCTCACCTTGCGGTAAGCGTCCACCTCGTCCTCGCCCACGCAGACCAGGGCATCAGGGAAAAGCCGCAGAGCCTTGGCCGGCAACACCTCGGGCCGGCCCTTCGATGGGATCACGATCTTCATTGCTTGGCCTCCCCGGTGAGGATCCGCACAGCCTTGGCGCCATCGACACACCGGCCCAGGCCGACCTTCGTGTGACCGCCCGGGTAAGTGATCGCCACCTTCTTGATGCTGAGCCGCTCGCACGCCTGCTGGAAGTCCTGCTCGTTATGGAAGATGAGCATCAGGTAGTCGTGGTGCTCGAACGGCTGGATTTCCATCTGCGGCAGCGCGGCCGACGGTTCGCCAGGCTCCTCCACGGCCTCCTCTTCCTCCTGAGCGTCGTTGAGAGCGGCTTGCGTGTTGTGGATGAGGTCTCGGACCCATAACGACTCCGCGTTGACCTGCGCGACCAATGCGGCGTATGCGTCGGGGTCTCCGTTGGCCATCGTGCCGACGGGATCGAGCGTGATGAGGATCTTCCGCTCGGCCTCCTCGCTCCAGTCGCCAACCAGCACCGGGATCGGCGTCGATGGGTCAGAGACCGTCTTGCGGGCGTGCCCGTCGATCAGGCGCTTCGTGCGCTCGTTGTACAGGCAGGCGCCGGCCCACCCGACGTCGGGGTCTTGGAGCAGATCCTTGACCGACTGGAGCTGCTCCGGCGAATGCTTTCTCCAGTTGGCCGGGTTTTCCGAAAGTGAACCCGCTTCAATCCATTCTAAACGTAGGTTCCTGCTCATGTTACGATCGCTTTCTGTAAGACTTGTATGTAGAGGCATTTAGGAAAAGAAAGATTAGCAAGAGGGAAGGGATTCCCGGTTGAGGTTAAGGACCATGGCTGGGAGTAAAGAACCTAATGCCGGGGGTGGATGGCAACTCAGGGACTACTCACATACCACTTTCGAGCAACTGGGTGGCTGAGCATCTGCTGACCGCGGGGTGACTACTTGCCGACTGATGTTTCATCACTCCGTAGAATCAATCGCGAGGCCTGGCCAGCAGAGTTGATTGTATCATCGATATTTGACGTAGAACGCCATCTTCCCACGTCCGGGTGTTCGGATGGGTCGGGAACTCCCCGACGGGCGATCGTCGATCCTGGGCAGGCTCAGCCGAGGCGGCATTGGCGACGTCTTCTTCGGAGCCATCGCGGTAGTGAGCCGTCGCCGTCTCGATCCTCGACGCTCCAGCGTCTCGCCAGCCGGCGGCATCCCGTGCCTCGGTGATCTGGCACCAATAGCCATCCCTGCCGACTGTCAAGGTCCTGCCCAACTTCCGACCCTGAACGCAGATCACATTCCGATGAATGGTTGGGTCCAGGGCGTCCGCGGTACGTGCCATTGGGCGGGGTAGATCGTCGAGGGTATTCATGGCTCGTTCCTTTCTGTTCTGGAAATGGGTTGCGTTCGGGGAAGGATGCCAAGTTCGTAGAACAACGTGGCATACCTGGCATACCTGGCACTGGTGGCGCGCTTAACCTGGTAGAGGTGTGCCACGTATGCCAGGTATGCCAAGAAAGACAGGTATGCCATGAATGCCAAGTAGTGTTTATGCTTTGAGTTTCCACATCCATACCTTTGCAAATTGGTCACGGAACACCTTAAGAGGCATGCCAGCACGCGCCCGGCATATAGTCCGCCAGCTATGGCCGGCCTCCTTCGCCTCGAACCGGATGGAGCCGGAGTCGGGATTCTTCGGATCGCCGACACGCATCGGGCCTTTGGCTAAGAACTCTTCCAGCCACTCGGCCGCCTGATTGCGGGATTCCGGCTCCGGGCCCTTCTGGCTCTGTTGTGCCAGCCACTGGTCGGCGTTCAGATCCAACGGCGTCGATTCCCACTGGACAGCAGCAGGAGTGCCGCTGATCGTAAAGGCGAGGCCCGCGGCTTGCCGGCCGAGATTATTTTTCCCGGCCAGCAGGAGCCGGCGGGAGTCCCGATCGGTTGTTTCCAGAACGAGATGCAGAACGGTGCGGACGATGCCGACGAAACCACGGGAACCGAGAACAGAGTCATCCGCAGTCCCGCCGCTCATCTTCCGAGTGTGCGCGATCAGCAGGACAGCAACGTCGAACTTGCGAGCCAGCGCCGCCAGCGGCGTCAGGATCGCCCGGACCTCGGTGTCTCGGTGTGCGTCGATCCGGCCGAGATACGAGCCGATGGGGTCAACGCAGACCAGCACGGTGTCCCTGTGCTTGATGAGCAGTTGTTCGAGGTGGACGATATGCTCCAGAGTGAAGCCACGTTCAACGGGATTGCCGTCCTCGTCGCGACTGACAACGCAGTCGATGACGTGAACCTTGGAACAATCGGCCCCGTGGGCGTCGAGCCGATCGCGCAAGACGCATTCCGGGTCGTTCTCCGCGTCGGCCAGAATCACTGTGCCTTGCGGGCATAGTGTACCGTCAGTCCAAGCCGTTCCCGTGCTGACGCGGGATGCGATGTAGGCGTCGAGCCAGCTTTTCCCAACACCGGGAGGAGATGCCACAAGGCTGAGGGTGCCTCTCGCAATCCGGCCCGTCCATACCCAATCCACGTCCCGGCGCTCCACGTCAGACATGCAGATCGTGCGTATGCCGCCGATGTACTCGACGGGGTCCACATAAGGCAGGTCTGCGTTCAGACGGCTAACCTCGTCGCGTATCTGGTCGGCGGTAGCGGTGTCTCTTGATTCGGAGAACTCAACGAAGTCACCCTGGGGCGGAAGTCCCGGCAGATTGAGTATCTTCACTCTTGCCGGCGGTTCCAGGCGAAACAGGCTGCTGGCCACGTCGGCCGCGTATTTCTCGCCGGCCTTGTCGTTATCGGGCAGGATGACCACATCCTTCCCGGCCAACGGTGACCAGTCGCTCTTGTCCGCGGAGCAGGCGCCGTGGGCGCTGGTGGTGGCTGGAAGTCCAACTTGACGAGCAGCGTCACATGCCTTTTCTCCCTCGCAGACATAGACCGTTTGCTCGTTGGCGAGCAGCGGCAGATGGTAAAGTGGCCAGAGTCCAGCCGGGTCGCCGATCTTCCAGCCTGCCTTTGTGAACGCGAACGGCCGAAATTCCTTCTTGCCGTCTGGCGTGTTGTATCTCGCCACGGCCGCGAACTCGACGCCGTGACCGTCGTGATATGGCCAATGACCGGCCAGCAGGCCGCCTTCGATCATCATCCCGGCCCCGTCTATGGCGCTGGCGAGAGTTGAGAATGTATTTTTCGATTCGGCGCCGATCCTCTGTTTGCCGCTATGGCCGTAGTCGGTTGGGTCGCAAACGTCGGTGCCGTTCATGTTTTTGCCCTTGCCGCTGTTGCGTTGACTGTTGCCGGCCTGGTGGACCTTGCCGCCGTCCTTCCAACACTTGAACGCAGTGCGGTCTGGCGACACTGTGCAGGAGCCGATGTCGCCGCAGTTGCCGCAGGGGATCTTGACTGACTTCGTGGTTTGCCACTTATTCTTGGAGGCGCTCATCTGGTCACCTCCACAGGAGTGGATACGTCCAATGTGAATGTGTAGAATAAAATCACGTTTGTCCTTGGCCGCTTCGAGCGTTAACTCGGGCGGCCTTTTTCATGGTCGCCGTGCGGCCGGTCGGGGATTAGATTCCTGCTGCCGCAAGGCGAGTCTGCGCCGCCGCGATTTCACGATGGCGATAGTTGAGGCTCGGCGCCGCGGTACTCTGACCTGCGCTGAGGCGGTCGAGGAACTCGTTGATCGCGACCTCCGTCGTCACGCGACGGCCACCGATAAGCCAGGTCTCCAACTTCACGCTGCGGATACCACGCGCCCACCAGCGCCAGAGCGTGGCGATGTCAGGCCGCTTGCCGTCACGGCGAAGGCGGGGAAGGTTTCGGGCGGAGGTGATGCTGATAAAGTTGTACGTTGTTTCCATGTGCGGCAATGGAACACAATCACGGTATCGACTTTTCTCGCACAACACGCCTTCAAGCCGTGGCGCGTGCAAGAGGCCGGATTTCCCGACGGAAACCCGGCCTTCAATAAATCCTGGTGCGCGTGTTGCGCAACTGGTGCGCGCTTATTTTCGGCGTGGCATTATCGGCTTGATATTCGTGGACCGGCACTTCGGGCATTGTCCTTTACCGTCCCTCAAGCTGACGATCTCGCTGCAGTTCATGCATTCACCGGATAGCGGTTGTGGCTGTGCTGGTTTCGCTGGCTCGTTGACTGCTTTCAATTCACGTTTGCGACGCAGATTGTCTGCCCATTTCTGCAAACTCCTTGGGTTGATCCGTCGATCTTCGCCTGTGCCGACATGCTCGATGTCGCCGCTATCGCATGCATGGGTTATTGTGCCGCGATCACACTTCGCCTCTTTGGCGGCCTTGGTAACAGTGATCCAGCCTGCCGTATCTTTTGGCATATCGGGCGCAATCGGCTTCGCAAGCTGCGCGAACTGTGCCGATATGATGCCGGCTATGGCTTTGCAACCGTCGTTCATGTTTACGACGTTCACGTCGATCGGCCCGTTCGTGGCGGCGGCGTCAGCTTTCACGAATTTCATCTTTTCCAGGTTGCCCTTACCGAGCACCGGAAGTCGTTGGCTTATCTGCCCGTCGGGCATGATGCGTGGCTTGCCGTCGAAAAAGCCGCGCTTCAGGACGAAGTCGAGCGCTGTCGGTTCGCCCTCTTCCATGGATGATCGCGCGTGGATGCCTTCGGCCGTCAGGCGCCACTGTTCTGTTCCTGCCCGCTCACAGTGAAACGCGGGGGCCTCTTTCGCTGGCCCCGTCACACGTTCTTGCCATTCGTTGTGCCACCTGTCCCATATGCCGGCGGCCACGAGTTCCATGGCTTCCACGCAGCCACCCTCGCCCGTCATGGTTAAGGTCGCTTCCACTGCGGTCGGGTGTCCGAACATGCGCAGCCGGAAGTCGGCGCGCCGCTCCACCATCCCGGCAGCCACAAGTTGAATCAGCGCCTGCTCTCTCGTCTGGCTTAACCCTATCGGGTCGTAGTCGGCCCAAGTTTCGGGCACGCTCCGCAACAGGTCGCTTACCGCTTGTTCTAATGTGTCTTGCATGATGCACTTTTCTCGTGGGTTAGGCCCGGGGCGGACGTGGCAAGGTGCGGCCAGCATCACGCCCCGAACCGTAGGCGGGAGATCAAGCCCGCCGTCCCGTCAAATACTCTACCCGATCTTCGCCATAATCTCGCGCGCATGTTCCCTGCTCTGCTCCGCGTAGACCTCAGTGATCTTCGCGTGCTTGTGGCCGAGAATGACCTGTGAGCCGTCCAGCCCATACAGGCGTCGGACTCTCGTTGCTGCGGAGTGCCGCAAAGCGTTCGGCGTCCAACCGACCGACAACCCGGCTCTCCGGCAAGCGCGTTTGACACACCGGGCGAAGGCGTCCTTGTCATAAAGCTCCGCCGTCTTTCTCGGGTTCTTCCTGGCCTTCTCGGCTTCCGCCTGTCGCCGGCGGAGTTCGCACGGGTAGACGCCGGTGGCCCTGCTGTTCTTTCCGGCTCGAATCCGCCGCTGCTCTCGTTCCCATTCTCGAGCGTCGGCCGGGGTGAACAGGTAGGCGTTGAGGCTCGGCTTGAAATGCGCCTTGATGATCTCCTGCGCCTTGGGGCCGATGAAGATCTCGCGGTTGTGGTCTTCGCCGTGATGTTCGGTCTTGTGCCACTGCGGTTTGTAGAGCCAGGGTTGGACCGTGGTGTCGATGTCGCACGCACGCATAATGCGCGCTTCGCCCGGCCTCATGCCGGTAAGGGCCTCGATCTCGACCATGGCGCGAACGGGCGGGGGCAGCAGGGGGAGGACACGGTCAACGTCATTCTCACGGACAGCACGCACAGGCACTGACTCTCGGGCGGCGGTCTTGCCTTTCCGCAGACCTGCGACGGTGGCCAACTGCTGGTGGATCGTGGCCGAGATTAACTCTCGGCTCGCGCCCCACTTGAACATCTGTGCTACTCGCTTGGTCTGCCGATTCGCAAACAGCCGACACCAGCCGGGCCGTGTGACCTCGACCGTTTGCACGTCCACCTTGCCAGTGGCATCGGTGACCTTCCGCCGCTCCTGTGCTTTGCACGGAGCAATCATGGATTCGCGGAGCGTAATCAGCTTGAGTGGCCCAAAGTCGGCGGCGGGGAGACTGCCGTACAACGGGTTGAGCTTGTGGAGCGCCATGCGGATTGCGGCCAGTTCGCCGCTCGATCGGTTTGGCTTGCGCGTAGTAGTCGCGGCAGTGCGTCCAGTAGGCGTCGATCAGTTCGGCAATGGTGATGGCCGCTGCGGCGGCGGTGGGCACCGTCGCTGGGCTGCCGGCAGACGTGCCGGGCCTGCCCTGGACGATCCATTCACCGACGACAATGGTGTAACGGTCGCGGCTGGCCTGGGTACCGTGCTTGCCAAGCCAGACTTGTCGGTCATTCACCTTGACGAAAGCGTTACCGCTTCGATGGTGCAAACAATACGCGGGTTGGAGAGAACGGGGGCGGGACATGAGACAACTCCTTGTAGTTTCGGTGGCGCGCCACTGAAACCTTCTCGGATTTGCCGCTCTGTCCCGTCGGGGGCAGGTACGTTACTTCAACGTCCGGCGTGACTTACAATCAATGGGCGTTACAGGGCTCGAACCTGTGACCTCCAGCGTGTCATGCTGGCGCGCTAGCCAACTGCGCCAAACGCCCGCGATCTCATGCCGATGTCTCCCGGCTTCAAGGCATTGAAGTATATCCAGGTTCTCACGCGATACAACCCCCCGAACGTGATACTGCGCCGGGACCGTTGCCGGAAGGCACCATCCCGGCTACCGGCATGCCCGCGGGGCCGGCGGACCTGAAAGCCGTGGTTGGCGACAGCGTCGTGACACTCAGTTGGACGCCTGTGGCTGGTCATCGTTATCGCGTCGAACGGGCCGATGGCTGGAACAACGAATTCAAGCGTATCGGTGATGGGCTCGACGCGGGCGGCTATGTCGACAAAGGACTCGCGAACGGCCGGGCATATCGCTATCGACTGGTTGCCGACGGAGCCGCGTCTGCGAAAACCACGGAGCCGGTTGTGGCGTTTTCCGAGGCGGCGCTGCCGGCCGTGGTGATGGGCGGCGTCATTGCCGGAGATGGCCGGGTGGTGCTCTCGTGGGAGCCGGCTCCAGACGCGATCACCTACAAAGTGTTCCGCAGCGATTCGGCCGATGGGGATTTCAAGCCCATCGGCCTGCCGGTCGCCGGCCAGGAGTTCGTGGATGAGTCGGCCGTGAATGGCAAGGCGTTTTACTACAAGGTCGCTCCGCAGCGGCGCGGCCCGCTGGGTCCGCTGTCGGCGGTTGCTTCTGCCAGGCCGGATGCGGCGATGCTCGGGGCCGAATGGCACAGCACGGATATCGGCTCCGTAGGCAAGCGTGGTTCGGCGTCGATTCATCCGCAATCGGGCGTGGTGACGGTTTCGGGCAGCGGTGACAACGTCTGGGGAAAGAAGGACTCGCTCCAGTACGTGTGGCAGAAGCTGTCGGGCAATGGCACGATCACCGTGCATGTGTTGAATTTCGACAACACGAGCGATTTCGCCCTGGCGGGCGTGATGGTCCGTGAATCGTTGAAGATTGATTCCGCGATGGCTCTGCTGGCGGTCACGCCGGGCAAGGGGTGCGGGCTGGTGCATCGTCCGACGAACGGATCCGATTGTGTCTGGGCCGGCGGAGCCGGCCACCCGTGGCTGCGGCTGGTTCGCGATGGCAGCGGCATCACCGCCATGGTCTCGAAGGACGGAGCGAACTGGAGTGTCCACGCGAAGGCGACTGTCGCACTGCCTGAGGAAGTCATGATCGGTCTGGCCGTTTCCAGCCACCACAACGGCCGGCTGGACAAGGTGCTCTACGACAATGTGAAGGTCGAGCCGGGGAAGTAATCACCGCACGATGGTGATCCCGCCCGCGGTGGCCTTCAGCTTCAGAGTCTGGGTTGCGGTGTTGTATCCCAGTGTCGCGTTGTAAACGGCCGTCAGGGTATGGACGCCCTTGGCAAGTTTTGGGGTGAGGGTCAGCAGCTTGCCGATGCTGCTGGCGGCCACGCGTTTGCCGTCCAGCCGCCATTCCACGGCGCCGGCGACCGGTTTGCGTGTCTGTTTGTCCAAGACGCTGGCCATCAGTTTCAACTGGCGGCCCTGCACTTTGGCGGTGACGGCCATCGTGGATGGCTTGACGATCGAGGGAAACGCGGGCAGTTGGGTCGGAGTCGGTGCCGGAGAGGCGACGAGCAGTGACATGACGGCATCGCTCGGCAGGCAGTTGTTATCTCCCGGGTACTGTGCTGCAATTGTGTGGGCACCCAGAGGCAGGGTCAGCGTCAAGGGAGTGGTCGATCCGAGCTCCACCGCGGCCACTTCGGTTCCGTCGACGAGGAAATGCACGGTCCCGGTTGGCGTCACGGTATCAGGCGTGGCGGTCGATACGTTCGCTGTGATGGTCACCGAATCGCCTTGGGCGAGCCAGTTGACTGACTTGGTCAGAGATACGCTGGTTGGCGTTTGGGTGATCTCGACGGAGTCCTCGTGCGTGAAGCCGGCGAAGTCGTCGTTACCATCGTAGACGAAATAGAACTGATGCGTGCCCAAGGCAAGAGAGCCTGGTTGGGGCACATAGACGCCCGAAAACGACGCATCCAAGGCGACCGTGTCAATGAGGACATCGCCATCGTAGATGCGCACCGAACCGGTCGCTTGCGGTGCGGGGTCCGGATTGGGCAACGGGGGCTCGGGGTCGTAAGGTATTGCTGGGTGCGATATCGTGAGCGTGCCGCCGAAACCGAGGTTGATGCAGGCTCCACTGCCAAAGCCGGTTGAGGCTGGGTCCGGTGCCGGCACAGGTACGGTCAGCAACACGCTCGCGCTGGCGGTGTGAATGCTTCCGCGTGACGGCACGACCGGTGCCGTTCCCATGGTGCCGGCGAGTCCGGTCATCTGAAACCAGAGTGACGGCGGGTTTGTCAGTGTCCTGCCAGAGCTGACGCCGCCCACCATGCCCGTTGCGACCTTTACGGCCAGAGCCGATTCATCCGAAATAGCCGGGCGCAGTTCGGGCTGCACGACTGGCGTTGTCATCCACGTCGTGCTGCCGGCCAGAATTACGGTCGACAAAGTCAACGAGCCGGAGCCCGAGAGAACAAGCGAACCGGTAATGGATGAATTGAACACAGCCGTGCAATAGTTGTACTGACGCTGTATCAATGCCTGGCGAGCTGCCCACGCATCGTGGACGTCCGCCGCCAGGGTCACCTCAGCGTCGTGACCGGTTGTCCGAGCGGTAAGCGGGCTACTATTGCCAAGAAATACTGCCACGATCCGACGGGCTCCGGGCATGAGCATCTTCAGCGATAATTCGGCTGTGTTGTTGGCGCCTACTGTAGCCGTACCCAGCACGCGGACGGCGATCGGTGAATTCGGATCGGCGGGATTGTTCAGCCACATTGGCGATGTCGGCATCAGGCGGCGGTTGGCCAGATACAGGGCGTTCGCGTAATCATCAACGCTCAGGTCGAGGAACATTACACTACCACTAACTTGCGTTTGGGATGCGGTCGGATTGGTCAAGTGGGCCTTGAGCACGACGGGCTGCTGTCCGTTCACGTTCGCAGTTGCCGACGCATCCACTGTGACAATCGGCGCAACGGGTGCAAGGACGGCGAGATTCACCGCGGCATCGGTCGCCGCCCAGGCCGAACCGTCGGATGCATTCCAGGTGAATGCGTCGCTGCCGCCGTAGCCGCTATCGGGTGTGTACGTGAATCGACTGGGCGCTGGCGTCGCGGGCGGAATGGGTTGCGAGGTTCCGTTCAGGACGGGAAACCCCCAAGGGGATACGTTGATATTGCCATTCAATAAAATTGTATTGAAGCCGGGCACGATCGCATTGCGGTCAAACTCCTGATCAACGATGACCGCGACGCCGTTGAACGTGAGCGTGCCGTGAGCCGGCAGGCTGGTGATGCGGATGCATTGCAGGGTGTCTCCGTCGGGGTCGCGGAAGGCGGCGTCGAAACCGGGGCGGTCGAAGGAGAACGTCTGGCCCTGCCGGAATGCGATGGAGGCATCTTTAAGCGTTGGGGCAGCGTTGGAGATGTTGTGCAGTGCAAAGGTCACGGGCGCGACGCCATCGACCGAAGTTGTGATGGAATAGTCGCCCAGCGCGGTGTTGGGGATGAACTGCGGAGCGACCGCGCGGCCGGACGCGTCCGTCACCACCGTCGCGCTATTGCCGGCGGTAAATGACCCGCTTGGCCCGTCCGACGGCGCTGTAAACGTCACGGAAACACCTTGTACGACGGCGCCTCTGGCATTCTTCACGACAACCGTTGGCGAGATGCGCAGCGCGCGTCCAGCAACGGTGGCCTGGGCGTTGCCGGCGACAATGGCCAGCGATGCGGGCGCGTCGTCGTCGAGAATTGTCCCAACCGCCGGGATACCCGGCAGCACAACTTCCAGCTCAGTGTTGTTCACAAGGACGGCCAGGCTGGAGGTATCCCCGGCCACAGCGAGATCGAGCGAGCCGTCGCGGTTGAAGTCGCCGACGGCCAACTGTCGCGCCCATCCGTAATTGTCATGCGGAAGTGCGACAGCAGCGCCGAATGTCCCCTGGCCGGTTCCAGGCAGAAAATAGACGGAGCCTCCATGGGCATCGCCAGTGACAATGTCGGCGTTCCCATCGGCGTTGAAGTCGCCCACAGCCAGGGGACTGAGACTGGCGTCCGCAATGCCGGTGGAATGAGTGGCGATCGGCTGGAACGTGCCGTCGCCGTTGCCCAGCAGGACGTCGTAGGATCCCGAGAAACCGCCCACGATCAGGTCGAGCGTTCCGTCGTTGTTGAAATCAGCGGATGCGACTGAACCCGGATCGGAACTCACAGGATACGCGACGGCGGGTTCGAAGCTTCCGCTGCCATCGCCCAGCAATACGTTGACGGTTCGGGAGATCCAGCCAACGGCCGCCACGTCCACGTTTCCATCGCCATTGAAATCACCGAGCGTGGTGGCGTAGGAACTGCCATTAGCGAATGTGTGGCGCGCAGCTTGGAACGAACCATCGCCGTTACCGAGCAGTACGTCCACCGTATTGTCAACGGCACCTGCCACGGATAGATCGAGGATGCCATCACCGTTGAAGTCTGCGGCATGCAATGAAGCGGGTGAGTCGCCAGTCGTGTAAATCTTTCGCGGTTGAAATGTCCCATTACCATTGCCGAGCCCGATCGACACGGTATGCATGTAAAAGTTGGTGGTGGCAAGATCGAGGTTGCCATCACCGTTGAAATCGCCAAGCTGCTGCGAAAAGGGGCCACTCCCGGCGTCGTAATTCTGGGAGCTGGCGAACGATCCGTCGCCGGCGCCTAGAAGAACGGTGATCGTGTCGGCGTTCCAACTCCCGGTGACCAAATCCAGGCTGCCGTCGCCGTTGACATCGCCGGAGGTAAGCGAACTGCGGGTAGCGCCGAGAATGACGGTCGGCTGATCGGCAAAGACGCTGGCGCTCTGTGTGAGTTGGACGGAGAAGGAGCGATCGGCCTGTAACTGTGTATTGCCAATCACCGGCACGCCAATGGTCGCTTTGCTTTGACCGGGTTCGAAATGGAGTTGGCCGGCTCTGGCGACGTAGTCGGTTCCAGCGAGTGCCGCCCCGTCGGCTGTGCGGTAGTCGATCGTCGCTGGCCGCTCCAGCGCCCCGGTGCGAGTTACCGTGAAGATCATGGTGGCGGCGGTGCACTGGCCGAGGGTTGGGCCGATCAGGTATGCGCCGGGGAGAGAGCTGAAAATCGGGCCAGGGCTCGTGCCAAGACCGATGTAAGCCGTGCTGTTGTCGCCCTCAACCAGCGTGGCGTCCGCAATAGAAAAGGTGGTTGTAGACAAAAGTAGTCTAGACTCGATGCCCTCGACGACCGCGCCAATCGCGCGTCCCATCCGTGCCTTGAGTTTTCTCGACATCCCGCCTCCCGGTGTGGCCGTGACGGCCAAATGAAATTTCTTCTATTATATTATGAAGTCGGATCACCCGAATGTCAACGAGTAGGCGGGCCAAGCACGCGAAAAGCGTTTCCGATGGGATTCGTTCTTCTGTTCATCCCGTAAGTTGTTGTAATGCAGTGTGTTGCATTACCATTTGAGCCTCGCGACATCGAAAAAAAAGCGCCCCCAAACCACCCCCGAACCAACCCCATTTTCTCCCCTGTAGCACCCCGTGATCTCCCCAAGGTCGCGCCGTAATCACCCGTGCCAGCTCCGTGGAGTGGTGTCGGGACGGCATGCAGGCAGATCAATGCAAAGGTCGGAGTCCAGAAGGCAGCGATCATACCCGGTATAGTACGCTATAGATTTGGTATTGTAAATAGGGTTAGGTTAGGTTTTGAGGTTCGTCACATGATGGCCGGGCGCAATTATGTGGCGGAGGCGATCGTGCCGGTGATGTGCTGAAGCACACCCTACGCAAACACCGAACCCTGCCGGACCCGACGGGGAGCGGTGGGGGAGGCCAAACTCGCGGATGAGATTGCCTGCGGTTACTGCTGCGGTTTCTTTGAGGCGGTGGCGTGGGCCTGGTCGCCGCGGCTGGGACGGCGACCCCAGCGGGTGCCTTCGCCGGTGGACGCTGCCTTGGAACCGCCGGCCATGGGGGCTTTGTGCTTGGATTCGCCGTTGCCGGCCGATCGTCGCAGCGCGTCGTCCTTGGGGTTCCACCAGTGCTTGGTGACGCTCGATTTCACGGCCTGGACGACGTCGCGGGGGCTATCAACAATGCGGAAGATGTCGAGGTCTTCGGGATCGACGTACTGAGGCAGTAAATTCTGGCGCATCCAATCGACCAGGCCTGTCCAATAGGAGGAGCCGTAGAGGACGATGGGCAGGGGGGATATCTTCAGCGTCTGGATCAACGTTGTGGTCTCGAAGAACTCATCGAGCGTGCCGAATCCGCCCGGGAAACAGACGAATGCGGAAGCGTATTTCACGAACATGACCTTGCGGGCATAGAAGTAGTGGAAATCCAGCGAGAGCGTCTGGTACTTGTTGCTCTGCTGTTCCTGGGGCAGGGAGATATTCAGGCCGATGGACTTGCCTTTGGCCTCGAACGCGCCCTTGTTGCCGGCTTCCATGATGCCGGGCCCGCCGCCCGTGATGATGGCGTAACCGGCCTTGGAGAGCAGGCGGGCGGTTTCCTCGGCGGCCTGGAACAGTGGATCATCGGGCTTGGTGCGGGCCGACCCGAAGATGGAGACGGCCTTGCCGACCTTGGACATTTCCTCGAAGCCCTCGACGAACTCGGCCATGATGCGGAAAATCCGCCAGGTATCCTGCTGCGTTTCGGGGTCGATGGGCATTCGTTACTCCTTAAACACGGACGCGACCACCGTTTTGGGAGGGCCGCAGTCCTCTGCGGCCGTTTCGCGGGATCGCCGTCCCGGTCGTGCGGAAGCACGACCCTCCCGGGTTTGTGGTCGCGCCATCAAAGGCCAAGCTGCTTTTTCTTCTCTTCCCATTCAGCGGTTTCGCGCTTGTTGTCGCCCGCCAGGGGTTTGCCCGTGCGAATGGCCTCGACTTCCAGCCGGGAAAGGTGCAGCCCCTCGAAGTTGTAGTCGAGAAACGCCTCCGCGGCGATGGGGACGATGGGCTGGATCAGGGCATACATGGCGTTGGCGTAGTCGCGAATCTCCTGTTGGGCATGGGCATCCATGCGTAGCGAGAGAAAGTGGAAGAGGTTGTGCAGGTCGATCTTCCAGTACCACTCGGTATATACGTTTATCGGCAATCCGATGCGGGCAATTTCGCGGGCCAGGCCTTGTTCGACGAGTTTCTCGTAATTCTGGTAGAGGGCCTCGGCACGATCGAGGTATTCGATGAACTGCTGGGCGGTCAGATCGTTGACCGCTCCTTCGCCGCCCTGGCGGTTGGCCTCGCTTTGTTGGCGGATGGCATCGGCCGAGGGGTGATAAAAGCGGTCCTTTACGACGGAATAGCGAGCCGAGTATTCGTTGACATTGGCCGTGCGGTGGCGGATCCACTGGCGGGCGACGAAGATGGGCATGACATGGTGGAACTTGAACTCCACCATCTCAAACGGCGTGGTATGGCGGTGTCGGGCGAGGTAGCGGATCAGGCCGCGATCCTCGCTGACCTTCTTGGTGCCCTCGCCGTAGGAGACGCGGGCGGCCTGGACGATGGCATAGTCGGCCGTCTTGCCGACCGGCGCCAGCCGGGGCATGACGTCGACCAGGGCGACCAGGCCGTGGTCGTGGACCTTGATCTCCCAGCGGGCGCAGTTGTCCATCACATCGCGGACTTCGGACTCGTGGGGCTTCTTGTCGATCTGGAAACTGGTGAGGTCTGGAAGCATGGGGGGGAATGATAGTGTGCGGTGGGCAGGTGTCGAGGGGGTGACGACTGTTCGACTAGCGCCGCAGCGTTTCACAATCCGATTCGCCGGCGAGGATGGCGATTTTGGCCATGCCGATGAAGAGGCCGGAGTCGACGAGGCCCGCGCGGTGGAGGATGCATTCCTGTGTCTCGGTCGGGTTGGGCATGCCGGCGGGCAGGAACGAGCAGTCGTAGATGTAGTTGCTGTTGTCGGTGATGTAGGGCTGGCCGTCGGGATTGAGGCGAAGCGTGGGGATGCAACCCAGCGATCGCAGATAAATGGCGCTGGCCTCGTGGGCGAAACGGATGACCTCGACGGGCAGGGGGCTCTTGGTGCCCAGGCGGGCGACGCGTTTGGAGGAGTCCGCGATGATGATCAGTTTGCGCGTGCTCTGGGCGACGACCTTTTCGCGCACCAGCGCGCCGCCGAGACCTTTGATGACATCGAGATTGGGTGCCACTTCGTCGGCGCCGTCGATGGTCACGTCGGGCGTCGGGCAGTCGGCCAGCGTCGTCAGCGGGATGCCCAGTTCGATGGCTCGCGCCTCTGATCGCCTCGAGGTGGGGATACCACGGATGCCCTTGAGCCGGCCGGCTTTGATCTGCCGGGCGATGGCGATGAGGATGTAGTCGGCGGTCGAGCCGGTGCCAAGACCGACGACCATGTCGTTCTCGACGTATTGCAGTGCTGCTTCGGCCGCTCGTTCTTTCGGGTTCATAAGAAGGCGGAGAGGATACAGAGACGAGGTGGCACGTCAATGGCCTGGCTTGAGCGCCTAGCTTGAGCGTACATGACGGGGTGGTAGATCGTGCGCTGATCGGTGGGCTTCGGGGGCTTGGGCTCAGCGGCGCCAACCTGAACAAACAGACGGCGGCGACTTTCCCGATGGAACAACCCGCGTCGGTTGTGGTAGATGGTGGTAAGTCATCGTGCGGAAACCACGCGGCGGAAATGACCTTGCCCCGGCGCTGTCCGGGCGGCTGAAGGAATGGAAGAAGCCGTGGAGTTGAAATCGCACGGGCACCGCCTACGGAGACATGAATGAAGTTCGCCGCATTCTGTTGCCTCGCTTTGCTTGCCACGAGTGTCGCTGTCCGGGCCGGGGATCGGCCGCAGTTCGGGCAGCAATTCACGCGGAACATGGCCAGCGACGAGAAGAACCTGCCTGATTCGTTCGATCTGGCCAGTGGGAAGAATGTCGCCTGGGTCGCCAAACTCGGCACCCAGAGTTGGTCGACGCCCACGATCGGGTCGGGCCGGGTGCTGGTGACCACCAACAACGCCAACCCGCGCGATCCCAGACACAAGGGCGACCGGGGCGTGCTCATGGCGTTTGATGAGAAGAGCGGGCAGTTCCAGTGGCAGCTCATCGTGCCCAAGCTGGAGGAGGACGATTTCTTCGATTGGCCCAACGTCGGCATGTGTTCCCCGGCCACGATCGACGGGCAACGCGCGTACGTGGTGACCAATCGCGGCGAAGTTGTCTGCATGACACTGGACGGGTTGGCCAAGGGGAACACCGGACCCTTCAAGGATGAGGGACGGCACATGGCCCGGCCGGTTGATCCGGCGATGGAGCCCGGGCCGCTGGATGCGGACATCGTCTGGATCTACGACGTCCGCAACGAACTGAAACTGCACCAGCACGACTCGGCCCATGCTTCGCCGCTGATCGATGGCGACTTCATTTATGTCAACACATCCAATGGCGTCGACCGTACGCACCGAGCATTGCCAACACCGGATGCACCGGGGTTGATCGTCCTGGACAAACGCACGGGCAGGCTCATTGCCAAAGAGGATGAGGCCATCGGGCGTGATGTCATTCACTGCACCTGGTCGAGCCCGTCGCTGGGCGAGGTCAATGGCCGGCGGCTGATCTTCTTCATCGGCGGCAACGGGGTGTGTTATGCGTTTGATGCTTTCAAAGAGGCCCCGCCTGCCGGGGAAGTGAAGCTCATGAAGGCCGTCTGGAAGTTTGACTGCGACCCGACAGCGCCCAAGGAGAAGATCCACACCTACGTGGGCAATCGCAAGGAGAGTGCCAGCAACGCCTACGGCATGCCGATGTTCGTCGATGGCCGGGTGTATCTGATCGCGGGCGGCGATGTGTTCTGGGGCAAGCGGCAGAGCTGGATGAAGTGTGTCGATCCGACGAAGACCGGCGACATCACCCAGAGCGGGCTGGTGTGGCAGTATGAGATCCCCACGCACAGCCTGTGCACGCCGGCCATCGCCGACGGGCTGGCCTACATGACGGACTGCGCCAAGATGCTGCATTGCGTCGACGCGGCCACGGGCAAGATCGTTTGGACGCACAAGACCAACGGCGAGATCTGGGCCTGCCCGCTGGTGGCCGATGGGAAGGTGTATATCGGCACGCGCAAGGGAGATTTCTGGATCCTGTCGGCCGGCCGGGAGAAGAAGGTGCTGAGCCAAATTGACATGGGCGAACCGATGAACGGCAGCGTGACCGCGGCCAACGGGACGGTGTATGTGACGACGATGAGCCGGTTGATTGCGCTGCGGATCAGTGGCCGCTGATGACCCTCAAGACAATCACCGCGATGAAGATCGCGATGCCGACGATCACATACAGCGCCTTCAACCACGGTGACTTTCGCTTGGCGCCCGGGCGCAGGCCTTTGGCGTAGGGGGCGTTGACGGTTGGGGTCATCTCCATGCCGAGCGGCCAAGTCATGCCGGTCAGATCGCGCCTGATCCTGCCGAATGAGAACATGCTCGGGACGAGCTTGAATTTCTCCGCTCCAACCCGGATCGTCAGGCCGCCGCCCCAGAACGAGAGCTTGACGAGCGAAATCGATTCTCGCGGCAGCACGACGACGTCCTTGTCGGCGAACTTATGTTTCGGGTCGATGGTGGCCTGGATGCCCGGCGGCAGCTCCGACACGAAGCAGGTTCGGGCGTTGTCCTCGCTCTGGGCGGCCGCGGCGATCAGCGCCCCGGCCAATCCACCCACGGCGAAGCCCGTTTGTGATGCCATGCGGCTCTTGAGCACCAGGTAGAACGCCCGTGGCGTAGCATAGCCGACGCCGGTCCACCGCTGGCTGCCGATGCTGATCTGTTTGCCGAGCAAGCTGAAAGGCCCGGGATCGTCCGGCACACGTTGTGACCAGGCCACATCTGTTTGTGCCTGGTACTGAAGCACGGGGGCGGCCGCCACTGGCATCGCGGCGACGGGCGCGGTGGCACGCAGTTCGGGCAAGGTCCGCGCCTCGGTCCACTCAGGCATGCCCTCGTGCCATACGAGCGAGTTCCACGGTACCTGGCCGCCGGCCAGCATTCCGCGCATCTGCTCGTCGGAGACGGGTCCAATCTGTCTTTGCTCAAAGGCGTAAAACCACTCAGCCATGAGTCGACCTCCACAATCGAAGTATGTAGCCGCCCATGAACATAATGTATTTTCCTTCCCGACGCAAAGGCGGATATAAGCTGGGCGTAAAATGGAGCGGGGCACGAACATATTCCTGGCGACTGGTCCCCTCCATTGCTGTGGGTCATTGTTGGTCGTGCGATCCGCACCCGTGGCTGTCATCTACTGGCAACTAATAACTGGCAACTGGCAACTAACAGGCTGCTAAGAATCACATGCACATCCCCTTTGCCTTTTCCAAATACTCCGGTAACAATTAACTCAGGATAACACTGCATGGAGAATGACGTTTCATGGCAAGTGCTCCGTCGAATCCTGCAGCAATGGGCAGGATCATCGGCGGAGCTCCAGGAAGTCAGGACCCTCGGGGGCGGGTCCATCTACAATACCCTCCTGCTTACTGCCCGCGACGGGCTGACGGCGGTCCTGAAACTGTCCTCGCACCGCGTCAATCGCGAGGTTGAACGCGAGGCCCACCAGCTCAAGACCCTCGGCGCACTCGGGCTGCCCGTGCCCAAGGTACACGAGTATCATCTGGCCACCCTCGATTGCCCCCATTCCTGGCTGCTGCTCGAGTACATCGACGCGATGGACCTGCACGAGGTGCGGGATGCGATCACGCCCCAGGAATACCAGGTTGTCCAGGAGGAACTGGCCGACTTCTGTGTGCTGTTGCACAACACGACCGCGCGTTACTACCAGCGCGACGGCGACGCCGAGACGCCCCGGTTCCGGAGCTGGCCGCGATTCTTTCATCATATTTATGACAGCATCTGGCGGGATGTCCGGACGGCCAAGATCCTGCCCTTGGAAGCCAAGCGCCAAATGGGCCGGTTGCACGAACAGTTGGATGAACTACTTGAACACCACGACCGCCCTCGCCTCATCCATGGCGACTTCTGGTCGGCCAACATCCTGGTCCGCCAGCACAACCACGGGCACTGGCATGTCGCGGCGTTACTCGATCCGAATCTGAAATTCGCCCACGCCGAGTCCGAACTGGCGTATCTTGAGCTGTTTCACACGATCACCCCGGAATTTCTCAAGAGATATCACAAGACCCACGACTCGGACGACAGTTACTTCAAGTACCGTAAAGACTTATATCACGTTTACGATTTGCTTGATCACGTGCATCTTTTCGGGAATGAGTACGTCAAACCCTTTGTCGCGACGCTGGACAAGCTCCATCATGTGCTTTAGCGATGCGAAGTCGCGGTTTCCCGTAACTTTCTGCTATCTGGACTGTCTTTATTCTTAATTGTGGAGGCCTATTTTGGAGAAGGGTTTGGATAACGAGCGCAGCCCGCAGGAGTTGCTGCACGAATTCACGACGACCGGCCGGCAGGAGCCGTTCGCGGAGATTGTGCGCCGTTATGCCGGAATGGTCTTCCACGTCTGCCATCAGGTTGTCAAGAACACCCACGATGCCGAGGATGTCACCCAAGCTGTATTTCTGACCCTCGCCACCCAATCCAAGAGTACTCAGATCAAGTACATCGGCCCCTGGCTTCAGCAAGTGGCTTATCGACTGGCTTTGGACGTTCGTAAGTCTCAGAAGCGCCGTGAGATACGAGAGATCAAGCATTTCGAGATATCCCGGGGCAACGGCAACGGCAATGGCCACGCACCGGCCGCCTCGGTTGCTCTGGACCAGTCGGAGATGAAGTCGCTGGTCGCCGACGAACTGAACAAACTCCCCACGAAATATCGCCTGCCGCTCATTCTGCACTACTTTGGCGGCATGAGCCGCGAGGAAATGGCTCGCGAGCTGCGCTGCAAACCCAGCACGCTGGGTGTGCGGCTGTTCCGTGGCCGGGAAATGTTGTCCGAGCGGCTGGCCGAGCGCGGCATTGTCGTCGGCGTGGGCGTGGTAACGGTTTTGCTGGCCTCGGTGGTCCGGGAGACCATCAGCCAGAACCTGCACGCCAGTGTTTGCCAGTATGCGACGACAATGGCTGCGGGTCACAGTATCAGTGCCTCGCTGGTCCCGTCGCATATCCTTGGCTTGGCGCAGACCGCGTCGCGTACGCTGCTGGTGGCCCGCATCAAGACGGCGGCCGCCGCCACACTCATTGGAGCCAGCGCGCTGTTCGCAGGCGCTGAGGTGGTCGCGCGAGTCGACGTGTCGAATCTTCTACCGAACCTCCTGCGCGTGGATCTGAAGAACCTGCTGCAATTCCGATTATCGTTGCCGCGCATGCAGACTCCGCCGACGCAACTGAGCCAGGCCAATCCGATCCATCTCGACGCCGGCGCGATTACGCCCAAGCCGTTGATGAGCCCCGAGCAGATCATCGCCAATGTCGCCATCGAGCCCGTGGGAACCATTGACGCCTGGGCACCACCCTCACGGTACTCTTCGGGATCGTTCACCATTTCCGGGCCGCTCAATATTCAGCAGATGCTGGGTGGGTCGCCGGTCGCGGCCTCGACATCGCGTTCGCCGCTGGATCTGCTTCCCGTAGTGCCGCCGGTGTCGGCCAAGGACTACACGCCGTCAATCAACGCCGTTGCCACGAGTTCGGCGACCAGTACATACCACGCAACCGATACGGTTTCACTGGCGACGACATCCTCGCTCGGCAGCGGCCTGATTCACGTCTCGCCCAAACCGGACAGCAACAGCTACAGCTCGTCGGGTGGCGGTCAGCGGCAGGTGAAGAACCTCACCCTCCAGCCTGCGCCGGCGGGCGGGCGTTCGCCGGGCAAAGTCGGGTCGGCGGCAGTTGCTTCGGCTCGGCCGGCTCCACTTGAACTCGTTTCCAATACCCCGGTCGATGAGAACTTCATCGCCCAGGTTGACACAGGTGTCATGCCGCTCGCACTCGTCCAGCGCCAGCTTCATTCGGCGCAGACAACCGAGCAAACAGACACGAGCACGGCTTCTGTTGCCACCCGTGTCACAGGCACCACCACCAGTATCACCAGCAGCACCTACATCAGCGCCTATCCCGCCTATCAGCGGCGGCCGTGGAACAACACCGACACCACTCTTGCCGGCTGGGGCAATGTCGACGTCAACGGCGTCTTCGACAACAGCGGCCTGGTCATCGCCGACGGCAACAACAGTAGCCACACGCTTTCTCTGTCTAGTGCGTCCCTCATCACCAATTCGATGGACAATTCCCTGAGTGCCACGGCCGGCTGGTATGCGACCAGCGGCGGCAAGCTGGTGCTGCCGCCCATCCATCTCGCGACCGGCCAGAAATCGCTCACCTGGGGCGAGTCCCCATCCGATCCGGTGATCGACCTTGTCAACAGTGTGCGCCTGACTTTCACTCCGGTGACCGCCGCCGGCCAGGTGTCGATTTCGCTGTTGGCGCCGGATCGAGCCGACATACCCGACTCCGGTGCGACTACGTTCCTCGACGTCTGGTCGATTGATTCGGGATCCACGCTGCTGCACGACATCAATGCGACCATTCGGCTCGACAGCCAACTGCTGGCCGAGCTTGGGTATGCGGAGTCGGATGTGCTGCTCTGGGCCTACGACAGCAACCAGTGGCATTCGCTGGCCGCAACGGACTTCTCGGTCGATCTTAAGAGTCACCTGCTGAACGGCGACATCGGCGATGCCGGTTACTTCGCCATTTCCGGCCAGCCACAGCAGCAGACCGCCGCCTTGCGATCCATCACAGTCGTGCCCGAACCGGCCGCGCTCTCGCTCCTGGCCCTAGGCGCGACTCTGCTCCTCCGCCGCCGTCGCGATCGCTGATCGCCGCGCGCCACACCGCTTCAGTTCAGAGGTTCGTTTCCGCCAGGATTGACATGTGTGGACGTAAGGCCCCTCGCTCTATCCGATTCCAATCTCGTCCACCCGCGCCCGCGGCGCCGCCGTCGCATGCGGCCGATATGCCGCCACGATCGACGCCGTCTGGTTGATGACCCGGGCGACATCGCTGTACTCGTACGTCCCCGTTGGCACCCCCTCGAACAGCACGCGCGGGTTGGCAAAATACGGAATCGTAGCCCCGGGATCGTAGCTCATGATGTCGTGGTACAACGAAGTGCCATCGGCCGTGAAGCGATAGCCGTGAGAATATGCGAATGGGCTGCTGACGCCGTCCGTCAGGTTGTCCGAATCGTGTTCGGCCCCCAGATTGTGCCCGATCTCGTGCGCCAGCGTGAAGGTCGGCGCGGAGGCCTGAGCGGCGAGCACCACGGAAAACCCCAAGCTGGCGTTGTCCGCGCTGTACAGATTCGATAACTCGTATCCGACCCCACCCAGATCGCCATCGCCCACCAGCAGCGAAACCAGGTCGGCGCCATACTGATCCCGAAGCGCATGCACGTTGTCCATGTATCCGTCCGCCGGGTTGGCCAATCGGGTCAGATCCGTATGGAAGCTACCCGAGTCCGTGTAATCCACCTCCGCCGTCTCGACCAGATTCAATCGGGTGGCAATCAGGCTGTTGGCGAACGCCGTGTTCGCATCCTGCACCGCCGCGTCAATCCACTCACCAATCGTCGAGTGGTCGGCTTCCGCGGACTGCCGCGCTGCGGGCGTGTAGACCACCATCAGATCGATCGTCGACATCGGCACGATCCGTTGCGACACCGCCCCCGACTTGCTCGCCAGGCAGTTGCCGGTGCCCGCGAACGCGGCAGTGATCTTATGCAGGCCGGCTGACAGCAAGCCAAGCTTCAGGACTGCCTTTGAGGCGGAGACAAGTGCCGTCCCCAGTGTTTTGGTGCCTTCCTTGAATGTTACAGTGCCGCTGCCAACCGGTACGCCGGCCGGGGTGTTCAGTTTCGCCGTGAGTGTGGCGGAACCGCCCGCCGGCATCCAGTCGGCGGAACTTGCCAATGTCAGCGTTGACGCGACGGGCCGCACCGTGACCGGCATCACGCCAGCAACGGCGGACAGGTAGTTGCCGCTACCGGTGTAGACGACCTTCACTTTGTGCGCGCCGCCCGAGAGAAGCCCCAAGGTCGTCACCATTGCCCGGCCATTCTGCAGTCGTCCGTAGCCTGTAATCCGCCTTCCGTCGTAGAGCACGATGTCTCCCACCGGCACCGGCCCACCGGGAATGCTCGACCGCACCGCCACCCCGACCTGCAACTTCCGCCCCCACGGTGTCGTTTTTACAGGTGCTGTAATGGTGCCGACGCTCGCGGCCTTGCTCACCACCTGCTTCACGCCTGCCGATGTTGATCCCAGCGTGAAACCCCCACCGCTGTACACGGCCGAGAGGGTGTGCGCGCCGGCCGACATCAGCGGCACCGTGAACACGGCCTGCCCTGTTTTGTTCAAGTGCAGGGACTGCAACACGCCGGATTCGTTCTTCAGAGTCACCGTGCTTGAAGCGCCCGCATCGGCCGGGGTCACGGTCGCCGTGAACGTGAGCGACTGGCCATACACGGTAGAGGGGCGTGAGGTTGTCAGCGTTACCCGGCTTGACTCCACCACCCGCTGGGTGACCGCCGGGGAAACGGCGGCCAGGAAATCCGCCCCGCCGCTGTACTCGGCGTGAAACGAGTGCATTCCGTGCGCCAGCGGCGGGCACTTGAAGTAAGCCGTGCCGTGATCCATCGGCGCGGTGCCGAGTATCCGGGTTCCATCCTTGAATGTCACCTTGCCGCCGTGCGGCAACAGCCCGCACTCCGAGGACGCCGCCGCTGTCAGCATCTCGGATTGCCTGTCTGTCAAGCGGTCAGCGGGAGGAACGAGGCTGAGTTCGGCCGACACCTTGGTGATCCGAACGGTTACGCTGAAGGTTGCGGCCGCGTGATCGGCATCACCGCTGTATTGGGCCAGGATGGTGTGCGCGCCTGCGTGCAGGGAGCCCTTTTCCGGACCCGACGGCGTGGCCCCATCGTAGAGCCCTACATTACCAAGGCTCTGCCCGGTCGCTGCGTCGACGTAGTCCACATGGCCGCTCTTGACGGACAATCCGTTGGTCGCGTCTCGGACATCCGCGTTCAGCCACATGGCAGCGCCGTACGAGAATAGGGCCAGACTCGGATCATAGGACCGCACTTCTGATCCGGAGTTCAGAAACAGGGCACTCCCATCATCGCTCATGCACATGATGTTGCCATACGACTCAGGCGTTCCGTTGCCGTCGCCGGCTTGGGTTCGCGCCAACTGCCGCCAAGTCCGGGTGTCATAGGCCGTGAGGGTGTCGGTCCAGGCATCTGACACATAGAGCACATCGCGGCCGGCGTCGAATAGCACGCCCGCATTGGCGAGGACGACGTACGTCCTGACCGTATTCAGAGACGCGTCTCGAATCTCCAGAGCTCCTTCCGTGGAAATGGCCACCAGTGCCCCATCCCGGCTGACCGAGAGCCCGCGCACGGCGCCGCGGGCGATTGGGCTGCTGACGATGCCGCTTTCGGTACAGCGGTAGATGTCATGCTGAGACGCTATGTAGACCGTTGAGAAATCGGCACTTCGCGCCACGGTCGCCTGGCCAACGCATGATAACGCCTCGCTTGTCGTGCCCGCGTTGATGGACAATTGATAGATGCGCTCCTGGTTGTGGGTGGTTCCAAAGACCTCCTGGGATGTGATCACCGTATTCGATCCAAGCAGCGCCAAGTCAACCGTCCGACCCTGGTCGGTTGCCAAAGCGACGGGGACTTCGGCGGCGGTGCCTGCCGCAAGATCCACCTTCCACAACCCTGTCGGCGCCCCGGCCACATATAGGTACTTCGCGTCCTGAGTCAAGTCCGCGCCGCGAGCGCCCGGAACGCTGATTGAACCCAGAAGTTGTCCCGTCGCCGGGTTGTAGCGGCCGACTGTGTCATCGTTCACCAGCAGCAACTGTTGCCGCACCGGATCGAACGCCATATCGTGCGGCTGCACTGAAGAAACCAGTTGCCGCGAGTAGCTGGACTGAGAGGAAACACACACCGACATCTCAGTCGCCACACTCAGCAAACACCGCGACTCCAGCCCCTCGATCAACCACGACCGCGCGCCCCGCCAGAATATCCGGAGATCACGCAAGCTCTGTTCCTTTTTGATCGATCGATGCCGATGGTTCATTGCACCCCTTAAGTCGACGCACAAGCATCCCGCCGTCAAACCACAAAATGCACACTAGCGGATTGCATTATTGTAATATACGCCATCTTCGGCACCGGAACAACTTTATACCCTTGAACCCGGCGTGGCAGTTCTTCCAGGAGAGCGGGCGTCTCCGCCCGCATGAACATGGGCGGCCGAGGACGGCCGCGCTCCCAGGAGCCGTCTCCCGGAAGAACTGTCGCGCCGTTGAACTCTTGAACCCTCGAACCCTTGAACCCTACCAACTTAACCCCACCAACTGGCAACCGACAACAGCCATCGTTACCATACGCGCGTCGTTACGGTCCTCTTCGGGTGTTTCATGGCCAGTTCTCGTCCGCCCATCGCCAGACTCGTCCTCATCGCCATGCCACTGGCGGCCGTGGTCATCGGTGCGCTTTATGCCCTGGACCAATATCAGCGCCGCCACCGCCCACTGCCCATCGCCACGCGCCCGGCCACGGCTCCCGCGACGCGTGCTGTCGTCGCCACCACCAGGCCAAAGCCGCCCAAGGACTTCATCGACCTCGTTCGTCTCCAGTTTCCCGATCTTCCCACCACCCGGCCGCTGGATATCAATCTCGACCTTTCCGACGCCGGCCACGTCGTCATCGAAGATCCCATCTTCATGGACCCATCCGGCACACTCTGGATCACGCGCTCGGATGGCCGGACGCCCGAGGAGGTGACCGAGAACCCCGCGGCGGTGAACTTCGTCAACCGTCCCGTCGCCTTCGCCCACTGGTATCGCGACATCCGCAGCGGGCAGTGGAAGGCATCGCTCATTGTCCCCAGCCGCCGCGGTGATGGCTTTGAACTCATCGACGAAAACGGCCCGCGTATTCTCGGTGTCGGTGCCGACTACGACTGGGCGCGCGGATTCTCGCTGCAGGATGGCCACCTCGGCGCTCCCACGCGCGATGGCCTGGCGGTCTTCACCATTCCCCACAAGGGTATGATCGGCGAATCGCGCAGTCCCGCCTTGCTCGACAAGGATGCCCGGCACGCGCCCGTTGAATACTGCTTCTTCCAGAAATCCCTCATCGCCTGGATACCCCCGGCCGGAGGGGTCGGGGGGGCCGCCGATCAACCCGGCAGCGCCGGCGCGGTTCGCTGGCTCGATGGGTCGTGGTTGAAACTCTCCGGCGACGACTGGCCGGCCGGCATCCTCCAGATCATCCCCATGGAAGACAGCGTCATGCTGCTTCTGGCCACATCAGGCAACACCGGCAAGCTCGCGGTTGTTTCCATGGAGAAGGCGGACATTGCCGAAGAGGCGATGATCCGCCTGATCGTCGAACTTTCCGATGTGGACCCGCAGAAGCGTGAGAAAGCCTACGAGCAGCTCTCGAAGTATCGCGCCACGCTCTGGCCGATCGCCGAACGCGTAATGGACGCCGTTCCCCCGGAGGCGCAGGCCAGGCTTAAGTCGTTGCTCAAGGCCAGGATCACGCCACTGATGGGCTATTGCGAACCCGTCGGCAACCAGCTCGATTTCGTTGCCCGCTACCCCACGGGCGGCGCGCTCTTCTACTCGGCCAAGGGGGTCATGGTTCCGCAGGCGGATCGCCCGGCGGTGGCCGTCAGCCCCGCGTGGATCTCGGCCCTGCCCGGCGACGCAATCCGTCTGCTCCAGGGCGAGTTTCTCAAGGACCTGGATCCAACGAAGCAGACTCTCCGGCCAACGGGCACGGGCACCTGGATCGTCTCCGACGATGTGACCGGCCCGCGCATTCACCTCGGCCGCAGCGCCTGGCTGAATCTCATGCCCAAGAGCGAGCGGGCGTATTCGGAGTTCATCGGCGTCGATCGCCAGAGCCGTTATCTCTTCCGCAAGCCAGGCACAACCTCGCCCACGCTCATCATCGACCCGCGTTTGCCCGACCGCCGCCCGCGTCTGCCCGTCTGGCAGCAGTCCTTCGCCGCCGTCGGCTGGAGCCGCAAGGGGTACGCGGCCATCAAACTGGAGCAGAACCACCTCACTTTCGCCACCGGCGAGTGGGAACTGCTTGACGAGAAGACCGATACATTCTTCTCCGACGCCAGGGACATCCCACCAGTACCCACAACCCGGCCATCGGAGTTTGGCCGGCCGCTGCTCGCCGACCGCCATGGCAATCTGTACTTCGATGGCAGGCAGAAGCTGGTAATCGTAGACAAAACCGGCGGCCAGAGCGAATGGCCTCTCCCCGACCGCGCCACCGGATCGGCCGAGCCGCAACTGGTTGAAACTGAACCCGGCGAGTTCTTCCTTTTCAACGAACCCGGCCGTCTGCTCCGCCTCCGCCGCACCCCGGCCGGCCAGGAGCTGTTCAAACTCGAAGCGACCTTCTCCCGCAACATCCCCAACGTTTCCAAACTGACACGAATGTGGGTCGATCCCAAGGGCCGCATCGCTATGGTCTGGGACGAAAAGAATCTCGCCATCGCCTTCCCCCAGGGTTTTATTCCCATGGAAACCCGCCACCTGATCCCGGCCGACGTGCTCGATCAGATGTCCGAAGACAAGGAGTAACCACCGCCGGCCGTACTCTTTTGTTGGTGGCACGGGCTTCCAGCCCGTGGCTGCGGTACTCCGCGGCGTAATCACTCCAAAAGGAGTGGTAGGGCTGGCTCGCCGAGTCGGCCGTCAGCTCTGGCTCCCTCTCCTTCCGGGAGAGGGCCGGGGTGAGGGCCGCCTCTCGCTCGTCGGCCGCTGTCACAGTTTCTGGCCGCCCATGAGGCAAACGAGAACCGTGTGCGGCGTATCTGATTGATGACATATCTGATTCGCTGGCCAACTGGACATTGGCGCGTCGGCCGCTACTCTACGGACTATCTTGTGCGTTTGTCATTTGACGTTGATTTCATAGGCACATTTCTGTGTCCGGGAGGCGTACAATGCGAAGCGGTCGGCGGACAGTCGGGGATCGTTCAATGAATTCCTCCAACAGGCGACGCGAACCCGCGTTACAGTTGGCAATCCTCGAGTCCCTTGAGCGCCGACAGTTGCTCAGTACGGTACAGGCTCCCTCGGTCTACGCTGAGTCCGAGAACAAGGTCAATATTTCCTGGGGCATCCTTGACGACAGCCAGAGCCGGTCGGCCATCGTTGAGCGTTCTGTCGATGGCGTGCACTTTCAAGCCGTCTCACTCGACGGTTCCACTATCCAGTCGCCCAGCGGCGACGCCCCAGACACCAGTGTCGAGCCGTCCATGAGCTACTTCTACCGCGTCGTCTACAGCCCCGATGCGACTCCGGGAGGAGCCGGCGACCTGATCTCTGACGTAGCCATTGCGGACACGCCCGGTCAGGGACGTTGGGAAGCGCCGTCGATCTGGACATCCGGCGCAGATCATTGCATCCATGTGCAATGGAGAGCGGTAGCGTCCTCGTACCGGCTGGAGGTATCCGTCGACTTCGGATTCAGGTTTACGGATGTTGGCGGTGAAGTTGATGCCGATATGAGCAACTGGCATGCCAAATGGCGGGCCGAGACCTCGGCAGTCGACATCGGCTGGCCAGATCAGGAGTTTGATTATCGCGTGGTCACGAATCTGGGCGAGATTAGCGACATATCCGACATTGCGACGCCCAGCGAGGATCCCGCCTCATTGCTGCCCGCGCCCGTCATCAGCAACACATCGCCGACCGAGTTGACGCTCAGTTGGAGCCCCGTGCCGGGAGCCTCATCGTACGTTGTCCAGCGGCGCGACAACGGATTGGCCTACCGGGATGTTTGGGCAGACGGGACCAACTCATGGTCAGATCGGACCTCCCTCGTTGATGCCGGACTGTCGCCCGGCGCAACATACGATTATCGCATTCTCACGAATCGTGGCCAAACGAGTGTGCGGACTTCCGCTGTCGCGTCTGTCACTTTGGCCGGAGGTGGGGACTGGCCTGCACCGTGGGAATATAACTTCTCCGGTGTCAAGAACGAGATCACCTGGATCGACATGTCCTCTCCGTATTACAGGGTGCAGAGATCGACCAACGGAACTGACTTCGCCGATCTTTGGATCAACAACACCAACATCGTGACGGGGGTGACCTCGCTCATTGATAGCTCCGTCTGGCCGGGCCAGGCTTACTACTACCGCGTGATAACGGCAGGCGGCTCCGTCAGCACGATGGTGGCCGCGGGCGGTTATGGAACCGAAGCCTGTGCGCCTCCCCGGCTGAGCGCGACATCCCCGTACAAGGTGAGAATCAATTGGAATGGGCACGCTTCTTCGTACAAACTGCAACGTTCCGGCGACGGCGTCAATTTCGCCGACGTTTGGATCGGCAACTCCAACATTTTCACGAATCGGACATCATTGATCGATGCGACTGTCTGTCCAGGCCGGACGTACTATTACCGGATCGGCACGAACGAACGACTCTTGAGCCCTGTAGTCCAAATCACCACGCCGCCGCCCGATACGAGCGCGCCTGCGCCAGCCTTCGTGGCCGGACATGCGTTCATCATCCACGAGAGCGTGTGGGCGGACTCGATCGTCATCAAGAGTGCTGGCACCCAACTGATTGCCATTGTGAACAACACGATGTATCGCTGTCGTTTGCAGGATGCGGAATTGGTGGTCATCTATGGGGGCGCGGGCAATGATCGCGTTGACGCACGGCTGTCGCCAGTGCCGTGCTTTGTCCGGGGGGAGAAGGGCAACGATACGATAATCGGGAGCGCCTTCAATGACACGCTGATCGGCGGCGCTGGCAATGACTTGATCGCCGGTGGCGGGGGCAGCGACATCCTGGCCGGCCAGAACGGCAATGAGACGCTCAAGGGTGGAATCGGCAACGATAGCTTGGTCGGTGGTCCGGGGAATGACGGGCTCTTCGGACAGGTTGGGAAGGATCTTCTGGTCGGAAATGATGGCAATGATTTTATGTCGGGTGGTTCTGGCGGCGACACGCTTTCGGAGAACAACCCAAGCTTCGCGGATATCTGGATTGCAGGCCGTGGTGTATATCTTGGCCAGATCGATACCGGAGCGTTGATCTTCGAGCGCGCACATGCTCCATCGTTCGTGCCTGCAGCGGATGGGTCCGACACACTCTCCGGTGGTACGGGTAATGACACGGTTACCTACGCATATAGGAAACGAGGGCTTGCGATTTCACTTGATGGGACGCCCAACGACGGCGCGCCCGGCGAGCGCGACAACGTGCTGATGGATGTGGAGAACATCATCGGAGGCCTGGGCAGTGATCTGATCGTTGCGGACGACAGCAACAACATCCTGAGCGGGGGTCTTCCGGACAATTCCGGTGACGTGGGCAATCAAGCCGCGGATTCACCAAAGCAACATAGTGATACCGGCGATGATACGATCTATGGCATGGGGGGGGAAAGACACTCTAAGCGGCGGCGGCGGTGTCAATATGCTCTTCGGTGGCGATGGCAACGATGTGCTTGATACTGATGGGAACAAGGCCGGCGCTTCTCTGCTGTTCGGCGGCGCTGGTGACGACGTCATCTACGCTGCCGGAAACCAGCTCAGTGACGCGATTGATGGCGGCACCGGACATAACACCGCGTATCTGGATGTGCCCGGCCCCGGTGGCCAGATCTCGGATTGGTATATCAACATCCAGGTTGTTCACGCCACGTCAGGGGAATGAGACGGGGAGGGATGAGACGGCGACGCAGCTGGTGTTCTCTTTACTGGGCCGCTCGCCTCTACAACACCAAGCCGGACAACGCCAGAAATGCGCTGTTTTTCCCAAGAAGAGAACATCCCCGCCAGCCCTGCCAGCAGCAACGCAAAGCCGGACTGGAATTGATGCTTAATGTAGGGTCCGCATTGCGGACCGCTTCGGCGTCACCACGCTTCTTTCCAGGGACGGCAGAACAGCAGAAGTGTCGGAGTACCGACACCATGGGCGAGACGCCAATACTGTCCGAAACGGGTTGTACATGTTATTGTCATGTAGATTTAACTTGCGCTAGCGCGCGGTTTCCGGTATTCCTCGGATCATGGTGACGCCGGTCCGTGGGCAACTTGGCCCCGACATCCTC
>JANYKD010000032.1 GCA_025361735.1 Phycisphaerales bacterium
CGTCGCGCATCATGTCGAGCAGGCGGGAGATGGCCGGGCTGGCGGGGCGGCCCATAGCGCCCAATGCCATGGCCGCGGCGCGACGGACGAACGGGTCGCCGTCGCCGGTGGCGGCGATCAGCAGGGCAATGGCCGGGGGCGCCAGATCATTGCGGCGGCCCAGAGCCTGGGCACCAAGCATGCGTGTATGTGCGACGGGATCGTTCAGGGCGTCAAGCAATTCGGCGACGGATCGGCCGTCCGGCAACGCCGGCCGGGTGGCGGGCCGGGTCGCCGGATCGCCAAGTTCGATTCGCTTGTGCGGATCGCGGAGCGTAAGGCGAACCAGGACCACCTCGGGCTTCTTGGGCTTGCCGTGACACGGCACGGCGACATCCTCGCCATCGAGCAGCATCCGGCAGCTTTCCACAAGCTGCGGCAGCGTGCCACAGAACGCGCAGGCAAAGTCAAAATGCGACTCCGTGTAACCGATCCGCCACCACCCGTTGTCCCGTTCCCAGTTGCTGACGTACCAGTGGCCGGCGAGAAACACCAGCGAGCGGGCGTATGGATCGGGTCCGAAGAGAACCGCCCGGTCGCCCTCGCGGATGTCGTTGAACGCGGCCGGAACCTTGCCGTCGAGACGGATGATGTGTTTCTCGGCCTCGCGCGGTGTACCCTGAATCGCCTCGACCAGCACAAAACGCACGGCACCGCGTTCGATGTCCAGCCGGTCGATGCGATAGATGCCGGAGGTCCGGAACTCGAGCAGAAGCCGCGGCAACGTGAGCTTCTCGGCCGGCATGTCGATGTAGGCGCGCGTTGGCACCGCAGCTGCCAGCATCGCGGTGAGGCAAAGAGACATCAGCAGGCGGCTCGAATGCAGCCGGGGCATATGGCGGCTCCTGGGCTATGGTCCAGACAACCAGACGTACCGGGCAGCACGTGCGCCTGTTTAGAAATTGCCCCCCTACCCAAGGTCAGCTAATCTACCGTCCCGGCGCAGCTCGAACCGAAATCCAAGTCGTGCGGAGGAATGATATGAGCAGGCAGGCAAAGGTCCGTAGTTGGGTGGCGTTCTCTGGTCTGGTGTTGGCGATGGTGGCCGTCGGCCTCGCCGTGCAACTGGGCGGGTGCAATCGGAACACGGCCGGGCAGAAGGTCTTCGTGATGGTTCCCAAGGGCGTACACCCCTACTACGAGCCGTGCTATGAAGGGTTCCAGGATGCCGCGAAGAAGTACGGGATCAAGGTGGAGTACCAGGCGGCCAAGGCGTTCGAGGTGCCGCAGCAGGTGGAGGTGATCGAGAACCTGATCGCCCGGCATGTGGACGGGCTGGCGATTTCCGCCGTCGACGACCAGGGGCTGGTTCGCGTCATTGATGAGGCCACCAAAGCGGGCATCAAGGTGATCACGTTCGATTCGCCGGCGCCATCTTCCAAGGCGCTGACCTACATCGGCACCGTGAACGAGGCGGCCGGGTATGCGGCGGCGGAGGAACTGCTCAAGCACATGGGCAACCCGGGCGAAGTAGCCGTGCTGCAGGGCGGGCTGAGCGCGACAAATCTCAACGATCGGTTCAAGGGTTTCGAGCGGTGCATCAAGGAAAAGGCCCCGGGCGTGAAGATCGTCGCCCGCGAAGACACGCAGGGCAAACTGGATGCGACCGTCAACAAGACCGAGTCGCTGCTGGCAGCGCACCCGAACCTGAAGGCGATCTTCAGCGTGTCGGCCGAGGGCGCACCCGGGGCGGCCGCCGTGCTCAAAGAACGGAATCTGGCCGGCAAGATCATCCTGGCGAGTTTCGACGATCTGCCCGACACATTGGCCGCGATTCGCAGCGGCGTGGTGAAATTCTGCATCGCACAGCGAACCTACAAAATGGGCTGGCTGGCCGTGGAGCGGCTGAAGGATGCGGCCGACGGCAAGACTCTGGAGAAACAGACGGACACCGGCGTGCTCATTGTCGACAAGGCCAACGTCGACAACTACATGGCACAGATGAAACAGGAGTTCAAGTGACCGACCAGAGTGTGGTCAATGGGCTGCTGCGGCGCCGCGAGTCGGGAATATTTCTGGTACTCGTGGGTCTGGTCGTGCTCATCACGATCTGTGAGCCCGGATTTGCGACATGGGGCAATGTATATACAGTCAGTAGGCAAATCGCCTACACGGCCATCATCGCGTTGGGCGTGTTGTTCGTCATTCTCACCAGCGGGATCGATCTGTCGGTCGGTTCGATTGTCGGACTCTGCGGCGTCGTATGCGGCTGGCTGATGTTGCAGGGACTTCCTCCGGCACTGGCCGTTTGCGCGGGGCTTGCGATGGGGCTGGTGCTGGGTGCAGTCAATGGGGCGATCGTCTCCTACATTGGTGTCACACCGTTCATTGTCACCCTGGCCACCTTGGGCATGGCGCGCGGCGTGGTGTTTGTTGCGACCCACGGCGACTCCATCCGGGGAATTCCCGAATCGTTCAACCGAATCGCATTGATGGATGTCCCGATACTCTGGGTTCCTTCGGTCATCGTTCGGTTGCTACCGTTCTTCCCGCGGAGCCAGGTGGTTGTTGTGCCAATGCCCGTGGTGGTGCTGGCGGTCATTGCCGTCGTCGCCCACATCGTCCTGACCTACACCGCGTTTGGCCGGCGGGTCTACGCGATCGGTGGCAATGAAGCCGCCACGACGCTCTCCGGCATCAACACCCGGCGCGTGAAACTCATCACCTACATGATCTCCGGGCTCTTCAGTGCCGTGGCCGGCGTGCTGTTCATCGCCCGCTACCAGTCGGCACAGGCCGAGCCCGCCAAGGGAATCGAACTGGACGCGATCGCGGCCGCCGTCATCGGCGGAACCTCGCTCATGGGCGGCGAGGGCACCGTCGCCGGCGTGCTCATCGGCGCCACGATCATGGGCGTGATTCGCAGCGGGCTGGTGCAGCTACAAGTGTCGTCATACTGGCAAGAACTGATCATCGGGGCCATCATTGTGCTGGCCGCGATCATGGACGTGATCCGTCGCCGCAGGGCGGGAAGGTGAGCCATGGCAAAGCCGCTGCTGGAAATGCGGAAGATCACCAAGGGCTTCCCCGGCGTGCAGGCGCTGCGGGCGGTGGACTTCTCCATTGGCCAGGGCGAGATCGTCTGCCTGCTGGGCGAAAACGGTGCGGGCAAATCGACGCTCATGAAGGTGCTCACCGGCGTCTATACCGAATATCAGGGACAGATCGTGCTGGATGGAACGCCCGTCCGTTTCAGGAACACCCGAGAAGCCGCCGAGCATGGCATCAGCATCGTCTTCCAGGAGTTCAATCTCTGCCCCAATCTCTCGGCCATGGAGAATCTGTATTTGGGCAACGAAGTCCGCAACCGCTATGGGTTCCTGTCCTATGGCATGATGCGCCGAAAGGCCCAGGAGGCGTTCGCGAATCTGCGGGCGGACATCGATCCCGAGGCGCTCGTGAAGAACCTGGGCGTGGCCCAGCAGCAGATGATCGAGATCGCCAAGGCCCTGTCGCACCCGACGCGCATCCTGATCATGGATGAGCCGACCTCGGCGCTGGCCGAGACGGAAGTCCGCAACCTGTTCGCGATGATGCGCGAACTGCGCGGCCGGGGGATGTCGATCGTCTTCATCTCGCACAAACTCAGTGAGGTGCTGGAGATCTGCGATCGTGTCGTCTGCCTCAAGGATGGTGAGAACTCCGGCCAGGCCGCCACTTCGTCCGTGAACGAAGACGGGCTGGTGTCGATGATGATCGGCCGGGAGATCGACCGGATCTATTCCCGCCGGCATGGAGCGGCGACGGAGCAGGTGGTGCTGGAGGTGCGCGGCCTGTCGGGTGCGCCGCTGATCGACGACATCTCATTCCAACTGCACCGGGGCGAAATTCTCGGCCTGGCCGGCCTGATCGGCGCGGGGCGAACGGAAGTGGCCCGGCTGATCATGGGCGCCGACCGGAAGAGTGCCGGGGCGATTCTCATCGACGGCCACGAAGTGGCGATTAATCACCCGGCCGACGCCGTGGCGCTGGGCATCGGCTATGCCTCGGAGGATCGCAAGACGCTGGGGCTGGTGTTGCCGATGACTGTGCGCGAGAACGTGACCCTGAGCATTCATGGCCGGATTCTCAATCGGCTGGGCTTGATCAGCGGGCCGATCGAGAACGGCATCGTGGACGACTACATCGGCCGGTTGCAGATCAAGGTTTCCAGCCGCGAGCAGTTAGCCCGCAATCTCTCGGGCGGCAACCAGCAGAAAGTCGTGCTGGCCAAGTGGCTGGCAACCGAGCCGCGCGTGCTGATTCTGGACGAACCGACGCGAGGGATCGACGTCGGGGCCAAGGCGGAAGTTCACCGGATCATCGCTGAACTGGCCGACCAGGGCATGGCGATCCTGCTGATTTCGTCGGAGTTGCCCGAGATCCTCCATGTCTGCGACCGTGTGCTGGTGATGAGCGAGGGACGGCTCGCGGCCGATCTGTCACGAACGGAGGCGAGCGAAGACAGCATCATGAAAGCGGCCGTGCCGCGGGATGACAGGCAGAGGCTGCGATAACGAATATGTCGGAGTACCGACAGCATGGGCGAGACGCCAATACTGTCCGAAACGGGTTGTACATGTTATTGTCATGTAGATTTAACTTGCGCTAGCGCGCGGTTTCCGGTATTCCTCGGATCATGGTGACGCCGGTCCGTGGGCAACTTGGCCCCGACATCCTC
>JANYKD010000106.1 GCA_025361735.1 Phycisphaerales bacterium
TTTCTCCTTGCCCGAGGCCGCCTCGAGCAGGTGCAGGCGACTGAAGCCATCTTCGTTGCTCACAAACGCAATCCAGCGACCGTCTTTGGAAACTGCGAAATGCTCAATGTTCCAGGGAATCTGCGGCGTCAGGCACTCGAACTGCCCGCTGGCAATATTGAGCCGGCCCAGCCGCATGAACTCCGAGCCGCGATCCGTGGTGGTGTAGATCGCCTTGCCGTCCGTGGTGAACTGGGCACCTGAGTACGCGATCTTCTCACCGCCCTTGGGTGTGACAAGGGTGCGTTTGCCAGACGCCACGTCAATGAGCCAGAGATAACTCTCGTTGATCGAGATCTCCTCCTCGACGCTGAGCGTCCGGCCATCCGGCGACCAGTCAACCACACCCCAGCCGCCGCCCGCGAGCTCAGCGACACAACGATCCGATTTCGGGTCCGACGGGTCCATCGCGTACACGTCCGTATCCTTGCCGTTACGCCGAGTGGAGGTGTACGCAATGCGGCCGCCGTCGGCCGACCACGCTGGCGCCGAATTGCGTGATTTGCCGTCGGTCAGCAGCGTCACGTCGCCGCTGGCCAGATCGTAGCGGAAGAGCTGGAAGAACTCGTTGCCGCCGATGTCCCTGGGAAACACCAGGCACTTGCCCTGGCCAGGCTGGAACGATCCGCCACGCACGGGCTCGGGGAAGAAGGTCAGTTGCGTGCGGGCGCCGCCGGGCATTTTCACGACGTGCAACTGCGGTGCATCGGCAAAGCGGGTGCTGATGAGCATCTCGCGACGCGTCGGGTGCCAGCTCGAGAAAGTGGCCGCCCGGAACTCGCCGTAGCGGCCGACGGCGCTTGCGAGCGCGGCCGGTATCTTCGGGATGCCTTTCAGAACGAGATTGTCACCCGGGGCGATCTCGGCCGGCTGCGCGGCCACCAGAACGGCCCCAAGAGCGAGGCACAACGCCGAGACCAGGGTTGATTCGCGTTTCATAGCGTGGTTTCTCCTTGAGGCGAGGGATTATACAGGGAGTTCGTGAACGGCGATCGATCATTGAGCCATTGGTCATTAGCGCATTGGAACATTCTCTCGTCATTCGAGTTTCGGATTTCGAGTTTCGTCTCGCGGATCTCGGCTTTCCCCTGTCGTCATTGCTCTCCGCCCCTTGATCCCCGCGAGTTCCCACGCACAATGTCACCCACTGGAAAGGAACCCTATGGCCGATGCCCCCAGTTTCGCCGTTCGCCCCTCATGGGATGAGTATTTCCTGGCTCTCGCCGAGCAGGTCAGCCGCCGTTCGCCCGACCCCAGCACCAAGCACGGCTGCGTGCTCGTCGATCGTGAGAAGCGCGTCGTCAGCACGGGCTACAATGGGCCGGTGGCCGGGTTGCCCAACGATCTGGTGCCGCTGACCCGGCCGGAGAAGTACACCTGGTTCATCCACGCCGAGGACAACGCGGTCATCTTCGCCCGCTGCGACCTCCGCGGGGCATCGGCCTACGTCACCGGCCAGCCGTGCGCCGCCTGCTTCCGCCGCCTGTTGCAGGTGGGCATCCGCCGCATCGTTTACGCCTCGCGTTCGTCGGCCTGCATCACCACCGATGAAACCAAGGCGATCATGACCATGGCTGAGGCGCTCAAGGTCGAGATCGTGGAGTACGAAGGGTAGGGCGGCTTCGCCGCAGCCAAAGAAGATTAAACACGAAGGCACGAAGACACGAAGCGGGGCATGGTGTTGGTAACCCATCCTGCGATGGACATCATTGTTGTGTGTCGTTTTGATCAGAATTGGCGACACTTGGAATGATGGCCATTCCATTACCAGATACCGCTTCGTGTCTTCGTGCCTTCGTGTTTAAGAATTCTTTGCCGGCCCCGTTCCTGCAACGCCATCCCGACACCCCGGTATCGCTGATAGCCCACAACACAAGGAGCCCCCCGATGTTTTCACGCAACATTTCCCGCCGTTCGATCCTGCAAGCCGGTTTCGGCGCCGCCGCCGTCTGCACGGCCGGGCTCGACGCCCTGGCATTGATGGCCGAGGCCGCCAAGAAGATCCCGGTCGCCGTGCAGCTCTATTCCGTCCGCGACGCCTGCACAAAGGATCTCCCCGGCACGCTCGAAGCGATCGGTAAGATCGGCTTCAAGGCCGTTGAGTTCGCCGGCTACTATGGCCGCAAGGCCGCCGAACTTCGCAAGATGCTGGATGACAACGGCCTGAAGTGTTGCGGCACGCACACCGGTCTGGACACGCTGCTTGGCGACAAGTTGCCCGCCACGGTCGAGTTCAACAAGACCATCGGCAACAAGTTCCTGATCGTGCCCTGGCTCCCCGAGGACAAGTTCGCCACCGACGATGCCTGCAAGAAGACGGCCGCCCAATTCAACGAACTTGTGGACAAGGTCAAGGGCGAGGGCATGCGCATCGGCTACCACGCCCACGCCGGCGATTTCAAGAAGACGGGCGAACAGACGCACTGGGACACATTCTTCGCCAACGCCGGCCAGAACGTGGTCATGCAGCTCGACGTCGGCAACTGTCTCGACGGCGGTGGCGACCCCTACGCGATCCTCAAGAAGTTCCCCGGCCGCTGCGCCTCGATCCACATCAAGCCCCACGGCGGCAAGAAGGGCGCCGTGCTGGGCGAAGACGAAGTGCGCTGGACGGAAATCTTCCAGCTCTGCGAATCCGTTGGCGGTACCGAGTGGTACATCGTCGAATACGAGGAAGACCCCAAGCAGACCGATAGCATCAAACGATGCTTTGAGAACCTCAAGAAGATGGGCAAGTGCTAACTGATGTGGGGCTGGCGTTGGCGCTGACCACGATGTCTTGAATATGACAGCTTGAATTCGGGCCGGTGCGATGCGCCAGCCTCACTTGTTTCTGTGTCTGGAGCTGCGCTCGTCCGAATCACAGGCCTGTCTCACCGTAGCCCGCTTGGATATTCGGGCGATGAAGAATGACAATGGTGCTGATGCCGAGAATCGTGCCAAGCGGAATCCAGATGCAGGTGAGCGCAGCGATGATCAGGCTCAGCACGCGGAATTGCCGGATGCGCATGAAATAGCCGGAGGCGGCGGTCAGGACTCCGTACGCGAGTAAGACGAAAGGTAGCCAGCGCGTGGCTGGGTCAGCGGCGTCGGTCCACCACGCCACTAAGCCTATGACCGCGACAGGAGCACCCCATACATAGTGGCAGATCGAAATGACTTTCAAGTAGTAGAAATCGTCTTTCTTGACCCGCGGATTCGGCGTCTCATAGGGGATGATCTCGGGCGTTCGAGGCTCGCTTGTCATTCATTCCCTGCCGAATTGATTCAGGCAGAAACATGCCGGGTAAAACAGGGGCATTCCGATTCATCTTTTACCCAACATGTTTCTGCCAGTAAATCCTGAGCCAACCATGCTGGTGCTCAAGGCTTTGACAGAATCGGCCAGCGGGGACGCCGGCCCCACTTGTTCCTCACTCCAGCGTCGGCCGTACGACCTCGCCGCGGAGCTGGGCTTCGCCCAGTTCCTTTTCGTAGACGCCATAGAACATGCTGCATGAGTCGAGCCACAGCGTCAGACGGTGCATGTCCTCGGGTGACAGCTTCACATCGTAGTGGCCTTTTTCGAGGATCGCGTAGAGATTGGAGGCGCGGGCGCCGAACTGGCCGGGGATGGTGCGGAGATCCTGCTCGTACGAGACGAAGCCGTACTTGCGGGCCAGGCTGTTGAAGCTCGCGTAAAACTTCTTGTCAATGGGGTCGCGGGCGAGGTTGATGGCTTTCTTTTCCTGGTGACAGGCCACGCAATTGCGGTCGAGGACACCTTGGACCAGGCGCGGATAGCTGAACGGGTTTGATCCCTCGACGTCCGGTTGAAGCGTGGACGGGGCGCGGCCCATGGCGATGGGCGCGGATTTCGGCTGTGCGGGCGTGCGGTTCTTGGACTCGTGGCAGCCGGCGCAAACCAGGCGTTCGCCCTCGTGGAGATAGGTGGCCGAGCGCATGGACTGGACGGCCAGGCCTCGCTCGTCCAGCGCCTGGAAGAAGATCTCCCGATTGGCCGGAACGGTGAAGTGGGCCGACCCGTCGGATTCAACGGGGACCGTGCCCAGGACATGCCGGACCGGTACCACCGAATCCTCGGCGCCCTTGACGCGAAGACCGGTCTCGTGCGGCGGGCCACCCGACGGGACGGTCATCGGGAAGAGCTGGTAGACGCGGAGTGCTTTGATCTTCGTGCCTTCCGGCCAGGGCAGCATGCTGTCGTACGCGTTCAACACCGCGATCGTGGCGGTGGGCAGCGTCGGCTCGGCTCCCTGCCCGGTGCCCGGAGCATGCCGCGCGGGCGAAGCAAGAGCAGGCGGAGCAGGGGGGGCAAGCCGCGCTCGCAACGGCATCGGATTGTGGCTCGCGATCTGCGCGTCGCGGTAGATCAACTCACGATTGCCGAAAGAATCAAGCAGGTAGATGCCGTAGTTGCCGGCATCGCGGCTGCCCGCGGCCCGTTCGGCGCTATACGTGCAAACATAGAAATCCTCGTTGAGTGGCCAGGCACCCGCGTAAGCCTCATAGCCGCCCTGGCTTTCGGGGAACGCCACATCCGGCGTGATCCGCCGCACCGAGTCCATCGAGCCGTTGTCGCCACGATCGGGGTCGATCAACACCAAAGAGCCAAACGCCTGCCCATGGTGCGGGGCGGCCGTGGCGATGAACTTGCCGGAATTCGGGATCGCCCGCGTGTCCACTTCCATATCCGGACGCTCGCGACGCGGCGCGAAATTGCCGTGAACCGCCCGGGAATCGCGCCCGTCCAGCGTCGTGATCCAGGGCTGATGCGCCGTGCAGCCGTGGCGGTCGATGTAATCCCATCGCGTGTAGATGATTCGGCCGTCATTGGTGACGCTCGGATGCCACTCATTGGTCTCATGCGGGCTCAGGCCCGTGATGTCCGAGCCGTCCATGGCCATGTCGTAGAGTGTGTAATTCGGGCACACCCGTCCGCAGCGCAGATATCCGCCACGCCGTTCTGAGATGAACGCCAGCCGGCCATTGGGCAGGAAACACGGGTCAAAGTCGTTCCAGGTGCCGTCAGTGAGTTGGCGAAGATCGGTGCCGTCAACGTTGAC
>JANYKD010000135.1 GCA_025361735.1 Phycisphaerales bacterium
CTCGCATCCGGCGAGCCCGGGCGCTTGTCTGCCATTGGGCTGTGCCTTGGTGCGGTCGGCTTACAGCGAGTTGCTGAGCGAGGTCCACTTGGCGACAACCTTGGTGCCCACGGTGCTGATCACCGCAACGGCGGCCACGACGATAAGGCCCGCGATCAGTGCGTATTCCAGCACTTCGCCGCCACAATCGTCCTTGACCAACTTCGCCACCAGATTCTTCAAAGCCTTCATGACCGACTCTCCCTTCTGGACAGAAACGGATTCACTCGCATGCCGCTTCAGCGGCCCGACACGAGGGCAGGCGCGATTGTCGCCCCGGTACGATCCACATGGATCGTCGCGAAACGGCAGGCTTCACGGTTTGCCACCAGCTCCGAGCCGGCCCTCCGGTCCTCAATGGCCCTGGATAGCACTGCGTGATACCTGTCATCTACCGGTGGATTCATCGGAGTCGGGCGGCAGCGTGTTTAGAAACTTATTGAAAGATTTCCCCTAAAAAGACAAATCGCTCCGCTCAGTGCAAATCAGCCCGGATTATCGGAGGCCCCATCAGTGAAGAGCCCCGAAACCGCCCCAGCAACGGCCCATAATCCCCCGAGCACGCGACTGGCAGGCGATATGCGCGGAAATCGTGGCCGAAGCGTCGTGCCCAGGGCAGGCAAACGAAACACCCGGAAGGAACTCCGCTCCCGTCCGTTACTTGATCTGCGGAATATCGCCCCCGAGCGGCGGCAGCACGCCGGCTTTGACTCGTTCGAGCTCTTCCTTGACCCAGCCAATATTGCCCGCATTCCGCTCCATCCACAGCGGCACGGGCGTCTTCAGGCCCTTCTTTGCCAGCTCAGCGAACTCCACGACGACATCCTCCCGGCTGAAGCTCGACAGGTCGTGCAGCTTGCCCATGTGAATGCAATCGGTCGGGCATGGTTCCGTACACAACGCACAAAACAGGCACTTGGAATAGTCGATCGCATACCGCAGCAGCTCCCCACCGGCGGCCTTGCCGGTCTTCTTGTCGATCTTGCGCGGGGCCGTCTTGTCGATGTAGATGCAGTCCACCGGGCATGCCTTGGCGCACATGTCGCAGGCGATGCACTTGTCCGCCTCAAACTCGTGGATCCCCCGATAGCGTGGCGCGAAGCTCAGCCGCTGCTCGGGATATTGCACGGTCACCGTCTTCTGGAAGAAATACTTCAGCGTGATCTTCAGTCCAGTGGTGATGGAGGTGAGGGTGTCAAATATATCCTGAAAATACTCGCGCACGGTCATCGCAGAATCCTCTCGCGTCGAAAGTCAGCCAGTCCACGCCGATTATTGCCGGAAGAACATCGCGAGTCCATGGCGAACAATCACTATTGGCCGGAGGCAGGGCCGTACGCTTCGAATTCCGAAATCATAAGCTGGCTGTCGGTGTAGTTCCTGGCTTGCGGGCCCATGACGATGTGCATCCAGCGGCGGTCGGCATGCCAGCCGTCGTTGATGCGGCTCACCAGCAGCCGAATCCTGCTGGTCGTGACAGGGTTGAAGTGGCGGTGAAGGACCCAGGTGTATTCGTCCTGGCCACCGGCAACGGTTTTCCATCGGCCGGCGACATCGACCTGGAACTGGAAGTCTCGCGGGGACGGATTGACGGCCGGGAGATAGCAGAGCGCGATCATGCGATCGATCGTGCGCGGAGAGGGAAAGGTGATGGTGAGAGTGTCGGGCTCCGCGGGCGTGGGGTCTTTGTGGCCACTCTGCCAGGTGGTGCGGGCGGGGAGATCGGCGGCTTTTTCCCAGAGTTCCCAGAGGCCGTCGTTGGCGTTGGTGGCCGGGCGGTTCTTCGCCTCCGACGAAGCCGAGGCGACAGCACCGCTACCGGCCAGGGCGAGGTTGGCGCCGAAGGGCGCACTGAGCACCGTGAATGCGGAGCCTTTGGCCAGGCGGATGTAGATGGGGCGGCCGGAGAGAGGCAGGGTCAGCCGGCCGGTATTGTCGGGTGTAAGGCGAATCGGGTCACCCATGAACCCCGTAATACCACTGAGGCCGGGGACGTGGACGGCCACATCGCAGGGGAAGTCGAACATCCAGGCGGCGACCAGATCATCGTGCGGACCGGTGAAGCGGGAACGATAGATGCCTTTGTACGGCGACGCGATATCGCCGGCGAAGGTCATACCGAACGTAGCCTCTGCGAAGAATCGCTGGGCGGCGGCCAGTGGGAGCCAGGAGCGTTCGCTCCCCTGCTCGCTCCCGCCGCTGACGTACCAGGACTCAAATCCGTGTGCCTGGGGATAGAAGTAGTACTGATGCTGCGGCAGGATGCCCAACCGCCAGCCCGTGAGAAACTGGCGGACCGAATAGGCGGCGGCCTGGGTCTTGGGCACATGCTGCCAGTTGTAGCCCTGCTCGGTTTGCCAGAGGGGTTTGGCGGCCTCGTTGTGCTGCTTCATCCAGTCACGCAGCTTCTGGACCATGGAAATGTTGCCAACATACGCTTGACATTGAGCCAGGCGGGCGGCTCGGACCCCTCGACCTTCACCCACTCATTGCCCTTGGGCTCCTGGTTGGCGAGGAAACCTTTGATATCGTGGCTTTCACGAATGCAGCCGGCGCCGATCATCCCGACGACGGCGTAGTCGGAATAGTTCTTGCCGGCCAGGGTGTCATCGCGGTTGACCATGCCGGGGATCTTGTGGACGACTGTGAAGCGCGTGACAAAACTGCTGGTCAGCATCTTCCCGGCGGGGTCAGACAGAGAGAAGAGAACCTGGTGATAGCCGCTGCCGGGCGTGGAGATGGTGACCGGCTGGATGAGCTTGGGTGCGCCGGATTGGAGCTTGATCGTGGCCTTTCCATTGGCAACAGGATGGTCGTCGGCATCAGTGGCGCTCCAAGTCAGGTCGAGAGTGGAGAGGCTGGCGTCCAGAAGATATTGGTAGGCCTTCTTCTCGCCAAGGTCAATGTTCCAGGTGCAGGGCTCATCCACGTAGTAGAGGCTGGCGACTTTGTCGGTGCGAGGGACAAAGGGCACGGCCGGTAGATCGGCACGCTGTGTGCCCTTTTCGATGGTGACGATGATCGGGAAGGCGTGGTTGGCTTCCAGGAGCGGACGTCCCCAGGTGTGGCCGCCGATGCTCCCGGCCGACTCGTAATTGAACGGGGCACCCCAGGCCTGAGCGTGGGCATGCAGGGCAAAGCCCGGGTAATGCAGGCGGACCATCTGGTTGCGGGAGGAGTTGACGGCCGGCACGCTGCGGATCTCGCCATGCTCGAGGAAATGGATGGCATCGCCGCCGCCACTGGATGATTTGTCGTTGAGCAACTCAATACCCAGGAGTTCTTGCGACGCTGTCAGCCGGAAGTCGGCGTAACCGTTGCCCTTGTAGGTCGGCGTGATGGTCAGGCCTTCAGGATGAAAGCGGTAGTCAATGGTGGCTTCACCGGTGCCCTTAAGATGAACCTTGAGGCTGTCTGCGGTCGGGAGGAACTGGTCGGGCAGCAATTTGGCATTGCGGTGATAGGCGAGCGGCTGGCCGAGAGTCTCGACGCCGGCGACCTGATAGGAATCGAGCAGGCCATCCTTGTTGATGTGGGCAGCGTAACCCGGCCCCGCTACGGTCCAACTGCCATCGGGCTGCCCGGCAAAAGCGGGCTGCGTGCTGGGGGCAGCGTCGGCCGCTTGACAAGGATGAAACGCGATAACGACCAGAATGAACGACAACGCACCCGGTCCGACGCGCATAGGCAATCCTCCGAGAGAGTCCGGCGCTGATACTCCGGCTCGGAGGGCGCGTTTAACCTGGATGGCTGACGCGATTGACGCGATAGTCAGATTGCGGTCACAGTCTCGCTCTTTGCCTTGTCTGTGACTTTGTCCTTCTTGCTGGTGATGAACCAGTCGGTGCCGCCTCGGCCGGTGAGGATGTCGGCGGCCTGGTCGTCGAACACGGTTCCCTTGATGAATTTATTGGCGCCATTGAGACCGCCGCCCTTGGTGAAGTCGGTGAGGCGCGCGGCATAGGCCTTGTCCTTCCGAGCCCATTCATTGAGCACGGCGTAGAGAGAGGCGTCGCTGGCGTCATACTTTGTGTAGCCGGCGATGAGCAGGTCGTCGCCAGCGCCACCAAGAAGCGTATCAGCCCCGCGGCCGCCAATGAGGACGGCGCGGCCGGCTCCAGCGGTGAGATGATCGTCGCCGTCGCCGGCGGCGATGAGGGCGGGTCCGTCGCCGGATGTGAGCGTGTCGTTACCCGCACCGCCGAGAATCTCGACCGGCAGGACAATGCCGCGGCCAATCGTGACGGTGTCGTCGCCGGCGCCGGCATCAATGACAATACGACCTGTGGGCCGGAAGATACCCCTGGAGGTGCCGTTGATAATGACCTCGACGTCGCCCTTGGTGTTCTTGCGGTTGACAAGAATCGTGTCATTGCCGCCGGTGGCAGTCACGAAGAGAGATTTCTTTCCCTTGATGACGGTATCGGTCTTCAGGACGGGCGCGGCGACGAGAGCGATGCGTGCCGGCAAGGCCGCGGCCATCTGACGGTAGCCGGTGTTGTCGATCGCCGCCGCGTAGAACGCGTAAGCATGGCCGGTCTGGCCGGTGAAGTTGAGAGACGTATCGGCGATGCCGAGCACAAGCGGTTTGAGCGGGGAGCCGTTGTCAGTGTAATAAATGTCGTAGTACGCGACACCGGAACCGGAGGTGCCGTCGGAGCCATGCCAGGTGAGGCTGATCGCGGTGGCACCGCTGACCTGCGCGATCAGGGAACTTGTGGGAGCGGCGGCGTCGATGGTGTTGGTGACGGTGGGCGTGTCGATGGGCGTGTTCTGGTCAAAGACGATGCGGGCCTGGTTTGTGAAAGTATTGCCGTCGGCCAGTGTGTTCCTGGGGAGCACGGTGAAGTTGACGAACCCCTCGCCGTCGTGATTCGGATTGTCGGGCGGCAGGAAGCCGGCGGTCGGATCCTCGGGCGACTGTCCCGTGATGGGGTCGATGGACTGCATGATCCAGGTAAGAACGCCTGTGGTCGGGTCGAAGCGGACATGGATCTCGACCGGATTGTTGGGATCGGAGGCGACGGTGGCCTGGCCATCAAAGCTGGTAAGGCCGGGTGGAATGGTGACGGTGACGCCGTTGAAACCGATTGAGCCGAGTTGCAGCGTGGACCAATCGAGGCTGGCGCTGAGTTGGTCGGTAACGGTGACAATTTGCGCGGGGAGCAGCGCCGTGGCGAGGTTCTCGAAGTCGATGTGGTAGGCGATGGTCGTGCCGGGGGCAACGGCGCCCTGGGCGCCGAAACCAACTGTGGTTTTGTCGTTCGGGTCGACCGAGCCCCCGCCGTTCGTGTTGGTCGGCGGGTTGTGGTGGAACGTGCGGTTCGGCGGCGGCGGAGGCGGCGGATCGTCCGGCTTGGGATGTTTGCAGTTGCGGATTGCGGCCTGAAGATTGGCGTCGGCGGCGTTGCGCCTGGCAACCGCCTCGTTGTACTGTCGCTGGAATTCCTGGAGATCCTTGAGGTTGCGGGAGAAATCGACGACGCCATCGATCCCGGCCTTGACGGTGGAGAGGCCATCGCTGATCTTGCCGATGAGGCTGGCGAGCTCGGGGTTGACCTTGCCGAAGATCTGCCCGGCCAGCGCGAGGGAATTGATGATCTGCGACACCTGTGCGCCGACGTCGGCCGCGAGACTGAGGCAATCGAAGACGTCGCTGGCATCGGACCAGTTGGAGATGTCCGCTAGCTTGGCGTAGAGCGCCTGGCCGGCACTGATGGGCGTGGCCTGGCTGGTGCTGATGAGATTGCCGGGGACCTGGGCGCCGCCCTCGAAGATGTTGCGGAGCGAGGTCTGGATCTGGGTCAGTTGCTCGAACTCCTTATCCAGATTCATCAGTTCGGAATAGGTGAGATTGGGATTCTTGAGCGCCACATTTGACGTCAGCCGCTTGAGCCCGTCCAACTGCTGCAGCATACCACCAAGCATGGCGGATTGAGCCGAGAGGAAATTGGAGACGAACTTGACGAAGTTGATGGTGAAGACGCCGATGTCGTTGCGAAGAACTGTGGTGGCGCCGTCCCAGAAGCCGTGCCAGGCGTCGAACCGCTGGTTCTTGACCCATTCCCAGTAGGTGCGCTCGCGCAGCCAGGCGAGGGCCAGCGGGCAATCGGCCGGGATTGGGGGGTGACCCAGGGTTCCGGCCGTGTCGACCGGTTCGCCGCCGAGCAGCTTGCCGAAGATGCGGTGGATGGTCTCGCCGATGTTGCCGAAAAACGAGGAGATTCCCGACTCCGCGTCGGCCGCCTGGACCGGGTCAACGACCCAGGTCGCGGTGAGATTGAAGCCGGTGCGGGCCTGGCCCGCGGTGACGGTGATCGACCTGGGCGTGACGTTGAAACCGCTGGCGATGGCGGCGATCGTATAAGTTCCAGGGATAAGGCCCAGCAGCGTATAGACACCCGAGCCATCGGCCGTGGCGACGGCAACGACGATTCCGTCGGTACTGGTGGCGGTGACAATCGCGCCCGCGGGGATATCAGTGGCCGACGCGGCGACGCTGCCCGATACGCTGATGCTCGAGGCGACGAGTTGCTCGTCGCGGGTGGTGCCGGAACCCCGGGCGATGACCAGACCATTGACGCGCACGGTTGTGTCGGGCACGGCGCTCGTGTCGACGACGACGAACGAATACGTGCCGGCGGGAATGCCGCCGACGTTGTACGCACCGTTGATGTCCGTGACAGCCTGCCAGACAATCTGGGATTTGGCGGGATCGAAAACCATGACATTGGCGCCGGGGAGCGGCGCTCCGGTGTGATCGAGTATCGTGCCCGAGACGGACGCCGCGACGTCGGTCGTCAGCGCCAGCGTGTTGGCGCCAGCGGCGACGGTAACGACGCGCTGGACGGACGCGAGATCGGGCGAACGGAAGCTGACCAGATATGAACCGGGGGCGAGGTGCGCGAACGCCGCCAGACCGGTGCCGGTCACATCGAGCGTGACCCCAAAGAGCTGGTCCTGCTGATCGAGTCGCTGCAAGGTCGCGAAACCATTGAGCACGGAGCTGTTGGTGCCGGCATCCTTGATCCTCACATTGAGCGCAGACGTACCCGGCTTGAGGTTCGCGGTAGTGGTCAGTTTCCCTGCCTTCACAACGACCGACGCAACGTCGTAGGACAGTCCGCCCACACTTGGCAACAACTGATAGGTACCGGGAACGACCGTCGGGATCGTAAACGTGCCATCGGAGTTGATCGAGCGGATGGCGATGACCTGGCCGGACTGGAGAAGTTCCACCTGCCCCGCCGCGGGCGGGTTGTTGTCGCTGTCGAGAACCCGGCCGGTGATATAGCCCACACCGAGGGTAATGTTAAAGGTCTCGTTCGTGGCATCGCCCGCGACGTCAAACGCATGACGGTGCGAACCGTCGGCCAGCATGGCGATGTAGTGGCCAGTGACGAGGCGACCAAAGCCGTAGGTGCCATCGACCAGGGTCAGCGTGGTCTGGGCGCTGCCGTCAGGGTAGACCAGGGCAACGTTGACGCCCGCAAGCGGATTGTTGGCGCCATCCTTCACAAGGCCGGACACGAGAGCGGCGTGCGTCAGTTCGATGTCCTGAGTCGCGTTATCCCCGGCCGAGAGCGTCAGGTCTTCCGAGAAGGTATGGCTCTGCCAGTAGTCAACGGAGATGGTGTAATTCCCGGCGGGCAGATTCGCCAGCGTGTAGTGTCCGGAGGCATCGGTTGCGGTCAGGGCGACGAGGGTGTTGCCGTTCAGCAGCTCGACGCTGGCGCCATTTGCGGCCGTTGAATCGATGGTCACGGTGCCGCTCAGCGTCGCAGACGGGTCGAGCGTGAAGTCCACGCCGCTCGTGAGCGCGCCCGAGGCGACGGCAACACCAGCGACAGTCTGAATGACGCTGCCGGTGTAACCGGCCGCGATGGTGTGCGGGCCGGGCGCGATGCCGTCGATGCGATACAGGCCGTTGTTGTCGGTAACCGCCGAGCGCAGGATGTCGATCGCATCGCGGACCCAGACGGTCACGCCCGAGAGCGGCACATTGGAACCGGTGCGCAGCACCGTGCCGGAGACTGACCCACCGGCCTGGGCGACCGCATCGGCCAGCGTGATCGTCTGCCCGTCCTGAACGACGACGCCGCTGAAACCGGAAATCGACAGCGCGGCGGAACTGAAACGCACGTCATATACGCCGGCCGGAAGTTCGGAACTGATGTAGATGCCGCTGGCGGAAATCGTGGCGGTGAACTGATTGCCGTCGGCATCCGACAGACCCACGCTCATCTGTGAGAAGTCCGTGCCGCCGGGTGCGATGATCCGCCCGG
>JANYKD010000140.1 GCA_025361735.1 Phycisphaerales bacterium
TGCGGCCATTTTCCTCATCAAGCCAATCTACAGCGTTCGTGCTGGCTTCACATTGCGGCCGCTCGATCTCCGCATCCTCGGTGCCCAATACGATGGCACGCTTGAGATCGTCAACGTCAGGCCCGGCCAGGTGGTCAAGAAGGGTCAGGTTCTGGCGAAAATGAAGACGCTCGACCTTGAAATGAAGCTGGCAAAGGCCGAAGCCGACGCCCGCGAAGCCCGCATCAAGGCCGAAGGCTACCGCCAGGATCGCAAGATGGCTGAGGCGAAAGCCTCCTTGGCGTCTGCCGACGCCGCCGCAGCGCAGGCCGAACTCCTGCGCTACCAGATATCCCAGGCCACAATTATCTCGCCGCTGGACGGCATCATCACCAAGGGCGATCTCTTCGATCATCGCGGCGCGCCGGTTCGCCAGGGCGACACCCTCTTCGAGGTCGCGCAGGGCGACAAAGCCAACCCCAAGCTCATCGCCAACGAAGTCGAGATGCTCGTCTCCGAGCGCGACATCCAGCTTGTAAAGCAGGTATTCGAACAGCGCACGGCCGCCGCGGAAAAGTCCAAGCTCTCCCGCCCGCTCGACGGGCGCCTGGCCACCAGTTCCTTGCCGCGCGAAGGCTTCGACTTCCTCATCACCCGCATCGTTCCCAACGGCGAGGCCAAGGAAGGCGAGAACGTCTTCAAAGTCTACGCCGAGATGGAAAAACAGGCCGACTGGATGCACCCCGGCCTGGCCGGCGAGGCCAAGGTAGACATCGACAGACAATCGCTCGCCTGGACCTACACCCACCGCCTCTGGGACTGGCTCTGGCTGAAGCGCTGGCATTGGATGCCATGATGCAGCGAGTTGATAGTTGCCAGTTGATAGTTGATAGAAACATCACTGACGACTGGCCACTATCAACTATCAATTAACAACTATCAACTACCCCTATGGCCACCCTTCGCCCCACATTCTCGGAAAGCTGGTATCGCGTCGCCGACCTTAAGGTCAAGCTCCGCGCCAGCGCCCAGATCTCCCGGCAGTTCTACCGCGGCGACCGCTGGTACGTCGTCCGCGACCCGGCCGGCAACCAGTACCATCGCCTCAGCTCGCCGGCCTATCAGTTCGTCGGCCTGCTCGACGGCACCCGCACCGTCTCTGAAGCCTGGGAACTTGTCGGCGGCCAGATGGCCGACGACGCCCCCACCCAGAACGAAGTCATCCAGATCCTCTCGCAGCTCTCCGCCGCCAACCTCATCGAAGCCAACGTCACCCCTGACGCCGCCGTCCTGCTCAACCGCTACAAGAAGTTTCAGATGCAGCGGATCCAGAGCCGGCTGATGAACATCCTCTTCCCGCGCATTCCTCTCTGGGACTGCGACAGCTTCCTCGTGCGCTGGATGCCGGTGATGAAGCACGTCATCGGACCCATCGGCGGAATCATCTGGCTCATCGTCGTTGGCGCCGCCGCCCTTGCCATCGCTCCACAGTGGGCCAGCCTCAAGTCCTCCGCCGCGGGCGCCATCGACCCGGCCAACTGGCCCTTCCTCTGGGCCACGTTCGTCCTCATCAAACTTATCCACGAACTCGGCCACGCCTTCATCTGCCGCCGCTTCGGAGGTGAAGTCCATGAACTGGGCGTGATGTTCCTCGTGCTCATGCCGGCGCCCTACGTCGACGCCTCCAGCGCCTGGGCCTTCCGCAGCCGCTGGCCGCGCATCCTCGTCGGTGCCGGTGGCATGATCTTCGAGCTGTTTGTCGCTGCCATCATGGCCTTTGTCTGGCTGCGCACCGACCCAAGTTCCATGTGGCACGGCCTGGCGTACAATGCCATGCTCATCGCCAGCGTCTCTACCGTCGTGTTCAATGCCAACCCCCTGCTCCGCTACGACGGCTACTACATCCTCGCCGACTGGCTCGAGATCCCCAACCTCCGCTACCGCTCCACCGAATACACCATGGGGCTGCTCAAGCGGCATCTCTTCCGCGTCAAGCTGCCCAATCCGCTTCCCCCGATTCCGCAGCGCATCTGGCTGTTCGCCTACGCCGTCACCAGCAGCATCTATCGCACCTTCATCGGCATCGCCATCATCTTCATGGTCTGGGGCAAGGTGCCCATCCTTGGCATCCTCATGGCACTCGGCGGCGTCGCCACCTGGGCCATCGTCCCCGTCGTCAAGATGCTGAAGTATCTGCTGATCGACCCGGAACTTCATCGCAAGCGCGCCGGCGCCATCGCCTGGACCCTGGGCCTCGGCGCCGCGGTTGTATTCCTGGTCACGGCTCTCAAGGTCCCCACACACTTCGAGACCCAGGGCATCACCGAGCCCGTCGAAAAGAAATTCGTCTATGCCGGGAGTTCCGGTATCGTCACCCAGATCGAGAAGCGCGACGGCGACAGCGTCAAGGAAGGCGACGTCATTCTCCGTTGTGCGAATCCCCAACTCGAGAGCGAACTGGCGCAGCGAGTGGCGGACCTGGCCAGCCTGGCCGCCCAGTGGGAAGGAAGCTACAGCGATCCCAACGCCCGCCAGCGTCTTCAGGAACAGATGGGCGCGGTTCGCAAGGACATCGGCCGGATTGAACACGAAAAGAGCGAACTCGTGGTCCGGGCACCCATCACCGGCTCGCTGATTGCCCCGGACATTCGCTATTGGATGGGGAAGTACGTTAAGCAGGACGACGAAATCGGCATGGTCGCCAAGCCGGGCGACCTGCGGATCGTCGCCTGTTTCGATCAGACCGATGCCGCCATGCCTTACCTGCATCTCCATGAGAATGCCGAGGTCCGGCTGGTTTCGAATCTCAAGGATGTCCTTACCGCCACAGTCGACAATCGCGACCCCACGCCGCAGATGACTCTTCCCCACCCCGGCCTCGGCCAACATGCCGGCGGCCCATTCGAAATTGACCCCAGCGACCAGAAAGGCACCAAGCTCACCAAGCCTGTCATCCAATGCGATCTGACCCTGCCCAACCCCGACAACAAACTCATCGCCGGCCAGCGCGCGTACCTGCGCTTTGAAATGGGCCGTCAAGCATTGATCGTAAACTGGTCCCGTCGTCTCTGGCAGACGATTCAGACGTACAGCAACAGCAAATGGATGTAACGACCGATGGGCCAATCCGCAACACACGAATTCTGGGCTGTTTTCAACGCTCGCAAGGTCAAGGCCGCGGAGCTCAAGGGACCCGATGCGCTCGCCAACGGCGTCGTCGGCTACGTCAAGAATCACACTCCCGTCCTGCCTCGGCTGCGTAAACAGGCCGAGCGCATCGACAAACTCGAACCCGACATCCACAATCTCTCCGCCGCCCGCTTCGCAGAAGAAGTGGAAACGCACCGCGACCTGGCCCGGCTCAATCGTCTCAAAGGCCCGCACCTCGACCGCGCCATGGCCCTCGTCCGCGAGGGCTGTTTCCGCGCCCAGGCCAAGCGGCCATTCCCCTGCCAGATCATGGGCGCCCTCGCCATGTGCGAAGGCCTGGTCACCGAAATGGCCACCGGCGAAGGCAAGACCATCACCGCCTCGCTCTCGGCCTCGCTCTGGGCCTGGATGGGCAAGCCCGTCCACATCATCACCGTCAACGACTACCTCGTGCAGCGCGACGCCGAGGAAATGAGCCCCACCTACAAGATTCTCGGCCTGGACGTCGGCTTCGTCGTCCATGAAACCGAACCCCGCGAGCGCCTCGACCACTACCGCCGCGGCGTCATCTACGTCACCCAGAAGGAACTCGTCGCCGACTTCCTCCGCGACCAGATCGCCCTGGGCGCGCTCCGCACCGCCGCCCAGACCTCCGTCAACATGCTCAAGGGCGCCGCCGGCGCCCGCGTCATGGTGCCCGGCCTCTTCCGCGTCATCGTCGACGAGGCCGACAGCGTGCTCATCGACGAGGCCGTCACCCCGCTGATCATCTCCAACTCACCCGATGACGAACCCAACGCCGACCGCTACCGCAAGGCCGACGTTCTCGCCAACCAACTCGAAGAAGGCCGCGATTTCACCATCGACTGGACCGTCCGGCATGTCGAGTTGACCCCGCGCGGCGAAGACAAGCTCGAACAACTCGGCGAAAGCGATCCGTTCTGGCGCGGCAAACGCCGCCGCGAGGAACTCGTCAGCCAGGCCGTCACCGCCCGCTTCTGCTTCCTCCGCGACGAGCAATACCTCGTCGATGAAGAGGGCAAGGTGGCGATCATCGACGAATTCACCGGCCGCGTCATGGCCGACCGCTCCTGGCGCCATGGCCTGCACCAGGCCATCGAGGTCAAGGAAGAAGTGAAGGTCACCGCCGACAAAGAGAATCTCGCTCGCATGAGCTTCCAGCGGTTCTTCCGCCAGTATCCCATCATGTCCGGCATGACCGGCACCGCCTGGGAGTCCCGCGGCGAGATGTGGCAAATCTACCGCCGGGCCATCGTGCGTGTCCCCACCAACAAGCCCTGCATCCGCAAGCACCTCCGCACCCGCATGTACGACACCCCGGAACAAAAATGGAACGCGGTGGTTGAGCACGTTGTCGAACTCCACGCCAAGGGTGCCCCGGTTCTCATTGGCACGCGCTCCGTCTGGGCCTCCGAGGAAGTCTCCCGGCGCCTGACCGCGATCAACCTTCCCCACCGCGTCCTCAACGCCAACCAGACCAAGCAGGAGGCCGAGATCGTCGCCCAGGCCGGGCAGGTCGGCCAGATCACCGTCGCCACCAACATGGCTGGCCGCGGCACCGACATCAAGCTTGCCCGCGGCGTCACCGACGTCGGCGGCCTGCACGTCCTCTCCACCGAACCCCACGCTTCCGGCCGCGTCGACCGTCAGCTTTTCGGCCGCGCCGCCCGCCAGGGCGACCCCGGCAGCGCCCAGATGTTCTGCTGCGCCGAAGACGATCTCTTCATCCGCCACGCCAAACACATCCGCAAACTCTGGCGCGCCATCGGCCCCAAGCGCCTGATCAAACTCTGCCAGTGGCGCGCCGAACTGCTCGCCCGTTTCAACCGCAAGCAAGTGCTCAAAGCCGACGACTGGATGGACGAGGCAATGCCGTTCTGACGACGCCAATGTCCGGCTCGATACATCGTGCGAAGGAGCACTCAGCGTATGGCTGCGATATTCAGCTTGCTGTTCACTGGAGTTCTTTGCATTGTCCTCTACGCGGTGTTCCTGGCCGTCTGGGTTGGCGCGCTTTTCGTGGTCCACGCCAGACACAAATTGCTCTATTCCCTGCTGTCGCTCCCGGTTTTTGTCGTGCTGCTTGTTTCCTCTTTCTTCTGGCTAACCCGGCCATCCGCAGTGTTTCAGGATTCATTTGGCTTCAGACCAACTCCTGACGTCACCGGTCTTCAATCGTCCCAATGGATACTTGGCGACTGCAGCATTATCTACCTGCACTTCAAGGCCAACCCGGCAACAGTTCAACGTATTGTGGCCAAGGGACTGCTGCCCACGGGACCTGGTACGGCCTAATCCCAGTTCCGCGAACAGCCCACCCCCCAATTGGTGGCAGCCGCCAAACACTTCGGTCCAGGAGTTCACGGGCAAAATCCGTAGCCCCAACTTTGCCAACCAGGAAGACTATCTGGTTTACGACCCGGCCACCGGAAACGTCTGGTATCGTTTCATCGGAATTGACTGACCGCCCCCCCTCTGGACAAAACGCCCTTTCGCCGCCACACTCCGGCACCGCATGTATCTGGCCATCCCTTCATTCAGCCAACCGCACGACGTCGCCATGGTGATGTTGTTCGGCGGTTGCGCCGTCATGCTTGCATCCGTTCTTCTTCACAGCCGAGGCTGGGCCGCGGAGAATAGCGAGCACGTTGCGCGGCGGGCTCTGGGGCATTGGCTGCCCATCGCCGCAGGAGTGCTCATCGCGTTTGGACTGGGGCATACAGATCTCGCGGTGTCGCTGCTTCTCGGAACATCGGTGGCAGCGCTATCGGGCGTCACCGGATTTCTGTTGATCGCCGGGCCCGTGGAACAAGTACCGCCCTGTGCCCAGCGCGTGTGGCTGTTCGCACCCGTGCCCGTCGTACTCGCTTTTGTTCTCGGAATCCGCGGCGGGCTCGGCCTGCTGGACGCCGGGCTGCTCCTGGCACAGGGTGCCCTGCTCCTGTTTCTCTGGATCGAGTTGCCGGCCACCAACGCGGCAATCTCACCTGCCCCAACTCCGAAACAGCCGCGGCGACTGGCCTGGAGAATCGCGGAGTTGGGATTATGCCTTTGCCTCGGGGCCGTGGGCGCATGGATCGCAATCCGGGGAACCGAGCAACTCGCGGATGTGGACCGCCGCTATCCGTTTATGGCGACCGGAGCGACGATTCTCAGTGTGGTGCTGGCAATGCCGATGGTGAACACCTCATGGCCGCTGGCGGCATCGGGCCGGGCCTGGGCACCGCTGACGTCGCAACTGGGCGTGGTGTTTCTGAACCTGTGCGTGCTGCTGCCGGCCATCATCATCATCAGTGTGGCCCGCCAGTACTTCCCGCTGATCAGCCACACCGACTTTCTTCGATCGGCTGTAGTGCATTGGCAAGCGTGGAACCCGCTTCTCTACCCCCGTATCGCCTGGCGGCTGGACACAGTGGCACTGCTGATCCTCACGCTGATGTTCGTGCCGGCGGCGAGTGGAAAACTCCGACTCGACTGGCGAATCGCGCCCTGGCTTATTCTCGGGTACTGCGTCTACCTGCTGTCGATCCTGGTGGCCAACTTCTGGGGTTGAGCCCTCAATTGTCCTCGACCTGCTTCTTCTTGAGCTTCTCTTTCTGCTCCGGCGTCAGTTGCTGTTTGATCGCGGCCTTGGCCTGGCGGAACTTCTGCACGGCCTCCTCGCGCACCTTCGTATCCTTGGTGCTGCCGGTATCGGCCTTGTCCTTCACGGTCTTCATCTGCTTCGCCGCGGCGGTGATCAGCGGCTTGAGATCGGCCTTCTGCTTGGGGGTGATGCCGGATGCATCCAGCTTGGCGAAGAGCTTCTGCGCTCCATCGGCCATGTCATCCATTTCCTTGTCGAGGGCGGCCAGGCGACGATCCAATTCCGCCTTGAACTGCGGATTGCCATAGATGGCGGCCATCTTCTGCCGGAACTGAGCCTCGAGATTCGGCCGGGCCTGACGTGCCTTGGCTACGTTTTCGGGCTTGCTGTCAACATCGGTCAGCAATGTTTCCTGCTGGCCCAGAAACCAGTCAACCGCCTCAATGCCGCTCTGACGAACATCCGGCGGATAGGACGCATCATCAATCGCCTCATGGGTCAGTTTGAGATCACCCATTTTCCATTCCTGGCGAAGCTGCGCCGATGCGGGAACCGCTGCTTTCGGAGCGGCCGCGCCACCATTGGCCGCCGGCTTGGGCTTGGCCGCCAAGGCCACTGTTCGTGCCCCGGGAGAGAGGTCGGGCGCCTTAGCCAACGCAGGCAACGTCGTGCAAGCCAATAGGCAGGCAACCGCTATCAATCGCTTCTTCATTATTGCTCCATTACGGAAACCTTCATTATACCGAGACACGGCCAGCGCCGACAGGTTTGCGTCCGTCGCTGTCGCCGGACCCGTGTGACCGCGGACTACTGACTATCGCAGATTCCGAATACAATCCAAGGCATGAGTAAAGCACTCAAAGATAAATACACGCTGACACACCTCCGCCAGGCACGCGAGTCCGGTCGCAAGGTGGCCATGCTGACCTGCTACGACTACACCATGGCCCGTCTCATGCACGATGCCGGTGTCCCCTGCATCCTCGTCGGCGATTCGGCCGCCGGCGTTATTCTCGGCCATCCCAACACACTGCCGGTCCCGCTCTCGTTCATGATCGAGATTACCGCCGCCGTCCGCCGCGGGGCGCCGCTGGCATTCCTCGTGGGGGATATGCCCTTCGGATCATATCAGGCATCCATCGCTCAGGGTGTCAAGAACGTCTGCCAAATGGTCCAGCAGTCCGGGTGCGATTGCGTCAAACTGGAGGTGACCAGCCATCACCTGCCGCTCGTGGAGAGCCTGGCGGCCGCCGGGGTCGCTGTCATGGGGCACATCGGACTGCGCCCGCAGGCCGTCGGTCTGATGGGCGGATACAAGACCCAGGGAAAGTCGGCAGATGAGGCTTGTGAGATTGTGGCACTCGCTTTGCAACTGCAAAACGCCGGAGCAGCGGCCTTGTTGTTGGAGGCCGTGCCACCGGAAATCGCAAAGTCTGTTGTAGAAATGACTAACGTGCCCGTCATCGGATGCGGGGCCGGCCCGGACTGTCATGGGTGTGTCATTGTGACGCACGACGGACTGGGATTGACGCCAACCCGGCCCAGGTTTGTCCCGAAACTGGCCGACCTCGCTGAGCCGATGAAAGGTGCATTCGCAAAGTACGTCGAGGATGTGACCAGCGCCTCGTATCCCGCCGGCGAGCACAATTATTCAATGCCCGCTGCGGAACTGGCCGAGTTCAGGAAGAAATTGGTTATACGGTTTGGTCCGTGATCGTCAGGAGATGCACTATGAACAAAGTTACCAGGAAATTCGCTTCGTTTGTCGTTGCCGGCGCGGCCTTGGGATTGGGCTATTTTGGCTACAACCATTTGCTCGATTCCCGATTTGCTTACGCCGAGGAACAGCGCGAGCAAACTCGCCAGAGCGTCGCGAAACTCGAAGACCTTTCCAGCATCTTCAAGGCTGTCGGCAAGATCGTCGAGCCTTCGGTCGTCTCCATCAATGTCCACAAGAAAGTTGCCTCGCCCCATCCCCGGGAGTTCTGGAAGAAGATGATCCCCGATCGCAACGGCGACGGCAAGCCCGACATTATGCCCCCGTTGCTCCCAAACCTGCCCGAGACCCCCGATATCCCTGACGAGTTGCCATTCGATGATGGAGGCAACTTTGACACCATCGGCACCGGCAGCGGCGTGATCATCGAAGCCGCCGACGGCAAGGGATATATCCTTACCAACAACCATGTGGCCGGTGGGGCTTCGGAAATTGCCATTACCTTCTCCGATGGCCGCGAGGTACACAAATCCAAGGTGAAACTGCTCGGCGCCGATCCACGAACGGATCTGGCTGTGCTCGAGATCACCGCCGACCGCCTGAGTCCCGCAAAGTGGGGCAATAGCGACGAGGCCCAGAAGGGCGACTGGATCCTGGCGTTCGGCTCGCCGTTCGGCTACGTCGGCTCGATGACACACGGCATCATCAGTGCCCTGAACCGCCAGGCCGGCATTCTCGGCATGAACGGCTACGAGAACTTCATCCAGGTGGACGCCCCGATCAACCCCGGCAACAGCGGCGGCCCACTGGTGAACCTCCGCGGCGAGATCATCGGCATCAACACCGCCATCGCCTCGCAGTCCGGCGGGTTCCAGGGCATCGGCTTCGCCATTCCCTCCAACCAGGCTCGCTACGTCTACCAGTCGCTCAAGGAGAAGGGCAAGGTCACACGCGGCTGGATCGGCGTCGGCATCACCGATGTATCCCGGAACCAGCAACTGGCCGAGAGCTTCGGCTACACCAAGCCCACGGGTGTGCTTGTCAACCAGATCATCGCCAACACTCCGGCCAACGGAAAGCTTCAAAAGGGCGACATCGTGACGGGCATCAACGGCAAGCTGATCGACACCGTGCAGCAGTTCCGCTCCGTGGTGGCCGGCATGGCTCCCGGCACGGAAATCAAGCTCAGCGTCTTCCGCGGCGGCAAGGATACCGAGACGACGATCAAACTCGGTGAGCTGCCCGACGACCTCGCCTCGGCCCGTCCGGCCCGCGACACTGCACGCGACGTTGCCGCACCTGACAACATCGGCCTGCGCGTCAAGACACTCACTCCCGAGCTAGCCCGCCAATACGGCGTTGATGTCAAGGAAGGCGTGGTGATCACGTCCGTCGAGCGCAACAGCCCGGCCGCCAAAGAGATGCTCGGCGTCGGCAACGTCATCACGCAGGTCGGCGATACCGAGGTGAAGAACGCCGAGGATTTCGATGCGGCGATGAAGAAACAGGATCTCAAGAAGGGCGTCCGCCTCTACGTCGAAACGCGCGAAGGCGGCCGCTTTGCGCTCATCAGCCCGGAAAAGTAGCTGGATGGGTTGCCGGATGCCATTTTGGATCAAGGCGTTGCGCCGCGAAGGCATCCGTCAGAATGCGAGCAGAATAATGGATGCCACGTCAGCGTGGCCGGAGAACAGCCCATGCAACAGAATCACAGTTCGCTGAGAACCCTGACCCGCCGACGATTTGTCGAATCCGTGGTAGCCGGAGCCGGATTGGCCGGACTTACAACCCCCCTGCTCGCACAGGTCGCCGGCGGTGGGGCCCGCCCGAATATCCTCTGGATCGTCAGCGAGGATAACAACCCTTACCTGGGCTGCTACGGCAATAAACTGGTCCACACGCCTGCGATCGACAAACTCGCGACGGAAGGCATCCTCTACGAGAATTGTTTCTCGCAGGCGCCCGTGTGCGCACCCTCGCGCTGTACGCTCATCACGGGCATGTACGCCACAAGCTGCGGCCCGGCCGAGCACATGCGAGCGCAAGGCAAGCTCCCCGACGGGCTGCGCGGCTTCCCGGCCTATCTGCGCGATGTCGGCTACTATTGCACCAACAACGCCAAGACCGACTACAACTCGCCCATTAACATGAAGGACACGTGGGATGAGTCCAGCAAGAAAGCCCACTGGCGTGCCCGGCCCAAGGGCAAGCCATTCTTTGCTGTCTTCAACCATGAGGTCACCCACGAGAGCCAGGTGTTCCCGCAGAACACGGCCAAGTACAAGCCCGTAGCGCATCCCGTGGATCCGGCCAAGGTCGATCTGCCCGCCTACCATCCTGACACGCCGCAGTTCCGCCGCGATCGTGCGAACTACTACGACCACATGTCGCGGTTGGATGACCAGGTCGCCAAACTGCTCAATCAACTCGAAGACGACGGCCTTGCGGAAGACACCATCGTCTTTTACTACGGCGACAATGGCGGCGTGCTCGGCCGCAGTAAACGCTTCTGCTACGACAGCGGCCTGCATGTACCGCTGATCGTACGGTTCCCGAAGAAGTGCCAACACCTGGCTCCGGCCGCTCCGGGTGCACGGCTCGATGCTCCGGTTTCGTTTGTGGATTTTGCCCCGACCGTGTTGAGCCTGGCGGGCGTCGATGCTCGCAGGCACATGGAGGGGCACGCCTTTCTTGGCAAGCAGAACGCCGGCCCCCAGGAATACGCTTTTGGCTTTCGCAACCGCATGGATGAACGTTACGACTGCGTCCGCAGCGTCCGCGACAAGCGCTATCACTACCTGCACAACTACATGCCCCATATGCCTCATGGGCAGCACGTGCAGTTCATGTTCAACCAGAAGTCGGTGCAGGAGTGGTGGGCGATGTACCAGGCCGGCAAACTCACCGGCCCACAGAAGGCGTTCTGGGAAGAGAAACCCGAGGAAGAATTGTATGACGTGCAAAGCGATCCGGATGAAGTGAAGAACCTGGCCGCCAGCCCGGAATATCAGGATATCCTCAAGCGCATGCGGGCGGCGTGCAACCAGCATATTCTGCAGTATCGCGACAATGGGTTCGTTCCTGAAGGCTCGCCGTTGGAAGGCTATGACAAGGGCCATGACGTCAAGGTTTATCCGCTGGAGACGATACTGGAAGTGGCCACCATCGCAGCCCACCGCGACCCGGCCGATCTGCCAAAGCTGATCGGCTGGATGGAGGATGAGAACGAGTGCATCCGCTACTGGGCGGCGCTTGGTTGCGTGATGCTCAAGGACAAAGCCGCCGGCGCGGCCGACGCCCTGAACAAACGACTGGCCGATGCCTCACCGCAAGTCCGCATCGCGGCGGCCGAATCGTTGTGCCATATTGGTCAGATCGCCAAAGGCCTGGGCGCACTTCAGGAAGCATTGCTAGCCGCCGCCAACCCCTGGGTCCGCCTCCAGGCAGCCAATGCACTTCAGAACCTGGGCAAGACCGCCCTGCCAGCGCTGGCGGCGATCGAGAAGGCCAGGTCCGACACGAATAATTACGTACAACGTGCGGCGCAGTACACGGCGGCAATGCTCAAAGGCGAAGCCCCGAAGTATGCTGGCGACTGACGCCGCCCTGCTTGTCGCCGTCGGCCCGGGCGGCCTCGTCCGCGACAAGTTCAACTTTCGGCAGGACATCCGCGCCCGGTTTGACGACGGCTGATTTCGGCTCGATTTGGACTGTCAACCGGCCAACAGTCTCGCCCGTGTCGCGTGCACGTCCACTGCGCCCGGGCTTTGTCCGGCGTCGGATACGCGCCGCCGTTCATGGGGCGGTAGGTTAACCAGTCATTCAACGCGCAGGGTCAGCACATCGCCTGGCGCGAGTTCAATGGCCGCGCCGGCGGGTTTCAGGGGGTTCTCGGTGAGGTCGCTCAGGAAGACTGACGTGGGAGTGGTCGTCCAAGTGAACTTCACGTTGTCCGTCTTCGCCGACGGGTTGTAGAGACGCACGATGGTGGCTTTACCGTCGCGGCTGCGTTTGATGCACGAGACGACTGTGCCGGCGGCGTCGAGCTTGAATGGAGCGACCAGAGGCTTGTCGATGACGGGGACAGCCAGCAGCGGCTGGGCGATTTCGGTGCCGAAGCGATAGGCGTCTTCCGACGCGAATGCGCCGTGCGGCTGCAGGGAGAAGCGGAAGGTGAGCGGGCCCTCCTGATCGGCCTTGTAGTTGGTGTGCCAGTGGTTGTTCATGACCCAGGAATAGAGCGTGGCCGACTGCGGATTCTTCTCGATCCACAGCGAGGGGTTGTTGGCCGAGCCCAGCACATTGGCGGTCAGGCCGCCCATCTCCCAGAGCGGGGCGTCGGGCGAGGCGATGGTCACGCCCAACTGATCGTTGGAAACGTCGATGAACCGCTGCACGCTGTACCAGTTGCGGCAGGCACCGGCCAGTTGGTCGGTTTCAGCACGAACCGTGGCGAAGGCCGTGTCCCAGCGCATCTGCGAATCGGGGACGTTCAGCGCGAAGCCGACGTGTACGCCTTCCTTCTGGCGGACCGGCTTCTTGTCGAAAGTGTCGACGAGATCGACGCGACGGAGCCCCGACACGAGGCGGATTTCGCGGGTAAGCTTGTTGCAGCCTGGGGCGTCGGATTCAATAACCAGGGAGGCCATAACCGGACCGTCTTCCTTGACGGAGACTTTAGCCGGACCGTTGCGCTGAGCCTTCTTCGCATCAGCGCCGATGAGATAGGTGTAGGAATTCAGCCCGGAACCGGCCTTGGCGTCCACGAAGTCATGAGCGGACTTACCACTCAGAAGACTGCTAATGTCTCCCGTGACCGGATCCACCTTGATGGTAGCGAACCAGTTTGAGATGAAGCTCTCTTCAACCTTCAGTATTCCGAAATTGAATTTTGCCGTTGCCGCAGGCGGATTGACGAATGTGTAGCGTACCGACGACAGCGGCGGGACGTTCTCGGCGACAAAGACCATCTCACCCGTGGCGAGCAACTGCGTGCCGACGGGTTGCCCGTCGGGTCCGCGCAAACCGTTCCCGGCCGCCGCCAATTCCTTGCTGACCACGACGAGATCCGTTCGTGGCCACGACGTCGTGTTGATCACGTCGATGGCCGTTGCCGGACCGGCCGACTTGGGCAGAATCTCGGCCATCACCTGCTTCGATATCTTGTCCGCTTCAACGGCGAAGCCTTGCTTGGTGGCCCACTGCGTCTTCACGAACGGGGCATCCGGTTGACTGATGGAATTGTGGGCGCCCCAGGTGTGCTCGCTGTAGAGCAGCACGCCGCGCCAGGCGTCGTTGATGCGGTCGGCGGGATAGGCCGCAGGATTGAGGGCGTTCCAGAGGAACTCCGCCTGCACCAGCCGGTCGGCCGTGGCCCGGCTTATGGTGGTCTCGGCGGCCGTGGAGGGAGCGCCGTCTTCCCAGTAGGGCGTGAAATCGCCCTTGAGCGATGGCACCTTGTCGGCGTAGCGCTTCTCAAATGCGTGGAACATCTCGCTGGTGGTGGCCAGGATCAGGCGCGGGTAGGCGTGCTTTTCGTTCCAGTCGCGGACGAAGTCGGACACGGCCGGGTCCGGCCCGCCGTTGTCACCGCCGACGTTGTAGCGCACATGGACGATGTCGTAAGGATAGTCCTGGGACTCGAGCCGGTTGAGATAGCGCCAGAGTTCATCGGAGCGGCGCGTGAGCCCACCGCCGTGGAAGTGTGAATAGCCCATGCCGGCGATCCAGACGAGCACCTTTTCCCGGCCGCTGGGGCTGATCCAGTAGAACGGTTTGTCGCCGTGCGCGGAGATAGTCCGCCCAATGCGGTCGCCTTCGTTGGGGCCGACGGAGAAATATTTCACGCCCGCCTGCGAAAGCACGGGAACCATGCCCCAGACATAGCCGGGCACGTCGGAGATCATGGCGGATTCAACGCTGACACCTGCGGCTTTGCCAGTGGTCTGGGCGAACTCAACAAGCTGGACCAGCTCTTCCGGACGACAGAGGCCGGTGAGTGTATTTCCGTAGAGCGCGTCGAGTTCGAGTTGGCCGGCCTTGATGGCGTCGAAGAGGAATTTACGCTGCTCGGGCGTGGCCTGGCGCAGATAGACGTCGATCGGCCACATGACCTCGGCGTTCCACTTGTAGCGCGAGCCTTCGGGATACGACGCGGTCTTCTGGGCGATACGGATGGCATCTTCGAGGTTCTTGCATTGCACCTTCTCAACATCCGCCTGGATGTGCGTGTAGCCGATGTCCACATGCGAATGGGGCAGGAGGTAGACCTCCCATTTGCGAACGGGCTTGAGCGTGACGGATTGCGATGGCAGCGTTGCGCCATTGACAGCCAGCGAGACCTCGACGGCGGTGGGCTTTTCAACGGCCGGGAGGTTCAGTTGGGTGTCGGTAACGCCCGGTTGAAGTTCGACATCGCGCGAGACGGCACCGACTTTGAGCGTGGCTTTGGCCGGCTGGCCGAAATGGGCGACACGCAGCGTGGCCGGCTGGGTGAGTCGATCGCCGTCACGTGTGAGGACACTTGGCCCATCGGCGGAAAGAACGGCGGTGTGAGATACCTGTCCCAATTCCGCGCCGTCTGGCGTGTCGCAGGTCACCGCGTCGTAGAGCATCCAGCTTCCGCTGAGGGTCTTGATGGCGATGGTGTTGAGGCCTTTATGGAGCAGGCCGGCCGGGAACTCGAGCGGCCAGGCGTACGGCTTGCCCTTGGCCGGCTGGCCGTTGACGGAGTCATCGCCGCCGCCGGGGGGGAGTTGTTTCTCGAACGTCTGGCCATTGATGGTGACCGCGAGGCGCGGCGGAGTGGGCTTTTGCGTATCGAGGAGACTGAGGGTGAGCGTGCAGGTTCCGTCGGCCGGGACAGTTTTGAGATCGAAGAGGATGTGAAAGGTATGCTGTTTGGTGCCCGCCCAGGCATCGCCAGGACCAGCGTGTACATAGGGCCAGTCTCGCTTGGGGTCGGACTGCCCGACGGCGAACAGGCCATCCTGCTTAATGAGGCCATAGTCGCGGGGCGCCTGGGCGAACTCGGTATTGGATTGGTCGGGCTTGCCGATCTGGAAAAGGGTCTTGGCCGGGACGGGGGTCACGGTCAGGGTGGCGAGCACGATCCCGAGAAAACGCGAAGTTATGGCGGTCATGTCCGGCTCCGTGAAGTGTGTGACCGGGTTTGTACCTCCAAATCGGCAGCGGGGCAAAGACAAAGGGAAATATCTCCCAATGCGTCGGCCCTTCGGGCCTCTGACGACTCGCCTTGATTTCTGTGGCCTGACGGCCACGGCTACCAAAGGCAACGGCCCATTCGGGCCTGCGGAGTTAATGTTGCATGGATCCCAAGCTCGCGAATTGCCGCCCCCCGGGAATGGGCCGTCAGCAACTCAGCGAGGCTTCCGGCCGGAGCCCTTTTCTTACCGCCGCCGCTGAGTTTGTTTACGGTCGCCCAGGCTCGCGCTTCGGCGTTCTTCGTGCTGAACCCTTTCTTCTCGTAGCCGGCTTCGATGTGTTCGGCCTGACGTTTCTGTTTGTCGGTGTAGCTGGACTTATCGGCTTGGGGCATGGGTTCCTCCTGTCAACCCAGCCACTCAGGGTGGAGGGCGGTGCCGTCGTACATGGTGGCGGTCTTGAACTTTTCGTAGTTGCCGGTTTGGGCGGATTTCAGGGTCCGGGCCAGGAGATCGCGCAGTTGGACGGCGTCGAGCGGCTTGAAATCCTTCATGATCTCCAGGTCCTGCGCGAGCACTTCCATGCTGTCGATGCCGGTGATCACGGCCGAGGTTGGAAGCGAGAGGGCGTAGGTCAGGCACTCCTTCGGCGTGGCGATCTGGTTCTTGACGATGGCGCCGCTGGCCATCGGCTTCATGCCGAGGACGGCGATGCCCTCCTGGAGCAGCCGCGGAACAACATGTTGGGCGAAACTCCGGAAACTGGCGTCGAGCAGATTGAGCGGCATCTGGCAACTGTCGAAATGGAATTTGTGATCGGCGGCCACGTCCAGCATCCGATTGTGGACGATGGGATCCTTGTGGCCGGTGAAGCCGATGAAGCGGATCTTGCCGGATTTCTTTGCCTCTTCGAGCGCCTCGATGGCGCCGCCGTCGGCGAAGCAGCGGTCGGCATCCTCCATGCGCAGGTTCTCGTGGATCTGCATGAGATCGATGTGGTTGGTCTGGAGCCGCTGAAGCGATTCGTCGATCTGGCTGGCAGCGGCCTGCCGGCTGCGGCCGTCGATCTTGGTCATGAGGAAGACCTTCTCGCGGTAGCCGTCGCGCAGGGCCTTGCCCATCCAGACTTCGCTCTTGCCGTTATGGTAGTCCCAGCAGTTGTCCATGAAAGTGATGCCGCGATCGATGGCGGAGCGGATGAGCTTGATGCTGTCCTGCTCCTCCTTCACCAGGCCGATGTGGTGGCCGCCCAGACCAAACGCGGAGATACGCTCGCCGGTGTGTCCGAGCGCGCGGTAGAGCATATCCCCTTTTCGCGCTTCGGCGGGCGCAGGACCGAGTTCGAGCAGCGACTGACTGGGCCTGGGGCCGGCGGGTGCGACCGCGGGCCGGTCGCTTTCGGCCGCGGCGGCCTGTGATACGCGCAATCCCGACCAGGCCGCGAAGGCTGCGGCGCATTTGAGTAGAACACGTCGTTCCATGGGTAGTCTCCTTCATCCCATTGCCGGTGGCTATTTCCCGAGCATTTTGGCGATAAAGAAAATGAGAACGGCGCCACCGAGGCCTCCACCGAACAGGAGATAGAGCAGCGAGTATCCGGCAGCAGCCAAGGGCCACATTGTGTTTACGCAGTCAAGCATATTTGTCTCCGATTAAGCCTGTCGGACTTGAGAGCCATTTCCGTCCGTCTCGGAAACGCCGAGCCAACAGGCAGCGCCCCAAGAGCGGCAGGGTGCGCACAGCATTACCCGTCGCACCCTGCAGCATTTATAGGGCAGTCATTTAGTACGGAGTGCCGGCGGTGGCCTCCGTGCGATCTCTCCGAACGGAAACAGTTACTTTGGGCTCATTTTCGCCCAGTCCACTCTCGCCCGCAGTCGAGATATCCCTGGCTCCGGCCAGTTCGAAGATCTTCTTCGCGCGGCTGGTCTCGTCGCTGTTCTCCGAGTGAACGGAGATCAGAATGTTGCCATCCTTGACGAAACCCTCGTAGCGCTTGGCCTCGAATTCGGGAATGCCCATGCCGACGAGCGCCCCGGTGAGTCCGCCGACGGTGCCGCCGACCGCAGCGCCGCTCAAGGCGGCCATGATCGGACCCGCGGCAATGAACGGCCCAAGGCCAGGGATCGCCAGCAGGCCGATGCCCGCCAGCCAGCCCAACGCTGCACCTACGGCCGCGCCGGTGCCAGCACCGGCAACCGCGCCTTCGGGCGCCTTGGTGTTCTTCTCATGGGCGAAGTTCTTGGTGCTGCTCTTGTCGGGGAACAACACCGAGATGTCGTTGCCGGAAAAGCCGGCGTCCTTGAGTTGGCCGATGATCCGGTGGGCCTGCTCTTCACGTCCTGCAATGCAGAATACTGCGTTCTTTGACATCGTATCTCCAAAATGGTTAATGTTTCTTCACTGATGCCGCGCCCGCATTCGCGAACGGATCGGCCTTACTCTCTACTTCGAGGGGATATCAAGCTGATTGTCCACGTTGTCGAGGCCGGCGATCTCGATGGCAATGCGGCCGATCGCGTCTTTCTCGCCCTGATCCCTGACCGGCCCGCGCAGCGTCACTTTGCCGCTCTGGGTCACGATCTTTGAATTCTGAGCGTTGATGGACATCGTCGTGCCCGTTACTCGCCGGCGAATTTCCGCCGTCAGCTGAACGTCCGTCTTTCCCTGCCCCTGGGCACCGGCCGTCTTCGCATCGGGGTTTCGATCGCGGGCATTGATCCCCGTGTTATCGGGACTGCGGATCCCACCACCCACCGTGGAATCACCGATTGGACGCATATGCTCGGTCTTTACGTTACCGGCCGCCGTCCAATAGGGATCGACGTGGTAATATTCGTTTATCCCGGCCGACCATACGGCGTCAACCAGGCTGGGCCAGTGGTCGTTATCGAAACTCGCCGCGCCTTTCCACTGCTGTGCGTCGACATTGAGCGTGAATGCTTTGACATCAGCATGAAGCGTGAAGGCAGCGAAGGGAACCGCAAGAAGCTTTCTGCCGGACGAGACGATCCCGTACAGGATTCTCCCGCACTTGGGATCAATGGCGAGGTCGCTCATCTTGCCCAGGTCCTCGTGTTGGGGACTGAACACCTGTTTTCCGCGCAGATCACTGGTCTTCTGCCACAACGCAGGGCGCTGATACCACCGCTGTCGTAACTCGCCCTGCGAGATACGCGTGTTCAGATCCGCAGCCTGCTGGGTCTTGTCCTTCGACGGACGCCAGAATGGGGTCTGGCCGTAGAACTTGAAGGTGGTGATCGCGAACGTCTCATCCGCGAAGTTGGGCCACTGCTGCTTGTCAAATCCCGTTGCCTGCTTCAGCGTTTCCTTGTCAACATTGAGAGTGAACGCCTTGGCGTCATCCCGGAGTTGCAGCGCTGACCAGGGAACGGCGAATAGTTTGTCACCCACGCCCATGAATCCACCGAACGAGAGTACCGCGTACAGACTGCGCCCGGAGTTGGCGTCGACGACAATATCTTCGATCTTGCCCAGGCTTTCGTTGGCGACGTTCACGACGCTCTTGCCGACAATGTCACTTTCCTTCTGCCAGGTGCGGGCCATGGCAAAATCATCATTAGCAGTGACAACCAGACCGGTTTCGGCCGGCATTTGGGCCGGGTTCTTGGTGGTGTCGACTGTTTCGGGCGGTACAGCCAACACGCTGCCAAAGCTCAGCGCCACGGCGATCGCTGCCGTCCGCGCGCATTGGCGCAGGATCATCGCCCGCCGAAACTCCATGGCTGCTATCACTGATTGCGTAACTTGCATGACTCTTCCTTTTGAAAATATGCCGACTCAGACGCGGGATTCTGGTACCGACATGGACCTGTACTCAGGTTCCACACCTTGCAGATACGCATCCCGCGGCATCCGTTACACGTATCACAGCGGTGCATGTGCTCTACGGCACATCGCGCCGAGACAATAAAAAAACCGACGCAGCCGAACACCAGCGGTGTTCAATTGCGTCGGCTTACTCGTTAACGGGTCTTCCGGCTGTTGGCCGGATTACCCTTTATTTAGTCATCCGAGGATTTTGATCTTTTTCCGGGAGTTGATGGGCTTCAAACTCCACTACTCCATACTGTAGACGCGCCAATCGGCGAAGCAAGAAGATTGCCGGAATAGCCGGAATTTCGTCGCACGTACAGACGGCCGGCTACGCACCGGGAATGGAGACATTGCGGGTGGGCTGCTTGCGTTGCAGTTTCGCGTCGTGGTGCTCTATCCAGGCGGACTTGCGCTCGATCTGCCGTTGCAGGGCGTCGATGTTCTTCACGGAGCGGGTGGCAGCATAAGATTCGAGCCATTTGCGACGCAATTCGGGCGGGACGGAAAGACGCGTGGCGCTGTACCAGAACTGGGCCAGGTCTTTGACGATCCAGCGATTGCGGAAGAACAGCACCGGAAGGCGTTTGACGCGGGCGGCGTCGATCAGGCGGACGTCGACGGTGAGACCGGTTTCTTTGGCGAAGAAGTGACAGAGGTAGAGGTCGCGATGGTGCAGTCCGCGGGTATGAAGTTTGGCCGCCAATTCGGCCGTGGGTGCCAGGAGACGCTCGAAGGGCGTGCCGGCTTCGATCATCTTGTCGGCGGCGCGGAAATCGGCGAGGTCCTCGCTGATGAGGAAACTGCGGCCGTCGGCCAGCATACCCCAACCAACCAGCGGAACAGTGGGAATGCCCTCCACTTGCAGGGCGCGGATTCCCTGGGATTCCAGGTCGGCGGGGTTATAGCCGTAGCGAACGGGCTCGTGGCGCTTGATGTGCAGCCGCACGGGAGTGCCGTCCGGGCGGAGTCCGTCGAGATAGGCGTTTTCGCGATCGGGTAATTTGCGCCAGACTTTGATGCCAGGATGGGTGAAGATGGCTTCAGCGCTTAGGCCGAGGTGGCGCAACAGGGCCTGATACTCGTCGGCAACGCGGAACTTGTGCTTTGGCGTCTGCAACATACGGTGTCAATCCGGGACAGTATATCGAATGGTTCACGAATTACCGCCGGGCCGTTAGAATGTCCTCAACGCAAGCACCTTATGATCAAACCCTTTCTCACCAAGTCCATTGCCGATCTCTCCGCGCTTCTGGCGCAGGCCGAGTCGTATGCGCCGCAACTGCAGCGGCTGGCCGATACGATGCTCGAATGCTTTGGGCGCCGAGGGAAGGCGTTGATTTGCGGTAACGGCGGGTCGGCCGCCGACGCGATGCACTTCGCCGAGGAACTGTCGGTTCGATTCTGCAAGAACCGCCGGGCCTTGCCGGCGATTGCCTTGCTCGACTCCACCGTGTTGACCTGTGCGGCCAACGACTTCGGCTATGACGCGGTCTTTTCGCGACAGGTCGAGGCACTGGGCAATCCCAGGGACATCCTCATCGCCATGAGCACCAGCGGCAACAGCCCCTCGGTTCTCGCGGCCGTCGATGCCGCCCGCGCCAACGGCCTGACCACGTGCGCATTCCTCGGTAAGGACGGCGGCAAGCTGCGGGGCGCGTGCGATATCGAGCTGCTCGTCGCCCACAACGACACGGCCCGCGTTCAGGAAATACACAAGCTGCTGTTCCACACGGTGTGCGCCTGGCTGGATTCCAAGGTGGATTAGGGGATAGTTGATAGTTGGTAGTTGATAGTGGATAGTCATTACAACCACCAACCATCACCATCAACTATAAACTATCAACCATCAACGAATGCAAATAAAGAGGCCCGGGGAACGTCCCCAGGCCTCATCGGGAAGGAAAGGAGTGGACTGTTGCAGGTTCACCCGCCCATGTCCGGCGGACGGAGGAACCCGGGGAACGGCCGGCCGGTAAGGCTGGCCCAAAGATGGAAACAACGGAGGCCTGCCCAGCAGCGGGCTTCGGCCGGAAGAATCTGTACCGCGATGCGGTTGGGGCCGACGAAATTCAGCTTCACATCCTGCAGGTCGCGGAGGGTAACGGCGCGTTCGTGGCGGGAAAGCGACACATGGAGCCACTGTTCGCCGGCTTCGTCGGGAATCACATTCGAGACGACGATCAGTTCATCGGAACGGACATAGGCGGCTCCGTCGCGGCAGCGGGAGAGCATTCGCCACCAGGGCGGCAGGCTCGGGGACACAATTTCGCTTGGCTGCGACAACATGTGTAATCTCCTCAGGCTACGCGGTCCGCGGGGACCTGCTCCCGGGACGGGAGCGTGTTGATAAAGAAAGTGGCGGCCACTCATCCATGAGCGTCTGACGGGCGGAAAATGGGCTGCGGATGGCGATACGTTGCCATTCCGAAGTCGGGCATGGCGGTCATCCGTGACCTGTCCATCACGTGTCGTGCGGCCGGCCCAGGTGGCCGCATACCCGGCGGAGACATTCGTGGCCTTGTGAGCCGTCACGCCGCCTTTTTTCCGGGATCCACGTAGCCGCAGCCCTTGGTTTTCCGCACGTCAGGATACGAGCCAGCGCCAATTCCGATCCGCCGGAGAGACTGGGTCGGGCGCCGCCACGGGGCATTGATCGATCGGAACGGGGTGAAAGTCGGTAAGCTTCTGACAGACCCAGAAGAGGTCGAATCGATGGGTGTTGCGGGCGACGTTGAAACGCGATCCCGCACGTCCGTTGTACGTTGTCACAAACGTCACTGTTCGTGAGTTTTCATTGATGATTGCCCAGCGTTCGACGGTGATGCGGTTGCGGTCGAGCGGGCGGCATTCGAACCGGAAGACGCTGGTCGCCAGCGTCGGCCGCCGGGTGGCGCCGTAGATCCGGCCGAGCACGTCGTGGGTTCGCAGTGAAAACATTTCAGTCGTATCTACTACATTAGCAGTGTTCATAGCATGCTCCATCGCAATTTGGCCTGCAATATCGCGCGGCCGGTTTCTGTGGTAAGGGAAGAGCCCGGAAACAAACAGAGACAGTGAGAAATCAGTCCATTCGCGGCCTGAGCACCGTTTCGGCCGAAAGAAGCTGGCCCGGATCACGCACCTTGGCGGCCAGCGTCACGTAGAGCCAGGGTCGGCGATACGCCGTGTTCACTTCGCTGCCGAGCCTGAGTCCGAAGCGTTCACAGCGTTCGCGCTCCCTGGCAAGCAACTTGGGATCGGTGACCTTGACCTTCACGCAACCGTGATGGAGCAGGGTCTGTAACTGCACACTGTGGCAAGACATTGGCGACATACAGCCATTCCTTCCACCCGACCAATACCACCGCGCGCCCGCTCGGGGGGCTCCATCCACCACCGAGCAAGCCAGAACAAGACCTCACGGGCAGAACAGGTGTGGTACTCGAGCTCCATCTCCACACGCATTCTCCCGGTAGCACCGGATCCTCCGGATCCGTTATCAAACCTGGGTTAACTTTTTGAACTTCACTATCTTAACTCTTCGCCACCGACATGAGTGATGCGAGGGTTATACCAGACTTTGTCCATTTCCCGAAGGAAATTCAACACCACGCACCGACAGCTTATCCACATTGCGTTGTATCTCCTGTAAGCATAAAGACTAGCATTGTGGATTGTTATGTGGACAGAGCGACGACGTTATCGGACTTCCACGAATCTACTTTAGATGACATCGATTGCGCTCAGTAGAAACCGACTCCGCAGAATATCCATCTATATTTCCCGAATGTTGTGGAACCGTTAAGGCTGTGTGGATAAATGAAAAACACCGGCCAAGCACGCTCGGAATGATTCGCGCAGAATCACAAGCGGATGCCGGACGCCAATTCAAAGGCGACAAATTGTGGGGTTCGAGGTACAGATGTGATAATACAACTCACCACCTCGAATTATCTATTTTGACATTAGCAATTACCGGACCACTCGTTCTACGCCCCAAAAACCCCGAGCATTCAGTCCTCTTTATGCAGTATGTGCACGAACGTCGTGTTAGAATGGGGTATTTATGCACGATTGTCATCCTTAAGCACGTCAAGCTTCACCACGTTGAGCCAGCGGGGGCGATCGGTGTGTGGACCGCTCGACAACCATCCGTCGCTGCAACAGCACGCCTCGTGGCCAGTACATTATCTCGGTGAAGTTACAGAATCCGACTGGTCCCCAAAAACTCAGGAGAAAAGTAAATGCGATTGCTTAAGGTGTTTGCCCTCGTATTGGTCGTGATGGGCTGGGGTTTGGCGGCGCACGCCGCTGACGCGCCGGCCGCCGAGAAGAAGCGCATCGTGTTCATCGCCGGCAAGCCCAGCCACGGCTGGGGCCAGCACGAGCACAAGGCCGGCTGCATGCTCCTGGCATGGTATCTCAACAACAATGTGCCGGGGGTGAAGGCCGACGTCTACGTCAATGGCTGGCCCAAGGAGGCCAATGCTCTGGACGGAGCGGCCGCCGTGATCATCTACGCCGATGGCGGCGATGGACATCCGGTGATTCCCCACCTCAAGGAACTTGATGCCTTGGCCAAGAAGGGCGTGGGCGTCGGCATGATCCACTACGCGGTTGAAGTCCCCAAGGAGAAGGCCGGCAAGGAATTCCTCGATTGGATCGGCGGCTTCTTTGAGACGTTCTGGTCGGTCAACCCCCACTGGCGCGGCGAATTCACGGCCGCCCTGCCGAACCACGCAGTCA
>JANYKD010000157.1 GCA_025361735.1 Phycisphaerales bacterium
GATCCTGGGCCGGACGGCGGCGTATAAGAAAACGCTGGTGACGTGGGACGAGATGATGAAGGCGGCGGAGAAGCTGGAGTTTGATACCAAGACGCTGAAGACGTGACGCGGCAGCAGAGTTAAACACGAAGGCACGAAGGCACGAAGCGATGCTTGGTTGGCGAGCGAGGCATGGCGATGAGATTGGTTGTTTGTTCTTTGCAGTAAAGCATTTGTGTCCACGAAATGCGTCGATAGCCAGACGGTGCTTCGTGTCTTCGTGCCTTCGTGTTTAATCCTCCGTTCGATCGAAGGAAGGAGCATTTCCGCATGCGATTTGTATTGGCCTGCTCTGCATTTTTCATTTTTCATTTTGTATTCTTCATTGGCGCAGCGCCCGCCGAGCCCAAGCAGGGCGACATCGTAACCAACTCGATCGGTATGAAGCTCGCGTTCATTCCGGCCGGGGAATTCGACATGGGCTCTCCCGCCGACCAGAAGGGACACGAGGAAGATGAGACGCTGCACAAGGTTCGCATCACGCGGGCGTTCCGGATGAGCGTCACTGAGATGACGCAGGCGCAGTGGACTCGGGTGATGGGTACACGCCGCGGGGAGTTTCAGGGTGACGATCTGCCGGTGGAGAGCGTCTCGTATGCCGATGCCGTGGAGTTCTGCAAGAAGCTGTCGAAGGTCGAAGGAAGGACGTATCGGCTGCCGACCGAGGCCGAATGGGAGTACGCCTGCCGGGCCGGGACGCCGCTGCCGCTCGCGGCAAACGTCGATGACGTCGCGTGGTTCGACGACAACTCCGAGGGCAAGACGCATCCCGCCGGCTCGAAGAAGCCGAACGCCTGGGGCCTGTATGACATGCATGGCAATGTGGCCGAATGGTGCGCCGATTACTACGCACCGTATCCGTCGGGAGCGGGCGTTGATCCCGCCGGCCCGGCGACGGGCAAGGGCCGCGTGGTTCGAGGCGGATCATTCGCCAGTTTCCCGCGCGGGCTCCGCAGCAGTTCACGCGGAAACACGCTCGCGTCGTATCAGCTCAAAACGGTGGGGCTGCGGGTGGTTCTCGAGGAGCCGTGAACTGTAGAGCCGGTGCCCCCACCGGCTGCTTCTCGCGTAACACGCGTCACATAGCCGAGGAGGGCGTCAGCCCTGCTACTTGCGATCGCTTCTGACCATCGGAACAATCGCAACCCATTCTCGTTTCCGCGTGATGACGCTAGACTTCATCGCAAAGGGAAATCAATGCACGCACGCCATCTCCGCATTGCCGCCGCGGTCTTATCCGCCGTACTGCCAACCGTATTCGGATCGAGGCCTGCGGTCGCTCAGGCTACGACAGGAGCAGCGTTTCCGCCCCATGCCGTGCCGCGACTGGCCGGGGAGACGATCAAAGGGCTCCCGGCCGTTACGGGGCGGATTCATGTCGATCAGTTCGGCTATCTGCCCGATGCTCAGAAGGTGGCCGTGATCAGCGATCCACAGAAGGGGTACAACGCGGGCGACAAGTACATACCCGGCAACGAGCTGGAGGTCCGCCGCAAGGCCAGCGGCCTGGCGGTCTTCAAAGGCGCGATCACGCCATGGAACAACGGCGCCGTGCATGACGATTCCGGCGATCGGGGCTGGTGGTTTGACTTCAGCACAGTCAAGGAACCCGGCGAATACTACATTTACGATACATCCACCAGGCTGCGTTCGCCGGTCTTCAAGATCGCCCGGAACGTGTATTACCCCGTGTTGCGGGCCGCGGTGCGGATGTTCTACTTCCAGCGGGAAGCGGTGCCGATCGAGCGGAAGTACGCCGAAGGTCCGTGGACCGATGCGGCAGGTTTGTTGCAGGATCGCGAGGCACGCGCCGTGTGGGCGAAACAGGATGCCACCACCGCCCGCGATCTTTCCGGCGGCTGGATGGATGCCGGCGACACCAACAAATATCCGACTTTCCTGGGCGAGGTGATCCACCCGCTGCTCCATGCGTATTCGGCCAATCCAAAAGTGTTCGGCGATGACTACAACATTCCCGAGTCGGGCAACGGGCTGCCGGACCTGCTGGATGAAGTGAAGTTCGAGCTCGATTGGCTGAAGAAGATGCAGGATGCCGATGGCGGCGTCTTCATCAAGATGGGCGACATCGACCACAACGCGGCCTGGCCGGTCAGCCAGGACCGGCGGCCGAGGTATTACGGGAAGAAGAGTTCGGCGTCGACGCTGTGGACGGCCGGGAACTTCGCCCACGCGGCCCGTGTTTATGGGCAGTTCACACCGTGGAAGCCGTTCGCAGACGATCTGCGTCAGCGCGCGGTCCGGGCGTGGGACTGGTATCAGGCAAACCCGCGTGAATACAAACCCGACAATGGCGAGATCAAGAGCGGCTCGGCCAATCGTGACGCCGGTGAACACGACCGCATGGAGGCGTTCGCGGCCATCCATCTGTGGGCCGTCACTGGCGATGCCAGGTTCCACAAGGTGATCCTCGATCGGGCGGGAAAAGCCCGGCAGCTTGCCGAGGGTGCCTGGAGTCCCTACGAAGCCGGGGCGGCCGAGGCGCTGCTGGACTATCTCAAGCTGCCCGGGGCCGATGCGGCGCTGTGCGGCCGGATCAGGCAGACGCTCGCGAGCTCGGCCGGCAACCGCGGCTGGGCGCCGCCGGCCGAGGCGGACCTGTATCGCGCCTGGATCGGCAAAGGCACGTATCACTGGGGCAGCAATTCGCCGCGTGCGTGCTATGGGTATATCTCGCTCCAGGCCGCAGAGCACGCGGGATTGAGCGACCTCGAGCGCACACGGCTGACGCAACGGGGCGCGGACCTGCTGCATTCGTTCCACGGCGTCAACCCGTTGAGTGCGGCCTATCTCAGCAACATGAAGGGTCTCGGCGCGGAATCGTCGATGATGTACCTCTACCACACGCGCTGGGGCAGCACTGCCAAACCGCCGGATAATCCGCCGCCGGGCTATGTCGTGGGCGGGGCCAATCAGAGCTTCGACGGCAAGAGCAAGAAGAACGATGGCAGCATCGAGTGGATTTCCAAGCAGCCGCGTGCCAAGGCGTACGCCGACTTCAACCTTGGCTGGCCCGAGGCAAGCTGGGCGATCAGCGAGCCGGCCATCTACTACCAGGCGGCGTACATCCGGCTGCTGTCGGCGTTCACGCAGCAACAGTAGGGCCAGTGTCCTCGCTGGCCCTCTTTTGGCGAGAGACGTTCAGTGGCAAGAAGAATGGCCAGCGAGACTCTGGCTCTACATGTAGCCCCATGACTTACAAGAAGTATCCAGGCTCGACCTTGAAGTGATCGGCCAGAATTCGGATATGCGCCTTGGACAACTCGCGCCGGCCAGCCAGCAATGTGGCCCCGAGTCCACGATTGCCCAACAGTCGGCCGAGGTCGGACGCCGACAGGCCGGCCTGTTCCACGATGTAACCCAGCCGTTCCAGCGGCGTGCCCGTTCGCATCGGCAGGCGGTGGTGCTGCTCCTCGTACTTGCTCACAAGATCGGCAAGAACGTCGAGGTAATCGGCTTCGCCGGCGGTCAGATCATCCTCGCCCCGAATCGCCAGGGCGTTGACGACCGCGATGGCCGCATCGTATTCCGTCTCTGTGCGAACCGGGCGCAGGGGGAAGCGCCGCACCAGGTCCAGGTAGTCATCACGGGTTGGCCGCGCCTTGGTCTTCATAACTGCTCCTTCCAGCCGCCTCGGGAATACTCCGCGTGCGTGAGTATAGCCAGCACGAAGAGTTTCTGCCGATTGTAGTGAACGGCCGCCAGCAGCCGGTACTTGTTGCCGCCGATGTTGAACACCGTGACCTCGTGGCCGCTGGTGACGCGCACGGCGTCGGCCTGCGGACAAACGTGCCGCACCTCGGCGAGGTTTGCCCACCGAGCCCGGCTTGCCAGTTCATACCAGCGGTCCAGCGGCCCGGTCGCATCCGGATGCCGCCCTGCAAAGAGCCGCAGGGCCTTGTGCGAGATCACATGCATGACCACGTTGTGTAGTCGACAGCATGAGAATGTCAAGTGACCGAACCGAAAAGTCGCGCATCGTCGCCTCATTGACGGACTCTCTTTGTTGAATTCCCATTCAGGGCCGACGCCCGCCTCAGGCCTCTGCGTCGGATGACAACCGTTCTCAGGTTTCTGCAAGGCACTTGACGGACGTAGGCGGATTGATGGACAATCCAAGGTGCTGGGACCTCCCAGCCTGCCGCAATGGCAGACAGAGCGATTCCTTGCCGTTGATGATGACAATCGTTCTGCTTGCTGGAAGCAATTCCATTCAATCGCTGATTGAGTTGAGGAGACTATGAACGACGACCTACCTGTTACCATGACGAAATCACTCCGCGACTGTGCAAAGGACGAGTACTGGTTGCAAGACAAGATCTTCGAAGATCCGAGCGTCCTCGGCCTCGGTGAACTCGAGCGCGTCAGTAAAGAGAAACCTCAATCGTCTGGCGGCCGCCTCGACCTCCTGCTCAAGAATCCAGATGATGACGCCATGTTCGAAGTGGAGGTGATGCTTGGCGAAACGGATGAATCCCACATTATTCGGACGATTGAGTATTGGGATTTAGAGAAGCGGCGGTGGCCAAAGAGGCATCACACTGCCGTCTTGGTCGCCGAACGCATCAATACGCGGTTCTTCAATGTCGTCCATATTTTGAGCCAAGCCATTCCAATCATCGGAATCCAGGTCTCCGCCGTGGAGTTGGAGGGGAAACTCGGTCTTCACTTCACAAAGATGATTGATTCATATGAGGAACCAGATGTTGAAAGTGAGTTGCCGCAGGTCGGATACGATGAAGCCTATTGGAAGAAAGAGCATCCCGAGACGCTGGTCCTCGCGAAGAGTTGCGAGGCATTGGCCAAGACGTTGCTGGAAGAAGTTACGCTGCGGTTTCTTCCAAACAAACTTGTCGTCACCATCAGCGACTTGGATCGCATTTGGATCAAGCCACGAAAGAATGCAAGAAGCCTCATCCAATTTCGGCTGGAGGAGAATAACATTGAGGCTCTGAAATCGGAACTTGAAGCGAAAGGCGTGTTTCCAAAAACAGATGGCTGTTACCTCAAGTTCACGACCGATCAGGACTCGCTCGCCAAATATCCAGAAGAGCACAAGAAGCTACTTCTAGGGCTCTGTGCAAAGGATCTTAAGAAGAAGGGCTAACAGAATCCGTCAAGCGAATGGCCACTCTGCCCTGCTCGCGCGGGGGTTTGGCCGCAGCCGGCGCTCACATGCTTGCCACAGGAGAACCGATCATGTCCACGATCAAGCTCACCATCGCAACGCTCATCGCGCTTCTCGGCTCGAACTCACTTCTTGCCCAGGAGCCGACCATCGCCACGCTCGAAGACCAGTTCGTGAAGATGCCCATGGAGGCACGGCGGAACACCGGGCCGCTGTTCTGGTTGCACGGCGATGAGACCAAGGCGCAGTTGGAAGGCGAGTTGAAGAACATCCTTGATGGCCACAACGGCACGTTCACCACCGAGCCGCGGCCGCATACCGACTGGCTCGGCGAAGGGTGGTATCGCGATCTGACCATCTCGCTCGACTTCGCCCGCAAGAACAATCTTACGTTGTTCATCTACGACGACTGGTGGTGGCCGAGCCAGATGATGGGCGGCCGGGTTCCGCCGCAGTATGGCAGTAAGCGCATTGACGCGTCGGCGGTTGGCGTTGATGGCCCGAAGCAGATCAGCGAGGCCGGCTATGGTGATCCCAATCTCATCGCGGTCATCGCCGGCAAGGAAGCCGCGGGCGAGACCATCGACGGCAAGACGCTGGTCAACCTCACGGCCTCGGTCAAGGATGGCACGCTCAAGTGGAACGTGCCGGAGGGCAAGTGGAAGGTCATGAAGTTCACCTGGAGGTTAAACGGCACCAAGGGCGGGCAACAGAAGTATATTTCCGTCGACGGCGCCAGCCCCGACTGCGTCGACTGGTTCATCAAGACCGTCTATCAGCCCCACTACGACCGCTATAAGGATGACTACGGAAAGACAATCGTCGGCCATTTCTACGATGAGCCGGAAACCCAGGGCGACTGGGGCACGGACGTGATGAAGGTGATTGCCGAGCGCAAGTTCGACCTGAACAAGCTGCTGGTCGGCTACAAGTTCAAGCTGGCCGGCGAGGAGCAGACGGCCGCGTTCTATTCCTACATCGACTGTTTCGCCGAGTCCTGGGGCCGCACCATGTACGGCGGCATGAGCCGCTGGTGTGCGGAACACAAGGTTGTCTCCATGGGCCACTTCATGGAGCACGACAACTGCCTCTTTGACCGCAATATGTCCGGCGGGAACATGATGCAGTTGCAGAAACACAGCGGCATGGGCGCCATCGACCTGGTCTGCCTCCAGGTCCACCCCGGCCAGCGGAAGATGGGGCTCTATCAGATGCCAAAGATCGCCAGCTCGATCTCGCATACGTACAACAAGGCCAACGACATCGCCGCTTGCGAAATCTTCGGCGGCTACAACCAGGATCTGACCTACGCCGAAATGAAATGGCTCACGGATTGGGAGCAGGTGAGCGGCATCAACTACATGATTCCGCACTCGTTCAATCCCCGGGCGCCTTATGACAGCGACTATCCGCCATACTTCAACAACGGCGGCTTCGAGCCACGCTGGCCGCTCTACCGCGTCTGGGCCGACTACACCAATCGCCTGAGCCTCATGCTCACGGGCGGCCGGCACGTCGCGCCCGTGGCCTTCCTGCACCTGGGCCAGAGCTACCACGTCGGCGAGAAACTCCGGCCGGAGGAACTCACCAGCGCCTTCCAGGATGCCCTGTTTGACTGCGACTGGCTGCTCTACGACGCCTGGGAGAACGACGCCAAGCTCACCGGCAAGCAGATCAACCTGCACAAGGAAGACTACAAAGTGCTGGTCGTCCCGGCCGCCGAGGTGATCCCGTATCCCACGCTGGCCAAGGCCCGCGAGTTCTTCGACAAGGGCGGCGTGGTCATCGGCTACGGGATGCTGCCGAGCAAGTCGGCCACGCTCGGCCACGATTCGAAGGACATCGCCCAACTGACCGACGCCATCTGGGGCACGCCAACCGCCGGCCTGGCCCGCTGCAAGGCCAGCCCCGCCGGCGGCAAGTCCTATTTCCTGCCGGCCAAGCCGTCGTCGCAGGACATCCAGAAAGTCCTCACCGGCGATGCCGGCATTCATCCGACGCTGGAGGTCGCCGCCGGCGAGACTTCCGACTGGCTGCATGTGTTGCACCGCCAGAAGGCCGGCCGCGATGTGTTCCTGGTCTGCAACCAGAACCACGAAGGCGCCGCCCGGCAGTTCAAGTTCCGCCTGACCGCCGAGGGCGAGCCCGAGTGCTGGGATCCGATGCACAACGAGATCACGGCCATCCCCACGAAGCGCATCGACGCGAAAACTGTCGAAGTCGATCTCACGCTGGAGCCGTCAGAGAGCGTCATGCTCGTCTTCCAGCAACAGAAGCGGCCGTTGCCGATGCGCCTGGACAGCAACAGCAAACCCATCGGTCAGCCGATCGCCATCGAGCGTCAGGCCATCCCCGAGAAACCCGCCCCGCAGCCGGTCGCGTCCAATGGGCCGTTCCCGCTCGACGGCTGCTCGTGGGTCTGGTATCCCGAGGGCAACTCCGCCGTCAACGCCCCGGCCGGCACGCGCTACTTCCGTGGCGCGGTGACCATTCCGCAGGACCGCAAGATCAAGGCCGCCCGCATGATGATCTCGGCCGACAACGAGTTCACGCTGAACATCAACGGCCAGAAGGCCGCGGCGCGTAGGGGCGACACCGAAGCCTGGCGCAAGCCCGAGACGGCCGACATCACCCGGTTCGTGACTCCGGGGAAGAACCAGTTCGCGATCCTTGCGGTGAATCTCGACAAACCCGGCATCGCCCAGAATCCCGCCGGGCTCATCGGCCGCTACACGATTGAGTTCGAACAGGGCGAGCCGCTCACGGGCAGCATCGACATCAGTTGGAAGTGCGCGAAGGAAGAGAAGCCCGACTGGATGAAGTCCGACTTCGACGACACTGCCTGGGTGCCCGCGAAAGTGGCCGCCGCCTACGGCTCCGGCCCCTGGGGCAAGCTCGACGCCCGCAAGCGGATCACGCTCAGCCCCGTAAAGGCCGATCCGTTCGAAGGCCGCTGCGAAATCCCCGCCGGGCTCGACCTGGCTAAGTCGCGGGTCTATCTCGAAGTTGACGACATCACCCCAGAAGCCGCCGCCACGGTGAGCATTAACGGCGCCCACGCCGGCGGTTTCATCGGCAAGCCGCTGCGGTTGGAGGTGACGCAGTCGCTCAAGCCTGGAGCGAGTGTCATCCGCATCGAGCCGTTCGCTCCGAAGGCGGCGAAACTGGTGGTGTATCCGCGTTAGAGAAATGCGCGAAGCCATAAACAGGTTGATGAGGTTGGCCAAACATGAGTTACGAACTGGTCTTTGCTCGGCCGAAACGCAAGCTCGCCAAGCGTCTCGTTGCTGATAGCTATGCACCAATGCAAAAGAGCGATGTCGCTGATTCTCGTTTCGATTTGATCCCCATTGAGAAAGTGCTGAACGCATTGAAGGATGCCTTCGAGAATTTCGAGCCATCGGTTCGCTTTCCCGCAATCGCCGAAGAGAACGCTTCGGCCGACGTGGAATGGGGCTGTTGCTGGTTCAGTTTCACTTTTCGCGGGGCGTCGGACGAACTGCGTGATCGAGTCGTCAAGTTGATGAAGAAGTTCAAGTGTCCCGTGTACGACCCACAGACCAGTACGCTCCATGGCCTGAGTAGGCCACCGGTCTTTAGCGGCGGGACCAAGAAGAAGTGGGATCTGACCGCGAAGCTTGCCCGGCTTATTGGAGAATCCGGGATGAAGGAGATGGAGGAAGAGGAGGCCAAACGCCAAGCCGCCGACCGGGCGCGCCATCTGGACTGGCACCTCCCCGTCGAGAAACTGGATGCGGAAATCATCCGAGATTGCAGTGGCGGACGTTGGCAGCGACTGGGCTTGAAATCGCATGACTGTGCGGCAATGCTGCATAACGTTGCCTCGCGCAAGACTAGCGATACGGGTGCGGACGACGGCACCGGGTTCACGAATCCGCTCGGCGAGCTTCGGAGTGCAATTGACGATTGTTATCTGACCGTAGCGATTGGCTTCTTTCAGGCAGTCCCACCAAGCCACAGGCACCATGACTATCGAATCCCCGCACGGATGGGCGCGGCGAAGTTGGTCGAGTTGTGTCATGGGGATTGGCGTGACGGCTACCGGGAATGGCCGGATTCAGAGCCCATGACACGAGCCCAGTCCCGCACGAGACTGGGATGGATCGACGACTATCGCCGTGGGTTACTGATGGCACTACTGGTTGATGAGTCGAAGGCCATTCGGCGCATCGTCGAATGGCCGGACACCGACTTGATGGTGGACGATGGATCATGGGACTTGACCGCGGCTGATAACGATGTGCAGATCGCATTGGCGTTTGCCCTTCGGGGCGAGCGGGGCACCAGGTTGAAGCGACTTGTTGAGAAGATTCGTTCGAGCAAACGCAAACGCGCAATGACATTCTGGGCCGCCGTAGAGGCAATTGTCGCGGGCGACGCCAAGGGATTCGCAAGGCATCTTCGAGAGGCAACAGCCCTTTACCAGAAGTCGGGTTTCTCCACCAACGGCGTTGAAGCTGTGCATATCGAGGGCTCGATCCTCTGGCATGTTGCCCGTCGCGCCAAACTGACATTGCCTGAGCTGCCGCAACGCACTCAGGATTTGATATTGCGATGACAGCGATCTCGTCACCAACGGCTCCGCAGTCGTCATGGGCAACCGTGCCCATGCCGGTGGACTCCCTGGCCGCCAGCATTGGCGCTCCACATCATCGTTGTCGAGAAGGTAACAGATCATGCGAATCCTGATTCCGCTTGCAGTGTGCGCCCTTTGCCTTGGAGCACTGGCCGCCGAGCAACCCGCCCGGCCCAACATCATCCTCATCCTCAGCGACGACATGGGCTTCTCCGACATCGGCTGCTATGGCGGCGAGATCCAGACTCCCAATCTCGATGCCCTCGCGGCCGGGGGCGTTCGCTTCACGCAGTTCTACAACACCGGCCGCTGCTGCCCGACGCGGGCGTCGTTGCTTACGGGCCTGCATCCGCATCAGGCCGGCATCGGCCACATGACCGAGGACCGCGGCTACGATGGCTATCGCGGCGTGCTCAACAATCGCTGCGTGACCGTCGCCGAGGTCCTGCGAACGGCCGGGTATCGCACCTACATGTGCGGCAAGTGGCATGTGACCGGCTTCGATCGTGCCAAGTCCGACAACGCCGCCTGGCCCGTGCAGCGGGGGTTCGACAAGTTTTACGGCACGATCACCGGCGCCGGGAGCTACTACGACCCGACCACGCTATGTCGGCAGAATACCTTTATCACCCCCGAGAACGATCCCGACTACAAGCCACAGCAGTTCTACTACACCAACGCCATCACCGACAATGCCGTCCACTATCTCCAGCAGCACGCCACGGAAGCGCCGGACAAGCCGTTCTTCATGTACCTCGCCTACACCGCGGCCCACTGGCCGATGCATGCCCTGGAAAAGGACATCGCCAAATACCACGGCCGCTACGACCAGGGTTACGCCGCCATCCGCAGCGCACGCCTGGCCCGGATGAAAGAGCTTGGCCTGCTCCCGGCGACTGCCGAACTGTCGGCCGGCGCCGCTGACTGGGCCGATGTGAAGGACAAGGCCTGGGAGGCCCGCTGCATGGAGGTTTACGCGGCCATGATCGACTGCATGGACCAGGGCATCGGCCGGGTCGTCGCCCAGTTGAAACGGGATGGCCGGCTCGACAACACGCTGATCCTGTTCCTGCAGGACAACGGCGGCTGCGCCGAACCCATGGGCCGCTCGGCGAGCGCACCCGCCCCGGCCGGCCTCGTGGCCATGAAGCCGGATCAGCTTCAGCCGTCGATCTGGCCGCCGATGCAGACGCGCGATGGCCGCTGGGTTCGCACCGGCCCCGGCGTCATGCCCGGCCCGGCCGACACCTACATCGGCTATGGCAAGGCGTGGGCCAACGTCAGCGACACGCCCTTCCGCGAATACAAGCACTGGGTGCATGAAGGTGGCATCGGCACGCCGCTGATCACCCACTGGCCCGCCGGGGTCGCGGCCGGCCGGCGTGGCCAGCTCGAACCCCAGCCGGGACAACTGCCAGACATCATGGCCACATGTGTGGATGTCTCCGGTGCGACTTATCCCCTGGAACACCTGGGCCAGCCGATCAAGCCCATGGAAGGCACCAGTCTCCGGCCCGCGTTCGCCGGCCAGGATCTCGCCCGCGGCAAACCGCTGGTCTGGGAACACGAGGGCAACCGTGCCATCCGCGACGGCAAGTGGAAGCTGGTCGCCAAGGAAAACAGCCCGTGGGAACTCTACGACATGGAGGCCGACCGCAGCGAGCTTCACGACCTGGCATCGTCGGAGCCCGCTCGCGTCAAGGCTTTGTCGGCCGCGTGGGATGCCTGGGCTAGGCGAGCCGATGTTCTGCCTCTGGGCGCGTGGCGTGGCAAGAACGCCGCCAAGGCCGATGACGCCCTGAGCCAGGAGCGCCGCTTCGTGCTCAAATCCGGCGACCATCTCGCCCGCGACAAATCGCCCGCCATCGCCGGCCGGGCCTTCACGATCACCGCGAAGTTCGACACCGCCCAAGCCAAGACCGGCGTCATCGTCGCCCAGGGCGGCAGCGCCCACGGATACACGCTGTTTATTGCCGACGGCAAGCTCACGTTCCTCGCCCGCAGCGGCCCGGCCGTCGGCTCAGTCACCACGCCCGCCGCCATCGCCGGCCCGCACACCGCCACCGCCCGGCTCGACGCCCAAGGCACGCTCTCGCTGGCCATCGACGATCAGCCGGCTGCTGTCGCGGCAACACATGTGACCATCGTCGCCATGCCCGTCGATGGCCTGGATGTCGGCAGCGACACCGGCGGCGCCGTCGGCCCGTATCGGGCACCAAACGAATTCGCCGGAAAGATCGAATCGGTCGAGATTGAACTGGACGCGCGGTAAGCGCCCGGGCAATCCCCTGTGCTCGGCCGCTGTATCCGCATCCCTTCTTTGTTCCTTCGCTCCTTCTTTGCGGTTGACCCTCTTGAATTGAACCGCCAAGAAGCAAAGAACTCACTGCGTATGGCTCACGCTTGCGCGGATGGCAGCCCGCTACGGCAGCGGGATATCCTTCAGGTCCAGCGGCACATCCACGATCTTCTGGCCCACGATGAGCGACAGTTTCAGCGTCATCGTATCGTCCAGCGGCCTCTCGAGCGTCAGGGCATAGGTGGTCGTTTCGCCGCCGGACTTGCTGTAGCCATTGTTGACCTTGGCCCCTTTGGCGTCGAGCACGTCGGCGTTCTGGATGGCCGCGATCGGGCCGGTCACTTCCATGGTCAGCGTCGGCTCGCCACCCGGCTCGCCGGCCTTGGCCAGCTTGATCTGGAGCTTGGCGGCGGCGAGCGCCGGATCCTTCAGCGACTGGCCGAGCAGCGCTTTCACCTTGGGCACGGAGACAACCTTCTCCTGGCCGCCGGCCTTGACCTGGAAAGAGCCCTTGAGGCGGGCGATCTTCGTGGCGTTCCGCGCCGGCACTTCCAGGCGCAAATCGATCTTCGTCTCCATGTTCCTGGGCTTCTCGTCCCCCATCCTCATCCGGGTGATCTCGGTGAAGCCATCCTCGCCGGCGAAGCTGGCCCGGTCTTCCGAGGGCTTCAGCGATTTGCCGGTGTCATCCACCGCTTCGGTGATCTTGATCTGCCCGTAGTGCGTCGCGCCCTTGGCCTGCTCGCCTTCGATCCGCACGGTCACGACCACTCCGGAATCGGCGAACATGACCATGCCGCCGTCGTCCTTCTTCGGCGCCACCAGGACCTTGCTCCTCGATTCAGCGATGTGAATGGGCGTCACAGTTGGCTGTGCCAGGACGCAAGAGGCCAGAAATAAACCGATCGTCGTCGTGAACAGAGATGTGCTCCTCATACCACCCGTCCTTTCGATAGTCATCAAAGGTTCGCACCTGCAGACGCACCTGTCAAGCGATCTCATCACGCCCGGCGCGCGACGAGCTGGACGTCTGGCGGTTTCCGCGGAACACGGCGAAAATCCGCTCTGTGGCGGGTCCGGTGTTAGGGGGTCCGATCGATTTCCCCGGCGTCCGGGAGGCTCCGCCGCCCGCTATTTTGCGGCATATTCCGGCGGTTGCCGAAGTCAGGTGTTGCGCGCGGGTGTTGCGCGCCGGAAAGAATTGCGATTTTTATGAATCACACCCCCACAGCGTACACTCCACTTTTGCGCTGCGCGCTGTTGCGCGCCAAACGCGCCGGGCGCGCAGCGCGGCGGGTAATATGGAGGCACCTGTTTTGGCCGCCACACCTCAAAACCCGCCCGGCAACATCCTTTTCGACCTGCACAAGGCCCTGTTTGACGCCGGCCTGATCCGCACGCTGTCGCATCGCCAACTCAAGACCCTGCTGGCATTCCTGAAATTCGCCGACAACCGCACCGGCATCGCCTGGCCGGCCGTCGCCACCGTCGCCCAGCTGATCGGCAGCTCGCGACGGCACGTTCACGAAACCATCAGGCAACTCGAACAGATGGGGTTGCTGATCACCCTCCAGACGGGCACCGGCCGGGGAAGTCCCAGCAGACGCCGCCTGGTCGTGCCCGAGGGGGACCGTGTCGCCGGCCGAAAGGCTGCCCAACCCGAGCACGAAAGCCTGCCCGATTCGGCCGATATGGGTGCCCGATTCAGCCCGGAAAGAGTGCCCGATTCGGGGACTAGAACTTACCCAGGAACTTCCCCAGGAACTTACCCATTAACTTGCGCAGGAACTTCAACGGAAAACCGGTCTGGTCTTGAAGAGATTCCGGATTCGCTGGATGTTCCCGAATTCAAGACGGCGTGGACGGAGTTCCTCAGCCATCGCCAACACTTGCATAGACCCGTGACGCCCGAGGCGGCCCGGCGGCAACTGGGCCGGCTGGCCGCCCTGGGACCGGCGCGAGCCGTCGCCGCGATCCATTACTCCATCGAGAACGGCTGGCAGGGCATCTTTGAACCCCGAGGAGAAACCCATGAGCAACGCAACCGACAAGGCCGGGCCGACAAGGCTGGCGGCGAGTTTGCCGAAGATCTTCGGCTGTGAGGCGGCGTCCCTGCCAGCGCCGCGTGACGGACGGCTCAGCGAGCCGGCCCTACCGACGTCGCGTGACGGCCGGCTCGGCGAGCCGTCCCTGCCAACGCGGTCGCGGCGAGTTGAGCTCATCGACGCCGATCGTCTCTGGCGCGACAGCGGCGTGCCCGAGCGTCACAAGGGCAAGGCCGGCGCCCGGCATGACGCGGCCGGGGCATGGGGTGAAACCTATCGCGAACTGCGCGATGCGCTCCCGGGCGGGCCGCTGCTGGTGCTGCTGGGCAAGCGGGGCACGGGCAAGACGCAACTGGCCGTGGATCTGCTGGCCGACATCTGTGATGGCGGCAAAGCCGTGCGTTATCTCAAGACCATGGACCTGTTCCGGGAAATCCGCGCCTGTTTTCGGCCGGACGGGCCGGACGAAGTGCGCACGGTGGACAAGCTCTGCCGCTACGCCGGGCTCGTGCTGGATGAGGCCCACGAGCGCTCGGATTCCGATTGGGAGAACCGCACGCTGACCAACATCATCGACCGCCGCTACGACGCGATGCGCACCACGATCCTGGTCAGCAACCTGACCAAAGAAGCCTTCGCCCAGGCCGCCGGGGCCAGCATCGTCTCCCGCATCCACGAGAGCGGCCAGGTCGTGGTCTGCGACTGGGGAAGTTTTAGAGAGAGTCAGTAGTCCGTAGTCCGTGGTCCGTACGGGGTCATCAGTCACGCCGAGTATTAGGCGAGGTGTTAGGCGAGGCTTGACAGAGTCCATGGGAATCCATAACTTATCCCCCTCTGTCGAATCGGCGGGTGAGAAAACCCGCCGATACTTTTTGTCTTTCATGCGAGGCGTGAGCATCGCAAGGCCGTAGAGGAGCAGGACATGCAACCGGTACAGAAGATCAGCAAGCAGCGGAAGCGTAAACGCCGCTCGCATCATGCGCTCAAGCCCGCCCATTATGTGCGCTGTCCCCAGTGCGCCTCGCCAAAATTGCCCCACGTTTCCTGCGAAAATTGCGGGTATGTGAATCCGGGACTGGCGTTGCAGATCGAGCAGGAATCCGCAGAGTAATTATATCTGTCGGCCGGCGGTCTGCGGTGGGTTTCGGTTCAGGCAAGCTCCGATGGGGCTTGGCCTGCGCGGTGGATGACACGACGTTTCCGGGAATTAGCAAAGGAGCCTCTTCGTGCGAGCAGCAGTGGATGTCATGGGCGGCGATAAGGCGCCGAACGCCATCCTCAAGGGCTGTTGGGAAGCAATTTCCCTGCTTTCGCCCGAAGACCGAATCCTGCTCGTGGGTGACGAGACCGTCATTCGCCATGGTCTGGAAACCAGCGGGTTGACCGACGAGCAGAAGAAGCAGTACATCGTCGTCCCGACGACCGAAGTGGTGACCATGGACGATTCGCCCGTGGAGGCGATTCGCAACAAACCGAACAGTTCGATCTCGGTGATGTGCAAGATGGCCGCCAAGGGTGAGGCGGATGTGGTGGTGTCGGCCGGCAACACGGGGGCGTGCGTGGCGGCGGCACAGTTGCGGATGAGGACGCTCAAAGGGGTTTCGCGGCCGGGGATTGCGGTGGTCGTGCCGACGTTCCACGGGCCGGTGATTCTGTGCGATGTCGGGGCGAATATCACTCCGCAGCCAAAGCACTTGGAACAATATGCACTGATGGCCGCCGCCTATGGCGAGGCCGTGTGTGGGATGAGCAATCCGCGCGTGGGGCTGATGTCCATCGGGGAAGAGGACACCAAGGGAACGACGGTCGTGAAAGCGGCCCGCAAGCTGATGCGGGATGAGCCGGCGATCAATTTCGTGGGCAATGTTGAAGGGCGGGACATTTTCAAGGGTGTGGCGGACGTCGTGATCTGCGACGGGTTCGTGGGTAATATCATTCTGAAATTCACGGAAGGCATGGCCGAGGGGTTGTTCCGGGCGATTGGCGCGGAAGTGGCCGAGGCTGACCCGGACCTGATGCTGAAGTTTGCCCCGATCATGCAGCGAATGTACAAGCGGTTTGACTGGCAGGAATACGGCGGCGCGCCGCTGTTGGGCGTGGGTGGGTACTGCCTGATCCTGCACGGCAAGTCGGACGTGCGGGCGATCAAGAACGCGATCCGGGTCGCCAAGCAATTGGTGACGCTCAAGGTAAACGAGAGGATCGTGGAGCTGATCGAGAAGGGCGTGCCGGTGGCCGAGGATGCCGGTCTGGGCGGCGAAGGCAACGGGGCGAAGCCGCAGTGACGGGGGATGGTGTTATTTTTGTTTAAGAGTTGTTACGAAGCAGGAATCTGAAACAGCCATGGCGGATTACTCAGCCATTATCGTAGGAACCGGCAGTTGCGTACCCGAGCGGCGGTTGACCAACGACGATCTGTCGAAGCTGGTCGATACGAACGACGAGTGGATCACGCAGCGCACCGGCATCAAGGAACGGCGCATCGCCGGCGACGGCGAGACCACGGCGAGCATGGGCGCGATCGCCTGCCGCAAGGCGCTGGAGGCCGCCGGCATGCAGCCCGCGGATGTGGATCTGATCATCTGCGGGACGATCACGCCGGAAATGCAATTCCCGTCGACGGCATGCTTCATCGCCCGGGAACTCGGGTTGCACACAACGCCGGCATTTGACGTGACAGCGGCCTGTTCGGGGTTCATCTTCTGTCTGGATACGGCGGCGGCGTTTGTCGAGTCGGGGCGCTATCGCAATGTGCTGGTGGTGGGGTCCGAAACGCTGTCGCGGGTGACGGACTACACGGATCGCGGAAGCTGCATTCTGTTCGGCGACGGGGCGGGCGCGGTGCTGCTGCAACGATCAACCGACAAGAAACGGGGACTGCTGTACAGTTCGCTGCACGCCGATGGGCATGGCTGGGAGATGTTGTATTGCCGGCCGGGATCGCGGCATCCGATCAACCAGGACTTGGTGACGCAGCGAGCGCAGTTCATGCAGATCAAGGGCCGCGAGGTCTACAAGTTTGCGGTGCAGAGGTTCCACGAGCTGATCGAGGACGCGATGCAGAAGTGCAACCTCAAGGCTGAGGATATCAAGCTGATCATCCCGCACCAGGTGAACCAGCGGATCATCGACGCGGCCATCGAGCGGCTGAAACTGCCGACGGAAAAGGTGTATGTGAATATTGCGCGTTACGGCAACACTTCGTCCGCATCGATTCCGATCGCCCTGGATGAGGCCTGGCGGGCCGGCATGACCAAACCCGGCGACGTGCTGGTCTTTGTCGCGTTCGGTGCGGGTTTGACGTGGGCGAATGCGGTGGTGAGAGTGTGATGGCTTTTGAAATTTCAGATTCGAAATCTCAAATCTGAAATCTGAAATCTCAAATTTGAATTCTCCAATGGTGCGTTGAAACGCACCCTACGATCTGAAAATCAAATGGTGCGTTGAAACGCACCCTGCTGGCAACTGACAACTGGCAACTAACAACTACGCATCCATGTCCACTCGCAATTGCATCCTCTGTCCCGGTCAAGGCGCCCAGGTAACGGGCATGGGCAAGGACTATTTCGACGCGTCCGCGGCGGCGAAAGAGACCTTTGAATCGGCCAATCGCGTGCTGGGATGGGATCTGGCCTCGATCTGCTTCGGCGGCCCGGAAGATCGGCTCAACCAGACCGATGTGTCGCAGCCGGCAATCTATGTGACGAGCATCGCGGCCTATCGGGCGGCCATGGAAAAGGGATTGCTCTCGCCCGAGACGGATGCGGTCTATGCGGGGCTCAGTCTTGGCGAGTACACCGCGCTGCATCTGGCCGGTGTGTTCACGTTCGAGGATGGACTCAAGCTGGTCGCGGCCCGTGGCAAATATATGCAGGAAGCGGCCGTGGCGACGCCGAGCGGCATGGTCGCGATTCTGGGCGCTGATGAGGCGGCAGTGAACGAGCTTTGTGCCGCATCGGCGCAAGGCGAGGTGCTCGTGCCCGCGAATTTCAATTCGCCCGGGCAGATCGTCGTCAGCGGCGCGATTGCGGCGTGCAGCCGGGTTGCCCAGGCGGCGGAGGCGAAGGGATTCAAGTCGATTCCGCTGAAAGTGGCCGGTGCGTTTCACAGCCCGCTCATGCAGACGGCGGCCGACCGGATGGGCGCGGAACTGGAAAAAATCGCGTTTGCGATGCCCCGCAAGCCCGTCTATGCGAATGTGACGGCGGCCCCGCATGGTGATGCGACGTCGATCAAGTCGCTGCTCGTACAGCAGATCATCCGGCCCGTGCGCTGGGAACAGAGCATGCAGACGCTGGTGGCCGACGCGGGATTGCGATTCGTGGAACTGGCTCCCGGGCGAACGTTGGCCGGGATGATGAAGAAGATCAATCGCCGGTTGCCGGTGGAATCGTTCGCCACGGCCGAGGTGTTAACGGCGGCCAAACCCGCGTAGCTTCGCAGTACAAGGCACGGAGGCACCAAGGCACGAAGGCACGGAGTGTGGAAGACAGGACTCAGCACTCAGGACTCAGCACTCAGGACTACCTCATGGCGATGAACGAAAAACGAGTGGCGATTGTGACCGGCGGGTCAAGGGGTATTGGCGCGGCCATTGTGAAGCGCCTTGCAAAGGACGGCCTGCATGTCGTGGCGGTTGCCCGCAATGCGGACAAGCTTGCCGAGGTGGTCGCCGCCGTGGTGGCCGCTGGCGGATCAGCTGAGGTCGCGGTGTGCGATATCGCCGATCCCAAGGCGTTTGGCGACCTGATTGACGGCCTGGCCGACAAGCATGGCCGGCTGGATGTGCTCGTGAACAACGCGGGCATAACCAAGGACGACCTCGTGCTGCGGATGACGGATGAGGCGTTTGACACGGTGATCGCGACGAACCTGAAATCGGCGTTCGTGGCGACCCGCGCCGCGGCCCGGCCTATGATGCGGCTCAAAGGCGCGATCGGCGGGCGTATCATCAACATCAGCTCGGTGTCGGGCGTGGTCGGAAACGCCGGCCAGGCGAATTACGCCGCGTCCAAGGCAGGGCTCATCGGGCTCAGCAAGTCGGTGGCCAAGGAACTGGCGAAGAAGAATATCACCTGCAATGTGGTGGCGCCGGGTTTCATCGCGACGGATATGACGCAGGTGCTGCCGGACCAGATCAAAGATACGGTGAAGGGCCTGATCCCGCTGCAGCGGTTCGGGCAGGCCGAAGAAATCGCCGGTGTGGTGTCGTTCCTGGCATCCGCGGATGCCAGCTATGTCACCGGGCAGGTGATCTGCGTGGATGGCGGCATGGTGATGTGACGGCGTGGCATTTTCGGGAGGGCCGCACTCCGTGCGGCCGCGGTCGTGCAGGAGCACGATGCTCCGATTTCCGTGGCCACGCCGGTGATGTGAATAGTGTGTTGGAAAAAGAGCCCGTGACGAGTATAGTTCCGGGCCTCTATAAGGGCAGAAGGTCTGCCCGCTCAAGATGAAAGGGTAGGTAGGATGTTATGGAAGATATTGAACAGAAGGTAATCGAGATCGTGAGCGAGCAGATGGGTGTCGACAAGAGTGAGATCACTCGCGAGACGCACTTCATCAACGACCTCAACGCCGACTCGCTCGACACGGTCGAACTGGTCATGGAGTTCGAGGACGCGTTCGAGTTGTCGATCCCCGACGAAGAGGCTGAGAAGATTCAGACCGTCGGCGCCGCCATCGACTACATCAAGGAGCACCTGAAGAAGCAGTAGTTCATCGGAGAATGGTGGGACAGGCATTCCTGCCTGTCGTACGACAGACATTTTTGTCTGTCGTTTCACCCATCGCAGGTTGTGTGACAGAGCAGTAGCATGAGCAAACGCCGTGTTGTCATTACCGGTCTTGGCGTCATCACGTCGCTCGGCGAGACCGCCGACGTGTTGTTCGACGCCGTCTGCGCCGCCAGAAGCGGCATCGGGCCCATCACCCGCTGGGATGCGACCAAGTATCCCACCCGTTTCGGCGGAGAGTGCGCCAAGTTCAACCCCGGCGACTACGGGATCGACGTCCGCGAGGCCCGGCGCATGGATCGCTTTGGCCAGTTCGGGCTTTCCGCGGCCGTGGTCGCGGTCAAGGATTCCGGGCTGGATTTCTCCAAGGAAGACACCGAACGCTGCGGCGCCGTGATTGGATCCGGCATCGGCGGCATCGAAACGCTGGAAGAGCAGAAGCGAGTCCTGGATACGCGCGGTCTGTCACGCGTGACGCCATTCACCGTACCCCGGCTGATGGTCAACGCCGCCGCCGGCAATGTTTCCATCCGTTTCGGCCTGAAGGGGCCGAACTCGGCGGTGGCAACCGCCTGTGCCAGCGGCTCGCACGCGATCGGCGATGCCGGACGGCACATCCAGCATGATCTGGCCGACATCATGATCGCCGGCGGCTCCGAAGCCGCGCTTTGCGAACTGGGCCTGGCCAGCTTCTGTGCGGCCAGGGCTCTGTCCGTCCGCAATGACAATCCGCAGGCGGCGTCCCGTCCCTGGGACAAGGACCGCGATGGTTTCGTCATGGGCGAAGGCGCCGGCGTCATCGTGCTCGAGGAATATGAGCATGCCTGCCGGCGCGGTGCGCGGATCTATGCCGAACTTATCGGCTACGGCATGTCCGCCGACGCCTTCCACATCACAGCGCCGGAAGAAGAAGGCCGCGGTGCGGCCATGGCGATGCGGCTGGCGTTCAAGGATGCCGGCGTCAACCCCGACGTTGTTGATTACATCAACGCCCATGGCACGAGCACACCCCTTGGCGACATCGCCGAGACGCGGGCTGTGAAGTCGACCTTCGGCGCCCACGCGAAGAAGCTCATGATGAGCTCGACCAAGAGCCAGATGGGCCACCTGCTGGGTGCGGCCGGTGGCGTCGAGGCCGCGATCACGGCCCTGGCCATCTTCCGCAAGGTCGCCCCGCCTACCATGAACCATGACACTCCCGATCCGGAGTGCGACCTGGACTACGTGCCCAACAAGGCTCGGGATATCACCATCACCCACGCCCTGTCCAACAGCTTTGGCTTCGGCGGCCACAACGCCAGCCTGCTGTTCAGGAAGATGTAACCGGACACGGTTGCGTGTCTGTCATAAAATTGATCCCCAAAGGACGGCCCGGGAAGGCCGTCCTTTCTCGTTGAACTGCAACCTTTCCACCCGCCGGGGTATCTACATACACAGATGAAGACACTCCGCACGATTTTCCTGCTCCTTTGGCCGCTGCTTCTGGCGACGCCGACATCGCTGGCATACGTCGACTTCACGCCGACGCTGGGACGGATCGTGCTCGAATCGCGGCAGATCGTGCTGGCCGAGGTTGAGAAGATCAGCCAGGACAAGCCGGCGATTATCTTCAAGAAACTCGCCGACCTGAAAGGCACCACGCCCGACGAACCGATCCGGCTGCAGGTTCCCGCCGCCACCAGCTCCCTGCGATCGGTCCTGGATTGGGCCGAGCCCGGCAAGCGAGCGGTGCTCTTCCGCACGCGCGATTCGGTCCTGGTGTGTCTGGGCCAAAGCTGGTATCAGGCCCATCCGCTCCCCGACAGCTGGTGGAGGCTCATGATTGACCGCCCCGATCTGCCGCTCGCGTATTGCGGCTCGGTCGCCCGGCTGGAACAGGGGCTGCGCGGCATGCTGGCGGGCAAGACGGTGGTCATCACCACGCTGGTCCACGGGGCCGGCGGCGTGGGGGCCTGCTTCGACGTCGCCTTGAACCGGACCAGCCTGCCGGGCCTGCGGCGGTACCAGCGGATCCGTGCCGGCCAGCGGATGCCTGATATGGTGTGCTACGTCACAGCGGATTCGGGCTACTTCGTGTCCCTCGGCACCGCTGATGAGAAAGACGTCCCCGGTTTGATCGAACAACTCGCGTCCACCGACCCGCAGGGACGCATCGACGCCGCCGACGACCTGCGGTCTCTCGGTCTCAAGGCTGCTGCCGCGGCGACCGAGCTTGACCGGTTACTCAAAGATGCGCACCCGTCGGTTCGCGCCCACGTCGCCGCGACACTGTGTACCGTGGCGCCGCAATCCAAGGCAGGCGTGAATCTGCTCGCGCAGATGCTTGCCGGCGAGACCCCGGCCGAGCGCCGGCTCGGTGCGCAGTGCGCCGGCCTGGGCGGGTCGGCCGCTGGCGCGCTGGTGCCACGGCTGGTGATGCTCCTGGGCGATGCCGACATGTCGGTGCGATCGGCCGCACTGCAAGCGCTAGCGACGCTCGGGCCCGACGCCGCCGAGGCGTGCTCCACGCTGGTCAAGTTGCTCGACGAGCCCCGGTTTGCCTGCGACGCGGCCGATGCGCTGGGCCGCATCGGTCCCGCTGCCCACCCGGCGATGAAGAAGCTGGCGTCCCTGCTCCAGGCGGACGACAAGTCCGCCCGCTGGGCGGCCGTTCGGGCCATGGTGCAGATCGGCGGCCCGGAGGCGTCGCCCGCCGTCGATTTCCTGCTGGTCGAAATCGAGACTGCCCGCGGCCGCGACCTCTACAACATCTCCGTCTACCTGGGCATCCTGGGCCCGGTTGCCGAGCGTGCCATGCCGGCGTTGTCGCAGGCTCGCCAGCGCGACCGCGAACTGTGCGCCATGGCCCTGTGGGCGATCCAGCCCGAGAAATTCTTCCCCTGGCAGTGGGGCTACTTCGTCGACCGGGACATGGACCGCTGGCTTTTCGAAGCGTACATCCGCGAAATGGGCCCGCGTGCCAGACCCGCCGCCAAGGCCCTGGTGGCCGCCGTGATCGCGGGCAAGGCCGGCCACATTCCATCGTGGGGCTACCAGCTTCTGATCGACTACCCCGATGAAACGCTGACTCCGCTGCAGCAGGCATTGAAGCTCGACGATGCGGCCCAGCGTCAGCGTGTTCTCTCCGCCCTGGGCTACATGGGCGCCGCGGCTGCCCCGACCCGCGCGGCCATCGAAGCCCTCGCCAGCAGTGCCGACCCTCGTTCGCAGCGCTTGGTCGCCTGGGCCTTGCGACGTATTGACGGCAAGTAAGATCGGCCGACACGGACCTCGGACCTTGCCGCAGCCGGTTCCTCAGGAACGCGGCCGGTATAACATCCCAACGTACTGATAGGGTGGCATGCTACGCCGCAAACTGTCTTGGCCGAAAACAGTGATTTTGGCCGAACAATCGCATCATTATGCGATTTTAGTTTCAGCGCGAAAAAAGTGGCGCAAAACGCTGGGAAATC
>JANYKD010000177.1 GCA_025361735.1 Phycisphaerales bacterium
CGCCGCACGATTTGTGGGCCGCTCGCCGTGGGATGTCTCGCGTAACGCCGACCTGCTGTTTGCCGCGCATCGGGGCGCCTATCTTGAATACCATCACCAGGTCATCGCCGTCGGTATCGACATCTACAACCTCGAGGCCGAGGCCTATGGCGCGCGCATCGAGGCTCCGATCGGGGACAACATCCCGGCCATACAGTCTCCGCTGCTGGCGTCACTCGACGACGGTCTGACGATCCCTCCGTTTGATCCCCAGCGGGACGGCCGGATCGCCATGGTCATTTCAGTCGGGCAACGGCTGAAGAAGGAATTCCCTGCCGCCGATGTTCGCATTCCCGTCGCCGGTCCATTTTCGCTCGCCTTCAACCTGCGCGGCATCGGCGATCTGTGTGAAGATTCAATCCTTCGCCCGGACGACACGGCTCGATTGCTGCACCACCTGGCCGAGAATCAGGCCCCGCTGTGCAGAGCCATCGCCGCGGCCGGTCTCGATGTGGCTTTCTTCGAATCGGCGGCCTCCCCGCCGATGCTCTCTCCCCAGCAGTTCCGCGACCTGGAACTTCCCGCCCTGCGGCGCATCCTCGACATCGCGGCCAACTGCGTCGGCCACCCGGTCCCCTGCATCATGGGCGGCAATACCTATCCGATCCTGGCCGACATCCTTTCCACGGGCACCAGTTTTGTCGTGTGCAATGTCGAAACCAACCAGCCCGCGTTCGTCGCCGACATCAGCCGCACCCATCCGCAGGTGAAGGTGCGCGTGAACATGGATCCGGGAATTGTCGCCTGCACCGATCGCCAGCGTATCTATCGCGAAGTCGATCGCGTGCTTCAGTTCGCCGGCGGCCGGGCCAACTGCGTCATGGGCACCGGTGCATTACCCTTTGAGACACCGCCGGAGAATGTACACTTGATCGAGGACTATCTCGGCAGGTAAAATCACTGGTGTTCACCAGTTCGACCGCAGCCTCAAAATCACATCGCCAGCCACGGCCGCAACGTCGTCGACGTAAAGAAGGACGCAGCAATGCAATGCCGATATCCCAACCGAGAGGTCCATGCGCTTTCACGCTGCTCACAGAGTGCCCGGGGAGGTCGGCGCCGGCGATGCGGATTCACACTGGTCGAATTGCTCGTGGTGATCGGCATCATCGCCCTGCTGGTCTCGATTCTCCTGCCGGCACTGGGCCGCGCTCGCCAGTCCGCGCAGACCGTAAGTTGCCTCAGCGGTTTCAGGCAGATCGGCGCGGCGCTGCAGCTATACGTGATCGACTACAAAGGCTGGTTGCCCGGCCCCTCATGGAACGGCCAGTCGCCTCGATTCAGCATCTACGGCAGCGAGAATCTCGCCTGGTATCTCGCCAGGTACTGTAACGCACCCAGGCAGTCCGTCAGTGGATCGACCACGGTCATCAATCCGCTTTTCCGCTGTGCCGCACTCACCGACGAAGAAGTCAAAGACGGCACCACCAGCGTCGTGGTCATTCAACTGGAGGGTAACCACGACGTGAGCGGCAAACTCACCAATGATACCAATGGACACCGGCCTTTCGGGTATCCGAAGAACGACCTCGGCGTCACCGCTGAAGGCCCCATGCCCATGTCCCAGATGCGTCGAACCTCGGAGACCATCGTGATGTACGAAACGGATCTCCGCTGCTTCAGCAGTCAGCCGGGCTGGCCGGTGCGCCCCCAACCCGTGCACGGCAAGTCAGGCGACCTGGCGCGCCGAAACCACCTTTTCTTTGACGGTCATGCTGAAACCGTTCAGGAAAAAATGATCAGGCAGTTGTCGCCGATGAACTGAGCCAGAATCTGTAGCCGCGATGAGCCATCGCGGCGGAGACACGGAGACACCGCGATCGGCGATCGTGGCTACAGCCTATTTGCCGTCGGTTGCCGCTGCTTCGATCCGGTACAAGTGCGTCCGCGTGCGCCAGATCAGGGCCTTGCCATCCACCGCGGGCGATGCCATGCAGCCGGAGTCCAGCGTGTTGGTTGCCAGTACTTTGAATGTCCGGCCGGGCGCGAGGACGGTCGTCGTGTTCTGGTCGTTGGCAAAATACAGCCGCCCGTCGGCGTAGATCGGCGATGCCTGGTATTTGCCGGGGATACGCTCCTTCCAGACCAGCGTCCCGGTGGCAACCTCCAGGCAGGAGACGAATCCATCGTCGCTGACCATGTAAAGCAGGTCATCCACGATCACCGGCGAAGCGGTCTTGGCAACGCTCTTGGTGCATTTCCATGCCACATGGCTCTTGGTCACGTCGCCCTGGCCGCCGACTTTGATCGCCCACAACTCAGTCGCGCCCGAGCCCGTGATCATCAGCGACAAGCCCTGGTTAAAGAGCGGCCGCGGCGCCGCCGACCAGGCGATGAACTGCACCTTCCACAGTTCCTTCCCGGTGCGCGGATCGTAAGCATACGCCGCCTTGGCGCCGGGACTGAACATCTGCGGCTTGCCGTCAACATCGACGATCAGCGGCGTGCTGTGCGCCTTGCGCAGGTCACCTTCCTTCGCAAACCCCTGGAACCCTTCGGCGTCGTTGAAGACCACCGAACGGTCCGTCTTCCAGACGGTCTTGCCCGTCAGCTTGTCCAAGGCCACCGTGTACTGCACGTCCACGCCGTCCATGGTCACGATCAGCAGGTTCTCGAACAGGACCAGCGACGATGCAGGTCCGCGGAAATGGCGACAGGGCAGATCCTGACGCTGCCAGAGCACCTTCTTCGTGGCGGTATCCAGGCACGCCGTGCCATAGACGCCGAAGTGAACGTACACGCGCCCCGGCTCGATCGCCGGCGAAGGCGTGGCGTAGCCGTTTACGTTGTTGCCCAGCGGCTCGGGATTGTCGGTGCGGAACAACTGCTCATTGAAGACAATCTTGCCGGTCGCGGCATCCACGCAGATTGCGAAGAAGGCTTTGCCATCCGGCGTCGCCGTGGTCAGCCAGATCTGGCCGCCCATCACCACCGGCGTGGACCAGCCCTTGAACGGAATCTCCGTCTTCCACTTGACGTTCTCTTTCTCGCTCCAGGTAAGCGGCAGTCCGATCGGCTTGTTATCGCCAGGTGCCGACACGGTCCCATCCCCGCGCGGCCCGCGGAACTCCGGCCAGTCGGCGCGGGCGATTGACGCGCCGATCAGACACAGCACGAGCGTAAACAACCCAGCCGTCCGCGAACGCGAAACACATTCAAACACCATGGGACTCTCCGTTACTGCATTACGTTGGATGGGTGTACTCGCCCATCCAACCGAATCGTCACATCAACATACGCTCGACACCGGCCATAATTAGCTGCTGGTGAACCGATTGAGCGGCCGACAAGGCTTCTTCCAATGGCGCCGACGCCATCACGCGGATCACCGGCGGCAGGCCGCCTTTGCGACCGACGCCCGCTTTCACAATCATCAGGCCTTCCTCGATCGTCGCCAGCACCGCGATCGGCGAATGGCAGTCGCCGTTGAGCAGGGCTATCACCTCGCGCTCCGCCTCCACACACGCGGATGTCGCGGGGTCATTCACCGCCTGGAGCAGATCGATCGTCGACTGATCATCCAGTCGGCACTGCAGGCAGAGCGCACCCTGCCCGGCCGACGGCAACATCTCGTCGATCTCGATCACGGTCATGCAAGCATCTTCGAACAGCCCGCTGCGCTTCAGGCCGGCAAAGGCGAGGATTACCGCATCGTATTCGCCGCTCTTCATCTTCTTGACGCGGGTGTCGACGTTGCCACGGATCATCTCCACCTTGAGTTCCGGATGGGCGGCCAGGATCTGACACTGGCGACGCAGGCTGCCCGTGCCGACTTTGGCGCCCGCAGGAAGCTCCGCGAGGCTTTTCGCCTTGGCGCACACCAGCACATCGCGGACATCTTCGCGCGCGGGGACCGCGCCGAAGCAGAGGCCCGACGTGTCCACGAGCGGCTGGGTGGTGGGAACATCCTTGAAACTGTGGACAGCGAAGTCGATCTCGCCGCGGATCAGCGCCTGTTCCAGTTCCTTGGTGAACAGCCCCTTGCCGCCAAATTCGTACAGCGGCTTGTCGGTGACCTGGTCGCCGGTCGTCTTGACGATGACCGTCTCGACCTTCAGGCCGGGATTCGCCGTCTCGAGCATCTGCACGACCGTGGCGCTCTGCATCCGCGACAACATGCTGCCACGGGCGCCCATGCGAAGAATACGCTCACTCATTTGGCCTCCGGCATCGCAAAACGCCCGATGAAGATCTGGGCCGACCCGTCGGCCGATCGCTTGCTGGTCCACATAAGCCACTTTCCATCCGGCGAGAAGACGGGCAGCACATCAGCACCGTCATGATATGTCACGCGCGTCTGATTCCTGCCGCTGTCGTCCATCATGTAAAGCTCGTAGTTGGTATGCCCGTGCTTGCTGGTGGCATAGATGATGTGCCTGCCGTCGGGGTGCCAGTACGGACCCCAGTTGACGTTTCCGTCATCGGTGAGTTGCCGCTCGTTGGCCGAACCCGTGATGTTGCCATCAGCATCGAAGACCAGATCGCACGTGAATATCTGCAGCAGATCGTTGCCCTGGCGGTCGGAGCGATAGACCAATCGCTTGCCGTCGGGCGAGAAGAACGGGCCGCCGTCATACCCTTGGGCCGTCGTGATCTGCACGGGTCGGGTGCCGTCGGCCTTCATCACGTAGATGTCGGCGTCGGCCCCAGCGCCGCGCGTGAAGCAGATCCACTTGCTGTCCGGCGAGAAGGCGCATTCGGCGTCATAGACGTTGTTACTCGTCAGCGAGGTGTCGGCGAGGTTGAGGTGGTCCAGCGAATCGGCTCCCGCGATGGCAGCGCGCCACTGGTCACACTTGTAGATCTCCATCCCGGTCGGGAACGACCACTTGTAGTTCCGCCCCTGACGCTGATAGCCGCCGGTCGGCTCATCGGGGATTTCCTTGCCGACGGTGGACGCGAAGATGATGGATCTTCCATCCGGCGAGAAGAAGCCGCAGGTGTTTCGCGAGTTGGCCGGGCTGATGCGAATGGGCGGATTCGCACCGACCACCGCGCCGGCATTCCAGCGCAGCCGGGCGAGGTACATCTGATAGTTGTGCTCGCCTTTGGGTACGGCCTGGAAGATCATCCATTGCTGATCGGGCGAGAAATACGCCTCCCCGGCCCGCTCGAAGCCGCTGGTCAGCTGAACCGGGTCCCCGACGAGTTCGCGTTCGGGCTGATCCTTCTGTGACGCGCACCCACACGCAGCAAGCAACAGTACCAGGATGCCAAGGTATCGCATGGCCGGAGAGTTTACCGGGGCGAAAGAAAAACGCGAAGGCAACGACGCGAGATTCGGTGTGCGCGGCGCGGCACTTTTCCTGGAGACGGTTCCTGGGAGCGCGGCCGTCCTCGGCCGCCCATGTTTATACGGGCGGGGACGCCAGCGCTCCCGAAAAACTCGCCGCACCGACTGTTCGTACTTCCGCCTTCAAAGCACCGGAAAGGCCTCCGGAAGTCGGTTCCCCCAAACCTACCGATCCTTCCGCTTCTCCGTCGTCCGCGGCGGCTCGGACTTAAACACCTTGTCGACGGTCGTCGTGAAATTGGCCATCGACTTCGCCTTGATCCGCGGTTCCGCGATCGTGCCCTCGATGTTGATCGTGGCGGCCTGGTCATGAATGAATTGGAGAAACGGCACATCCAGCCAGTTGGGGTTGCTCGAAGTGAACTTCAGGGCCACTGTCTTCTGGGCGTAGTCGAGTTGGCCGGTCCCGCGCATGACCATGTCCGGAGCCGTGAGTTCTATCCCCTCAAAGACAATTCGCGTGCCCAATACCGCATACCGCGCGGAAGCATTGTTGAACGGCGATTTGATCGGCAGTGCCAGGTTGGTGATCTGCAGCAGGCCCGTGATCGCCGGCAGTTCGTAGAGATCATCTCCCTCGATGTCGATGAAACCGCGCCCCAGGCGCGAAGCGGGATCCGCTGAATTGCCGCTTAGATCGAGATTCGCCTTCATGCGCCCGCGGAACTTGCCGCTCGGGTCGGCCACCAACTGCCGCACGTCGATGTCGTTCAAGGCCAGCGAGACCTCGTACGCGACAGGCTTGTTCTTGGGAAACGCGACCAGCACCACACCCCCGGCCCGTCCGCCGGCCAGGGTTCCGCCAAGGTCCTCAAAGCGGTAGGACGGCTGATCCCTGTGCTTGACGATTCCGCCATGGATGCCCTTCATGGGGCGATCCGCAATCACCGCCGTCGCTGCGTCAATGCTGCCCGCCAGTTGCCGGATCTCACCGTCTTCGATGTTGCCGTCCAGGCTGATCGTGCCGTTGAACCCCTTCATCGTGACACCCACATCCATGGAGGCGTCGACCAATCCGAGCGAGCCCTTGAAGTCGATCGTTGACGTACGCGTCGTGCTGGCCGGGCGATAGCTGAACTTCGCGATGTCGAGCGACATCGTTCCCTTGAGGCTCAGGCTCTTGAGGAATCCGCGGACCGCCTCGGGCAGCCTGGCCAGAAACTGTTCGTCAACCGGCAGACCATTGGCCTTGAGCGCGAACTCCCACCCGCTGTCAGATATGCTGCCTCCGCTCAGGCTGACGGTCGCGTTGTCGTGCCGGGCGGAAATACCTTCGAGCTTGACGCCCGACTGAGTGATCGTGACCAATCCCTTGATGTCCTTGAAATCCCAATCAAACGCCTCAGGCCTGCACGACAGTTCGCGCGGCCGTACCTCCACCTTGAAGGCCCCGGCCCCAGCCGCGTCCGCCAGGCTCCCGCCATAGTTGAAGTTGATGTCCAGCGTACCGGTGGGTCGCAGGGCCTTGCAGGTGTCGCGAGCGGCGAGCGGAATCATATTGAACAGCCGCTCGCCGGCCGTCACTCCCGTTGCCCCGACGAAGACGGTCGCCTGCGGCGTCCCCTGCGGCCAGGACACGCTGCCGTGCGCCACAACCTCGGCGTCGCCGTGCCAGCCACCGGCTCGCTCCAGGGTGAGCCGATTGTTGGTGAGTTGCGCCTCGGCGGCGATGCCCGTGATCGCATCGGGCTGGTCGAGAATGGAAATCCGGCCATCGGCAAGCTGGATATCCAGCGAAAACCCAACCTCGGTGGGCCCGACGACGTCCGGCTCGGCCCCGGGCACCGTGGTCCAGTCGCCGGGGGCGCGTTCGAGAAAAATGCGCCCGTCATGGATATTGAATCGCCCGCCGAGTTTCACGTCCGTAAGCCATCGCCTCTGCGCCCGCGGCATGGCCCGAAGCAGATCGTCATCGATGGGAATATTCTCGGCCCGCACTGTCAGGTCCGGCGTCACCGGCTTGTCCTTGCCCCAGGCGACCGACCCGTTGACCGTGAGCAGTGCGTCGCCTTTGCGCTCCTGCAGGTTCTTGAGGTCCACCGAGAACGGATGGATCTCGACGCGGCCCTGCAGGTTCCGCAACGGCAATGGAAAACCGGAGAACGCCCCGACGGCCTTGTGAACATCGAGATCGACATCGACGTTGACGCGCCGGCGCGGCCCCTGTTCACGCCGGACCGTCGCCTCAAAATCGGCGTGCAACTGCACCGGGACGACGTGGCCATTCTCAACCGGATCAAAACTCGCGACCACCTCGCGTGCTTCCGTCGGCAACGCCTGCCGCAGAAGCGGATCGAGCCGGCAATCCCGGCTCGCAAAACGCAGCTCCATCCCGACATTCTTGCCCAGCGGAGAGATCCAGCCCGACAGGGTCATCGATGTGTTTTCGTTCTCGGTTCCCGCCGCGCCCAGCCCGACAAAATTGCGAAATTCAATGCGATCCTGGCCGGTGGTTGCATCCTTGCCAAACCAGAGTTGTCCCCGGATCTTCCGCAGCGGATACGTAAAATCGTGAAACGTGAAGGCGCCGTCGAGAACGTCGAGCAGCGCCTCGATGCGGATCTTCCCTCCGGCCTGCAGCCGCTCTGCCTGAACGGTCGCCCGCCCCGTACCGTGTGGACGGAAGTCATACCAGATTTCGCGGGCCTCAAATGGCATCGACCAGATGTATGTCGGCAGCCGGGGGATCTTCAGATGCGGCACCACCACGAAGACTTTCAGCTTGGCGTGCTCGGAATAACCTTCGATGTCGCCCGTCGCCATGATCCGGTTGCCTTCGAAATCGGCCCGAACAGCGGAAATGCTGATGCCCTCCGGCGTGAACGTGAACCGCCCGGCCACATCCGTCAGGCGCACCGGCCGCGGACCCATCGCCTTCGCCACCGAAGCGGTGACGCCCACCAGCGGAAAAATATCGGGCAGGTCCGTCCTGATTCCCGGCCGCCACAGCTTCTGAACCCGGTACTCCCACTCATCCATCAACTCTTCCGGCCAGAGCGTCAATCCCACCTGCTCGGCCTCGATGACCACCCGAAAATCCTTCCGAGCCCGGGCATAGTTCATCTCCGTGATGCGAATGCGCCCGGCGATCTGGTGTTTGCGCCACCAGGCCTGCACCTGCGAAGGAAGCATCGCGGCGATGCTCTGGCCGAACTCCACGTTGTCGATGTTGGCCGAGACGGCAAGCTGGTCCATGTCCACGGTCCCGCGGAGCCGCGGCCCGTCCGCCTGTCCGGAAAGCCGGCTGTCCAGGTCGAAGCTGTAGCGATTCCGCCCGCCGGACTCCGGGACTAAATGCCCGTCGATGGAGGTGACGCCGACCCGGGTATAGCGTCCATTCTCGATGCGGCTGTACTCGACGACACCCGCCCGCAGGAACACTTCCGGCAACGTCATCGGCTTGGGTGGTTTGGCATCGGGTTTTGGCGTCTCGGACTTACCCCGCTGAATCCGCTCGTAATTCCACTGCTTGGTGTCGACGTTCTCGCACAGGCGCACCTGCGGTTGCACCGCCGTGATCTGTGACGTCGTCAGCCGGCCGGTGGTCAACGTCTTAAGCGAGGCCGTAACCAGGAGAGTCCTGGCCGAGAAGACGCAGGAGTCCCGGTCATTCCGATCATCAACAAAGACTCGGACGCCTTCGAGTCGCAAACCCTCGAAGAGGGAAAGACTGGCTCGCTGAATCTCCACGCGGGCATGGACAATATCCTGGAGTTCATCCTGGGCGATCCGCCGGACCCGCTGCGAATCGGTCGCCCACCAATAGCCGGCAATGATGGCACACAGCAGCAACAACACCATCAGCGAAAAGACCCGGCGAACCCAGCCAATGGTGGGCCGCGGGTGAAACTCCTCGTGATCGTGCGGAAGCTGTTTCATGTGCTCTATGAACGCGGCTGTCGACTCAAGCGTTGCATCATCCACGCAATCCCCGCACCTGCAAGTACGGCCAGGATTGGTTCCACGGGTACACGGTACCGGAGCGAGCCGACGGATGCCGCATGGACGACGGTGAAGTATAGCGCCGGCACGATCAATAAGAACCTCGCCCGGCCGGGAAGTTTGCCGAAAAAGACGCCGGCCAGTGCGGCCAGGTACAGCGGCAGCGCATAAGTCATGGCGACAATCAGATACAGTCGCCGGGTTCCAAACTCGCTGCTGAGCGGAATCGGACTCCAGGTACGGGCGATCTTCGCCAGCGTCAGACGAACCATGCCCCATGGGTTCTGCTGCCACTGGCGATGGATGAATTCATCGGCCATTGCCGACAAAGCCCGGTCCCGCCCGGTCTCACTGAGCCCGGCAAGGTATCGCAACTCCGGGGATGCCAAAAAACTCTGACCGCTGGCCCCGGTGGCGACAGGATTGAACCCGTCATAGCGGGTGATGCCGTTATTGGTTGTGAGCCAAACCCACTCACCCAGCACGCCTCGGTTGCGAGCGGCCCAGGGAAAAACAGCAGCAGCCGTGAGCAGAATCATGCTCACGGCGACAGTCACCAATCCGCCGGCTTTGGACTTTTGTAGCACAGGCGTCCCGCCTGTGATGTCGGTACTCCGACATGTCTTCATTCGTAGCACAGGCGTCTCGCCTGTGGCCCCAGCACTCCCACCCGCCTTCCCTGCCCGAACAACTCGCGTCGCACACCCCAGAATAACCGGCACCGCCACCGCCGACGGCCGCACCATGATGGCCAGCGCCAGGACCACTCCGCCGCAAAACACGCCCGGCCGGCGCACCAGCAGCACCAGGCCCCACGTAAGCATGGCCGTGAACAGCGTCTCGCTCAGGACCAGCCCCGAGAAATAGACGAGGAATGGATTGGCGGCCACGAAGATGGCCGCGACCGTGGCCCCTCGCGACGTCAGCCAGCACCGAGCCAGAAGAAATGCGGCCAGCACCGTCGACGTATCGATCACCGCCTGCACCACGCGAAGCACGCGAACATTTCCGCCACACACCGCAATCAATGCCGGATACCCCGGCGTCCGAAAGGCCCGAACTTCCTGGCCAAATCGCTGGTCGAAGAACGCGAACTCGTGGTTGTGCAGCAGATTTCGCCCCAGCTGCAAATACTCGGCCTGATCCGGAAGTCGCGAATCGATCTGCCCCGGCTGGCACAAGCCCCACGCAAGTCGCACGGCAAACGAAAGCAACAGGAGCACCGCAAGCCCACGGTACCCCTCTCCTGTGGCACGGGCTTCCAGCCCGCGCGCCGCGGTCGCCCGAGGCATCAACTCCCCCTCTCCTCCCGGGAGAGGGCCATCGTGCGAACATCCCTGCCCACACCCTGTAAGACCGCCTCGAGATGTCGGACGCGGGTCGTTCACGCGATATCCATTATACTGGGATCAGGCCAACTATGGTTGAGAAGCGTCAGAGAAGAATGAACCAATCCACGGCCGGAAGCCGCGCCTGGTTCGCGTCGCATCGCCAGCGCATCGAGGCGATGCTGCGGCGTAGCCCCAAAGGCGGCCGCCTCTGCGTGCTCGGCGCGGGCAACTGCAATGACCTGGACCTCCCCGAACTGGCCGCCCACTTCGGCGAAATTCACCTCGTGGATCTCGACGAAACCGCCACGCGCAACGCCACCCGGCCGCTCGGCCTGACCAACCTCATCGTCCACGCCCCGCTCGACATCACCGGCATCGCCGCCATCGTCTCCACCTGGGGCCTGCCCCGCCCGACCGACGCGGCCATCACCCACGCCATGCACCTCGCCGAGTCCGCCGCGGCCCTGTTTCTCGATGGCCCACCGGCCACCCCAAGTAGGGCCAGCGTCCCCGCTGGCCCCGGCGTGCCCAAAATTCCGGACACAACGTCTGGCCTCCAGAATCTTGTGGCATGGGCGTCTCGCCCATGCTGTCGGTACTCCGACGCATCTCCCTCGCCCGAAAACACAGTCACCCCCGCTGGCCCCGTCGCGCCCACAATTCCAGACACAATGTCTGGCCACCAGAATCCCGTGGCATGGGCGTCTCGCCTCAAGTTTAGCCACATCTTTTGCCTCGTATCAGTCTGGCCCCATCTACCATCCGTTGTAATTCCATCCAGCCGCGCCACAACACCAGCCACCCGGGTGGCCGATCCCCTCGTCGGCCCAGGTGCCCGCCCTGTCGCGC
>JANYKD010000194.1 GCA_025361735.1 Phycisphaerales bacterium
CTTTCGGCGGCCACCAAATAGGCCACCACCGGGCGGGTTTGTCCGAAGCGCCAGCAGCGACGAATCGCCTGATAGAGGGACTCATAGCTGTAGGAGAGGCCGACAAACGCGACCCGCGCACAGTGCTGCCAGTTCATGCCCCATCCCGCAATCGATGGCTTGGTCAGGAGATGCTTCGGCTCGCCATTCGCAAAGCCCAACAGGATGCGCTCTTTCCGCTCGACCGTATCTGCGCCTCGGACTTCGGTGAGCGTGGGGAGTGCCCGCTTGACCGCCTCCGCCTCATACGTGGTATGGCACCAGACAATCCATGCCTCGTCGGGTTCTGCCCGAACGAGCGCCGCGACCCGTTCGGCGCGGTCATCAGCGGTCAGTCGCATTTCGCGGTGCATGGTCGTGGCGCTCAGGGCCGCGTTGGCAAACAACTCGCCAGTGTCCTCTTGACGGGCCACGTGATCGACCCCGACAATTTCATGGCGTAGTTCAAGGGGCGGCAGGACATATCCATCGTCGGAATAGTCCCCAAGATCCGAAGGGGTCCGCATGGCGACGGCCCACGACGCGACCCAGTGCCAGAAGTCCTTCGTGGCATATCCTTTGAGCCGCCAGGTGCCGGTATCGCCCAAGTCGTTGATGAAGTACCGGGCGAGCATCTGCGTCATCGGCAGGATGCCGAGAAACTCCGCGTGATTCCCCAATTCGACGTGATCGTTGGGAGAGGGAGTGGCGGTGCAGCACAGTCGAAAGGGGGTATTCGCAAACCGGGCAATCAGTTCGTTGCGGGTGGCTCCGGTGAGATTCTTGAGGATGCTCGATTCATCCAAGACGATGCCGTGAAACATGTCGGGATCGAAATGCTCCAGTCGGTCGTAGTTGGTAATCAGGATGCGGCTGTCGGGCAGGATGTCCTCGCTGGTCCGCACCACCTGAACCCCCGAGACGCCGAAGTGCTGCGCTTCTTGGGCTGTCTGACCCGTCACGGCTAAGGGGGCCAGAATCAGCACCCGCCCCCCCGTTGCGTGCGCGACGGCACTTGCCCAGGCGAGTTGCATGGCGGTCTTGCCAAGGCCGGTATCGCAAAAGAGCGCACCGCGCCCGCCATGGAGCGCCCATCGGACAAGGTGCTGCTGCCACGGAAAGAGCGCCGGCGGCATCCAGACCGCCGCGCAGTCGGACGTACTCAATCCTCGCGCCAGAAACTTCGGCGCTTTGGACGAAATGAACTCCGCATAGTCGGTCATGCTGTCCAATCCTCGCGATCCGGAGACGAGCCGTAACCGGCTGCAATCAGCGCAGGATCGGCCTCGCGATAGGCTCTGGCCGCTGGCGTGTGCCATCCCATCGGTTGCCCGGCATGGTTGACCATCTGTCGCTGGTGTGCGTTGTCGAATCGCGCACAGTTGCAGCGGAGCCGGGGACAGACCGTGCCCTCGTGTTGCTCGAAGCCGGCGTAGTAGAAATGCCGCCCACACGCGCCGCAGGCGTTCGGGTCGCCGTGGACCATTGCCGGCAATTCATTCGCGGCCCGCAGGAGCTTGAGCGCCCGAATCCGGGGGAAGTATTCGCTGCTGCTGATCGCGCTCGATACGGCGGCGAATAACTCCTGCGTTGTCCAGCCCGGGGTCGCCCGCTGCAACTCCATGGCATAGGTCGCCTGGTCCTCTTTCGTCTTGCCGCTGAACGTGCCGGCAAGGCGGGCCACCTGCTCCCGCACAAAGGCGATCGGCAGCTCATCAAGCCGCATAATCGGCCTCTTTCGCCTTCAGCCGCTCAATCTCGGCCATCACCTCGTCGCCGCCCTGCGTCGGTTCGGGCTTCGCCCCGTCGCGCATCAGCTTCCCGCAAAACACCCGGAGCCGCTGGGCGGTGAACTGCTCCCCGTTGAGCCGAACCTCGTGCATCGCGCGCCCGATGATCGCCAGCGGGACCGCTCGGCCGCCTGGACCGTGCAACCCTTGGCGCAGCGCGTTGATCTCATAGACCAGTGCTGCGGGGTCATGTGCCGCACGGAGCTCCCCGAGGAGGCGATCGGCGTACTGCGGGGCGTCGATGGCGACCGCGGTTTCCAACTCCCGCCGGTATCGCTCCGCGCGCGACGATGATGAATCTTTTTCTCTGGTAAGATTCTCTGTGTCGGTGTCTGTGTCGGTGTCTGTTAAGGGGGTACTGTTCTTATTCTGTACCGGCACAGAGTCGGTAGCGTTCTGACCCTGTACCTCCTTTTGGCGGCGCTTTTCTTCGCGCCACGTTGCCACCCTGTCACGCTTGGATTGCAGTGAGGTCAGCTTTTTCCCGTTGAACTTCGCCCAGGCGGTGATGGTGTCGCCTTCATCGCACATCGTGCGGCGAATCGCCACGCCAAACCCCTTCAATCCGCCCGCCCACGAATCGAGTACGGCGTCGCTGAATTGGGCCAGTGTTCCGTCCGGTGCATGGCGCGCCACGGCACCGAGGAACGCCGGGAAGCGACCGGCGATATGGTAGCGATCCTTCTTCAAGAGAAGCGCCATGGCGATCACCTTCGGATCGTCCGCGATGTCGGGATCGATCGCAATCCAGTCAAGTCCCTTCACCTATGCCGCCCTCCGCTGACTCGCGTGGTCATAGGTGCCCTGCGGTCGACGGGGAATCCTCGCCTGCTTCAATCGACGCCAGACCGATTGCAGGCTCATGCCATGCCGCAAGCCCACTTCTCGCAACGGCAAGCCGGAGCAGTAGTCGTCAATCAGCCGGGGGGTGTCGGTGGGAATGGGCTTCATGCCACCTTCCGATGCGCGTCGAGGTGACACCGCCGGCAGAGATGGATCAGCTGGTCCAGTGGCACCATCAGCTTCCGCCATGTGCCTTTCGGGCCGTAAGCACGATGATGGACGTCATCCCCTGGTGCGGCGCCGCAGCCCTCGCAGACACCCTTGGACCGCCGCCGAACGGCTGCCGCCAACTTCCGCCACTCGGGATGCAGATAGGGCGATTTCCTCGCGTGCATCGGGGTCCGCTGCAACGGCTTGCGGACCTTCTCTTTCGGGGCGGGTTTGGGAAATGGAGCGAAGGTCATCGCTCCGCGCCCTCCCGATCCGGCACCAACTCCATCAGCATAGAGCACTCGTGTTCGGCTTCGTCCAGCAACGTGTCGG
>JANYKD010000254.1 GCA_025361735.1 Phycisphaerales bacterium
GGGCTGGCGTTGACCCCGTAGACCGGATTCCGCCGGTGAGGACACAGGCGGCACTCCATGCGTTCACCCCGCCGGGCGGCATTCCCGTGCTGTCGGCCGCCACCTGCCGCGCGACGCTGGCCGCGATCTCCGGTTATGCCCGCACCGCAACGGTCTCGCGCCGCGCCGCGGGCCTGGGTATCGCCTGGAAGACCGGCACCAGCAGCGGCCACCGCGACGCCTGGTGTGCCGCGGTCAACGCCCGGTATACGGTTGTGGTCTGGCTCGGTAATTCCGCGGGCAACGGAGCCGTCGCCCTGATCGGCCAGGACGCGGCCGCCCCGGTGGCGCTGAATCTGCTGGCCGCGATGGACGGACGCGGAGCCGAGGCGCAGGTCCGCGTCGTCCCTCCGCTGCGACCCGTTCCGCATGCGGCGAGTCCCGCGAGCGCCGTGGCCATGACTGCACCGAGAATCATCATTGTCTCCCCCTCGGCAAACGAGGAGTTTGTGCTCAGCTCCGACCTGGAACTCTCCGGGCAGAACATCCTCTTCCGCGCCATGCTCCGCGGCGGCGACGCCAGAAGCGACACCGAGGCCAGCGCCCTCTGGTGGTTCGTAGACGGCACCCCACTGGGCCAGCACCCCGCCGACGAAGCGGTGCCCTGGACGCCATCAACCGGATCGCACGACGTTCGCGCCATCGACACCGCCGGCCGATCTGCCAGCGTCCACTTCCTGGTCCGGCGATAGTCAGCCGCAGCTCGACGAGCCCGCCGCCATCGTCAATCCGGCCAACCCTTCCGACCAACTTGAACCCTTGAACTCTGGAACCCTTGAACCTCCTTCGCAACCACCTCCCACCGCGTCTGTATCTATCACATGCCCTCAACACCCCGCTCCACGACGGTTGCGTGTCTCTGCGTCCTTGTGTTCACGAGCGTTGCCTTTGCGGCCCGCGCCGCCGACACGTTCCCTCCCCTGCTCTTCGCCGCCGAAGGGGCGAAACAGATCATCCGCTACGATGAAACCGGCCACGTCGTCTGGGAATACCCGGCCGAGATGTCCCGCGACGTCTGGCAACTCCCGGGCGGCAACATCCTCTTCTGCTACAACAACAACTACGACTCCAACAAGAACGACAACCCCAGCGGCGTCATGGAAGTCACCCCCGACAAACAGGTCGTCTTCCATTTCAAAACCACCGGCCAGGTCTGGTCCTGCCAGCGACTGCCCGACGGCAACACGCTCGTTGGTGCGGCCAGTCAGGGCAAACTCCTCATCGTCAGCCCCAAGGCCGAACTCGTCCGCGAGATCAAACTCATCAATCGCGGCGGCCACAGTTGCATCCGCAACGCCCGGCAGATCAAAGGCGGTGACTTCCTCGTGGCCGAGGAATCCGCCCGCGCCGTCCGCCGCTACAGCCCCGATGGCAAACTCAACCGCGAGATCAAGGTCAGCTTCGCCCCCTACTCGGCAGTCCTGTTCGACAATGGCAATATCCTCACCTGTGGCCAGCAGACAATGGTCGAACTGGACGAGAACGACAAGATCGTCTGGTCCCTCAAGGGCACCGACCTGCCCACGCTCGGCGTACGCTGGTTCGCCGGAATCCAGGTCCTGCCCAGCGGCAACATTTTCATCTGCAACGCCGGCGGCAAGATCGGCTTCTTCGAGATCACCCGCGAGAAGACGATCGCGTGGCAAAGCAAGGAAGGCTTCCCGATGGGCCACGGCATCCAGCGGTTGGATGTGAAGGGCGAGGCGGTTAAATAGCGGCGGGCTCCGACTCCGCATCAACCGGCGAAAACACCGCAACGGTCATTGACATGGACCGAACTGGGCGAAATGATTAGGACTGCAGAGGTGACTCGTATGGCCACAGCCAAACAGGAAGCTCAGAAGCTGCTGGATCTTCTCCCGGAGAACGCGTCCTTTGAGGACATCCAGTATCAGCTTTATGTCCGGCAGAAGATTGATCGCGGCTTGGCGGACGCGCGTGATGGCCGGGTGATCGACCATGATGAAGTGCAACGGAGGGTGGCATCGTGGCGCGAAGAATCGTCTGGACCGAAGTAGCCTACGAAGACCTGCACGAAGCGTATCGTTATATTGCTCGTGATTCCGTGAATTACGCCACGGGGTTCGCCGAGCGCGTCCTTCAGGCGGTCAGTTCCTTGGATACCTTCCCCTTTGGCGGCCGCATGGTGCCCGAGTTCGGTGATACCACCGTGCGCGAAACCTATGTTGGCAAATACCGTCTGATCTACAAGGTAACAGATGATGCGATCCAAGTCGTTGCCTTGATTCACGGTGCCAGAGATCTGGCATCACTCTGGGAGCGAGAGCAGCGGCCAGCACCATAAGCCGACTGGTACTGGCCGCGAACCCGCAAGATTTAGCGCGTATGACATATTTCACCGCCCACATTTGGGATGGATCTCAACCAGAACGACGTGATGAGGAGCAGGCTGATCAGCTTTGGGATGTTGCCATGGTGCCGTACCACCGCTTCTGCGTCGTGCGTCACCGATTCCGAGGATGACACGCAACATCGAGGTTCAGCCTCTCCCAATCCGTCCCGCCAACCATACAATGGCCCGCAATGAAGATCGCACTCGCACAGATCAACCCGACCGTCGGCGACATCGCCGGGAACACCCGGAAGATCCTGGACTTTATCGGCCGGGCGGAAGCCGCCGGGACGCACGCGGTCGTCTTTCCCGAGCTTTGCCTGACCGGCTATCCACCCAAGGATCTGCTGCTCAAGCCCAAGTTCGTCGATGACAATCTCCGCGCGCTCGAGCTGATCGCGCGATCCGTCAACAATATTCACGCCATCATCGGCTTCGCCCAGCGCAATGCCAACCCCATCGGCCGGCCGCTGCACAACGCGGTGGCGCTGCTGCATGCGGGCCGGATCGTCAGCCAGCATTTCAAGACGCTGTTGCCTACATACGACGTCTTCGATGAGACCCGCTATTTCGAGCCCGGGCCGGCCGAACTGCGCAACCAGCTTGTCCGCATCGGCGATACCCCCGTCGGTCTCTCCATCTGCGAAGATCTCTGGAACGACGAACGCCTCATCTCGCGCCGGCTCTATCACCAGAACCCCATCGCCGATCTGCACGCGGCCGGCGCCGAGATCATGATCAACTCCTCGGCCAGTCCGTTCGTGGTCGGCAAGCACGATTTCCGCATCCAGCTTTTCTCCGCCCAGGCCCGCCAGTTCGGCCGGCCGCTCGTCTACGTCAACCAGGTCGGCGGCAACGACGAACTCGTCTTCGACGGCAACTCTGTCGTCTTCGACGCCCAGGGCAAGCTCATCGCCCAGGCAAAGGATTTTGAGGAGGACCTGCTTATCGTCGACCTGGCCGAACACGGTTCAAAAGTTCAAGGGTTCAAGGGTTCAAGAGAAGGAAGCCCAGCACTTGGCGTGCCGCACTCCAACTCCCCACTACTGACCACGGACCACGGACTACGGACTCCCACCCAAGGCATCGAATCCATCTACAAGGCCCTGGTCCTGGGTCTCAGGGATTACCTGCGCAAATGCGGCTTCAAGTCCGCAGTGCTCGGGCTCTCCGGCGGCATCGATTCGGCTGTCACCTGCGCCCTGGCCGTCGCGGCACTCGGTCCCGACAAGGTCGTCGGCGTGGCCATGCCCAGCCGATTCTCCTCCGATCATTCCATCGCTGACGCCCGCGCGCTGGCGGAGAATCTTGGCGTGAAATTCCAGATCGTGCCGATCGAGCCGATGCACAAGGCGTACGAATCGGCCGTTTATCCGCAGTTCGCACAGACAGCGGTCCGCGGTGCGGACCCTACGGAAGCGGAGAACCTCACCGACCAGAATGTGCAGGCCCGCGTCCGCGGCGGCATTCTCATGGCGTTTTCAAATCGCCTGGGACATCTGCTGCTGACGACCGGGAACAAGAGCGAACTCGCCGTCGGGTATTGCACGCTCTATGGCGATATGTGCGGCGGGCTCGCGGTGATTTCCGATGTGCCCAAGACGACCATCTACGAATTGGCTGAGTTCATCAACCGCCAGGCCGGGCGCGATCTGATCCCGCGGAACTCCATCAGCAAGCCCCCGTCGGCCGAGCTTCGCCCCAACCAGACCGACCAGGATTCCCTGCCGCCATATGACCTGCTCGACGCCATCCTGCACCGCTATGTCGAGGAGGAAAAGAGCGCGGCCGACATCGTCAAGGAAGGCTTCGACGCACCCACCGTCCTGCGCATCATCAAGCTGTGTGACCGCAGTGAATACAAGCGCCGCCAGGCGGCGCCGGGGCTGAAAGTCACAAGCCGGGCGTTCGGGTTTGGCCGGCGAATGCCGATTGCGCAGAACTATCAGCAGACGGTGGATTGAGGGTTCAAGAGATTAAGAGTTCAAGGGGTCAAGGGGTTCGCGGTTGTGGCCGGCGCTCAGGATGGCGACCACGACGCCGACGGCCATCACGACAACCATGATCCACACATCAGATGCCATGTTCTCGCGTGCGTATTTCACGCTACGGTACAGCATGAAACCGCAAGCCAGCAGCAGTACCAGCGGCGTGAATGGATAGAACGTCACGCGGTAAGGTCTGGCGATACCCCGATCTTTCACACGAAGGACAAACAAGGACACGGCGGTCAGGAGCAGGAAGAACCAGAAGGTGGGCGCAGTGAACACCACCAGCCGTTCGAAGCCGTCCGTGGTCCGTCCGATGATCGCTGTCAAGACAAGGGTGACCACCCCCTGAGCCAGGAGGGCTCGGACGGGCGTGCCGGTTCGCTGGTTCCATTCCCCCAGCCAATGGTAAAGCCGGTGATCTACCCCAAGCGCGTAGTAGACGCGGGCGCTAGTGAAGATCATGCCGTTGTTCGCACCCAGACAGGTGACCGCGATCAGGGCACTGATGAATGTCGACCCGCCGGAGGCGAATCGCAGACGCAGCACATCGGCCGCTATCGCATCCGACCGGATGGCGCCGGTGTAGCCCAGGGCCGAGAAGAAAGCCCCTGTACCCAGAATGTAGATGGCGGCCGTCGCCAGCGTTCCCAGGACCAGCGCCCGCAAAATGTTCCGCTCCGGATTGCGTACCTCGGCGGCGACATTCGCCATTTCGTTCCAGCCGCCATAGGTCCACATGATGAGGATCATCGCCAGAAAAAAATCCGTCTTAATCGGCTGGGTGGTCGGGGCAGCAACAGACCGCGCGACCGTGAATCCCACCACGAACACCGCCAGGAGTCCAACCACCTTCGTTAGGGTCAGGATGTTCTGGGTCCACTTCCCGACCTGCACACCCCGGATATTGAGAAGCGTAAGCAAGATCACCGAGCCAAGCGCATAGATTTGGCCATCGTATTTCCCAAGGGACAGAGTCTTGTGAGCGTAGGTGGCAAACACGATGGCTAGCGCACCGATGCTGGCTGGTCGGATGACCCAGAACCCGCCCCAGGCAAACAGGAACCCCCAGAACCGGCCGAACGCCCGGGTGAGGTAGACATATTCACCGCCCTCCTGCGGGTAGGTGCTGGCCAGTTCCGCGTAGCACATGGCCCCGACGAGCGCGATGAACGCGCCCAGCGTCCAGGCGGCAAACGTGGCCCCGGCGCTGCCGGTGCACCTGGCAATGAACGGCGAGCTCTTGTAGAACGTCGCGCCGATGATGATCCCCACGATGATGGCCGTGGAGTCCATCAGCGAGAGCTGGCGTTTGATTCCTTCGCGATTGGTCATTGGAAAGAGAGGATAGCGGGAGAAGCCGTGTTGGTCACTTGTCTGGCATTATCTTGCTCAATCTGGTTATGCCCGTTTCGCACCACGACGGTAGTAGTCGAGCAGCACGGCCAGAATGATCACGCTGCCCGTGACCAAACGCTTCTGTTCATCCTGAACATCAACGGCGGCCAGACCGTTACCGAGGACTTCCATGATGAGCAGGCCTAGAAATCCGCGAAAGACGGATCCGCGCCCGCCGGACAAACTGGTGCCGCCGACGACAACGGCGGCGATGATCTCCAGTTCCTTGCCGGTGCCACCATTGGGGTTCGCGGATTCAATGCGGGCGACTTCCACGACTCCCGCGACGCCGGCGAGCAATCCGCAGAGGATGTATACCATCGCCTTGGTCAGGCCAGGGTTGACGCCCGAGTAGCGAACGGCGAGTTCGTTGTTGCCGATCGCGGTGACGTAACGCCCGAAGACCGTTCGCTGCAGTACCACCTGCCCGGCAATGACGATGATCGCGGCGAAGAAAAAGAGCAGCGAGAGGCCGCCGATGGAAGCGCTGGCGAGTTTTCCGACGGCGTCGCCGACGTATTGCGTGTGCGAACCGGTGACGACGTGGATCATGCCTCGCGCGATCTCGAGCATGCCCAGGGTCACGATGAATGATGGCAGTCGCCAGCCCACGGAAATCAGTCCGTTGACCAGGCCGCAGACCATCCCTGCGCCAATTCCCGCGGCCATGGCCCACGGCAGCGCCACGCGGGACTGCACCATGAGCACGCCGACCACGGCACTGCTGAGACCCATCACCGAACCCACCGAGAGATCGATGCCGCCAATCATGAGGACGTAGGTCATGCCGACGGTCATGATGGCGCCGGCGGGGAGTTCGTTGATGATCGTGCGGAATGTCGCCGGGCTGAAGAACGCCCGGTGCTGGTGGGCGCTGATCAGGCTGAAGATGACGATCTCGAGGACTAGAGCAAGCACCAGGCCGACGTAGTCGATGACAGCCGCCTGGAAATCGCCGGCGGTCTTGAGGGGGAGGTCGGGAATCGGTGCGGGGCTCGACTGTGTCATGCGATCATCTCACTCAATACTCTGCGAGCAACCACTTTGGAGTGCGGTGGCTTGACGCCGCTTTTCATTGTGCGGCAGATTGGCGTTGGTCGTTCGAATCGGAGCGAGACGGCGACGACGAGGCCAATGTACCGCTTAGTAGCGTTGCTGGTGTCATAACGCGGTTTGCGACGCTGATGGAAAAGCGGCGTCAAGCCGCCGCACTCCAAAGTCACTTCTTCAAGGTCTCGGCCGTGACCAGATCGACGGGGGTTTCCTTGTCCTGGGGAGCGGACTTGGTCTTAATAATCTCCAGAGCGTATTCGATGCCATAGACCGCGATCTGGTCCCCGTGCTGGTCGACGGTACACAGCATCTTGCCTTCGTTGATCAGTTGGCGGGCGGCCGCGATATTGTCGAAGCCAACCACGTCGATCTTCCCGGTCTTGCCGGCCGCCTTGAGCGCCGCCGCCGCGCCGAGCGCCATGCTGTCGTTGGCACAGAGCAGGGATTTGATGTTCGGGTAGTTCGGCACCATCGCACCCACCAGCTTGTCAGCCTCGGCCGTTTCCCAGCGGGCCGACTGCGAGGTGGCGATCTTAAGCCCGGCAGCCTTGCAGGCATCCTCGAAGCCAAGCTTGCGCTGCTCCGCGTTGAACGCCCCCTGGAGACCCTCGACAATGGCAACCTCGTCGCCGGACTTGAGCTTCTTTGCCAGGAACTCCCCGGCGATGCGGGCGCCCTTGCGGTTGTCCGGACCGACAAACGGGACCTTGATCCCCTTGTCCGCGAGGGCCGCCGCGTCGAGCTTGTTGTCGATGTTCACCACGACGATGCCGGCATCCATCGCCTTCTTGCATGCGGGCACCAGCGCCTTGCTGTCGGCCGGGGCAATCACGATCGCGTCGACCTTCTGGGCAATCATCTGCTCGACCAGGTTGTTCTGGCGGGCCACATCCTGCTCGTCGCGGATGCCGTTGGCAACCAGTTCGTAGTCGGCCACATGGGACTTCTGATGCGCGCGGGCGCCGTCCTCCATGGTCTTGAAGAACTCGTTGGCCAGCGACTTCATCACCAGCGCCACCCGCGGCTTCTTCGCGCCGCCGGCGGACGGAGCGGGCTTGTCATCCTTGCAGCCAGCCAACACCAGACAGGAAACCAGCGAGAGCACGAGCGAGAGGTGTTTCATAGCATTCCCTTCTTCTTGGCGACAAATCTTGGGGCAAATCACACACTACCGCAAGAGCCGCGGAGCGTGAAGGGCGGCATGCCGATAAACGAGCCCCCTCCCATGGGTGTAGAAGGAGTTATGAAGACGGTATTCGTAGCGGCGGTAGTCTTCCTTGCCGTCACGACCGGAGTCGCGACGGCAGAGACCGCGCCAAACGTGTTTGAAAGCCCGGCCCCGGCGACACCCGCGAGCCAGCTTGACAAACTTGTCTTTGCCAAGCTGTCGTCGTTGGGCATAACGCCCGTACTCTGTTCCGACGCGGTGTTCGTCCGGCGTGCCTATCTGGATGTCATCGGCACGCTGCCCACCGCGAAAGAGGCCCGGGAGTTCATCGAAGACCCGGACAAGAACAAGCGAGCCAAGCTGATCGATCGCCTGCTGGAACGGGACGAATTCGCGGTCTACTGGGCCATGAAATGGGGCGACGTCCTGCGCATCAAGGCGGAATTCCCGGTCAATCTCTGGCCCAACGCGGCGCAGGCGTATCACCGCTGGGTGCAGGCATCCATCACCGAAAACAAGCCGTATGACAAGTTCGCCCGCGAGTTGCTCACCTCCAGCGGCAGTAATTTCCGAGTCGGTCCGGTGAATTTCTACCGGGCGATCCAGAACAGGACGCCCGAAGGAATCGCCGCCACCGTGGCTCTGACGTTCATGGGATCACGGGTCGACTCGTGGCCGAAAGAGTATCCACCAGGCATGGCGGTATTCTTCCTTCAGGTCGGCTACAAGCCCACCCGCGAATGGAAGGAAGAGGTAGTTTTTTGGGATCCCTTGCGTTCCAGCGCCGTGGCCAAGGCCGCGGCGGCACAGCCGACGACGCAACCGACCGCCACACCGGTCTCGCGCGTACCACAACGGGCGATCTTCCCCGATGGAACGAAGATTCAATTACCGCTTGACCGGGATCCGCGCGAGATCTTCGCCGACTGGTTGATCACGCCGAAGAATCGCTGGTTCACGCGCAGCATTGTGAACCGCGTCTGGGCCTGGGTGGAAGGCCGAGGCATCATTCATGAGCCGGACGACATCCGTGACGACAATCCGCCGAGCAATCCGGCGCTGCTGGCTTATCTGGAGGAAGAACTGGTCGCGAACCATTACGACCTGAAGCACCTCTATCGGCTGATCCTCAACTCGCAGGTGTATCAGCTTTCGTCCATGCCGCGGTTCAAGACTCCCGCGGCCGAGGCCAATTTCGCCAGTTATCCGATACGCCGCCTGGATGCCGAGGTGCTCATCGACGCGATCCACAAGATCACCGGCACATCCGATCTGTACACCAGCGCCATCCCGGAGCCATTCACCTATATTCCGCAGGACATGCCGGCGATCGCCATGGCCGACGGCAGCATCACCAGCCCGTTCCTGGCGTTATTCGGACGTTCGGCTCGCGCCACCGGCATGGAGAACGAGCGCACCAACAAGGTTGTCCCCGCCCAGTGGCTGCACCTGCTGAATTCGAGCCATATCCAGGGCAAACTCGATCAGAGTCCAACGCTGAAGATCCTCCTAGACCCCAAACGCAAGCAAAGCGAGATTATAACTGAACTCTATCTAACGGTTCTCTCACGCTTTCCGACTGCCGAAGAGATAAAGTGTGCGGAGGAGTACGGCCAACCCGGTCCGCCCGACAAGTCCGGCAAGCGCGCCGTGGTAAAACGGCGAGAGGACTGGGTGGATCTGGTCTGGGCAATGATCAATAGCACGGAGTTCCTGTATCGACACTAACGGTGTTTTAACCATGGTGGACTATGAGCCAGGATTTTGATTTCAATCGGAGATTGCGGCAGGCGAGTCCGATGGGCATGAGCTTGAGCATGCCGGTGTCCAGGCGCGACCTGATGCGCGTCGGCGTGTTCAGCACCGCCGGAATGCTGCTGGCCGGCGGCCAGGCACTCGGGGCGGCGCCAGCGACGCAACCTGCAAGAGCGGTATCCGCGGGAACGGGCAAGGCCAAGGCCAAGTCGGTGATCCAGATATTCCTTTGGGGCGGCATGTCGCACAACGACACCTGGGACCCCAAGCCCGACTCCGGCCGCGAGTACATGGGCGAATTCCTGAAGGCAATCCCGACAAACGTGGATGGAATCCAGTTGGGCGAACTGTTCCCCAAGCTGGCCCTGCAGGCCGACAAGTTCTCCCTGATCCGCAGCATGACTCACCGCAACAACGGCCACGAAACGGCGGCCTACCTGATGCAGACCGCGCATGCGCCGGGCGAACGACTGGCGTATCCGAGCATCGGGGCCGTGTTCGCGTTGTTCAAGAGCGCGCAATACAAGGGCTTGATTCCGCCCTATGTGGTGCTGACGCAAGCGCAGGGCCGATTCTCCGAAGAGGGATTCCTTGGCCCGCGATTCAAACCGTTTGCGACGGGCAGCGATCCGAACGCCACGCGTTTCGAGGTGGAAGGTGTCGTGGCCCGCGGCATCACGGATGACCGACAGAAGAGTCGGCGCAAGCTGCTCGAGAAGATGAATACAATGGGCACCGCCATGGCGGCAAGCCCTGAACTGGTGGCGGCCGAGGACGCCCGGAAACAGGCGTACGAACTCATTCTAGGTCCCGGTAGAGAGGTGTTCGATCTCTCCAAGGAGAAGGCCGAGCTACGGGACGTGTACGGCCGGCATACGTTCGGACAGGATTGCCTGGCGGCGCGGCGCATGGTCGAAGCGGGAGTGCCCTATATCGTCATCAATTATCCCGGCGGCTGGGACACGCATAGCAATCACTTCCAGACCATGCGACGGCAATGCCCGGAGCTGGACCAGGGATTGGCCGCGCTGCTAAAGGACTTGAAAGACCACGGGTTGCTGGAAAGCACCGTTGTCTGGTGCTGTGGCGAGTTTGGCCGCGGTCCCAAGGTGGACTGGCAGCCACCTTGGAATGGCGGCCGGAACCACTATGGCAACGTCTTCACCGCCCTGGTTGCCGGCGGCGGATTCAAGGGTGGCCACGTGGTCGGATCGTCCGACGCCAAAGCCGAAGAAGTCAAGGACCGGCCGGTGTATCCGGTGGACCTGCTCGGCAGCATCTACCAGCTTGGCGGCATTGATGCCAGTTCCCGGCTGTCGCATCCGATGGGCTTCGAGGCCCACGTATTGCCGGCGGCCTCGGAAGGCGCGAAGTCTGCCGGGATTTTGACAGAGATCATGTAGCAGAACGTGGAGCGGCTCATGCGGAAAATGCATCTCGGGATTGCAGCAGGAATGACCTCCCGATTCCAAATGGCGCGATGGTTGGAGTGGCATGGGCAAGTACCCATGCCCGTGCGACACGGGCAAGGGTACATGCCCA
>JANYKD010000255.1 GCA_025361735.1 Phycisphaerales bacterium
CGACGAATCTGATCTTCCCATGAGACCAACCTTGGTCGTATCATGTCCGTCGACTGAGACCTTCCTTGGACGGTGTGGGACCATTGCACAGAACCAAGGATGGTCTCATGTCATTGTATCACGGATGCAAAACGCTGCCACGTCGATTTCGTCTCGTCCTTGCATCGTTTCTCCAACGCAATGGTTTGCCGTTTTCCAACGTCTTGCCCGAGGAAGAGGGCGTTCCGCTTGGGTCGAGCGACGAGGAGGAAGACGCTGTGTATACGCCGCCGGTGACGCTGTGGGCGTTTCTCTCGCAGATGCTCCACAAAGCCGAGCAGCGCAGTTGCGTGGCGGCCGTGGCGAGGGTTGTGGTGTTGTTGCTGTCCTTGGGGCGCAAGCCGTGTTCGGGCAACACGGGCGCCTATTGCCGCGCCCGGGCCAAGCTGCCCGAGCCGGTGATTCGACGCTTGACGCTCCGCATGGCCAAGGGCTGCGAGGAAGCAGTTCCTTCTTCGTGGCTGTGGCACGGCCGCCATGTGAAACTGGTCGATGGCACGACCGTATCGAGGCCCGACACCCAGGCGAGCCGGCGCTGTTTCGCGAGTTGTTTGGCAGGCTCAAAGCCGACGACATCGTGTTGGGCGATCGATGCTACTGCTCCTACTTTATGATTGCGTTGCTGAAGGAAATGGGCGTCGATTTCGTCGTGCGGCTGCACCAAGCGCGCACGGCCGACTTTCGACGCGGCCGACGTCTTGGCCCTGGCCCTGGCGATCATCTTGTCGAATGGATTCGGCCGGCTTGGCCCACGTGGATGGACGAGGAAACGTACGAGCGCATGCCCAGGTCGATCGAGCTTCGCGAGGTTCTCGTGCAGGTGAACCAGCCGGGCTTTCGCACCGAGTCGCTGGTGGTGGTCACCACACTTTGCGACGCGGAGGCGTACACGTCCGAAGAGATCGCCAAACTTTACCGTGGTCGGTGGCTGGCGAAACTGGATATCCGCGCGATCAAGATCACGCTGGACATGGACGTGCTGCGCTGCAAGACGCCGGCGATGGTGCGTTGCGAAGTATGGACGCACTTGTTGGCTTACAACCTGATCCGCCGAAGCATCCTGCAATCGGCGCAGGCGTCGGGTTGCTCGCCGCGCGAGTTGAGCTTCACGGCCGCGATGCAGGCGATCGCCGCTTCTTGGATCGTTGCGGCGCTGGCCGACCGTTCGCTGTTCGGCGCGTTGGTCGATGCGCACCAGACGAACTTGGCCGGCCACCGCGTCGGCAACCAGCCGGATCGCGTGGAACCTCGCGCGGTGAAGCGTCGTCCGAAACCACACCGACTATTGACCAAGCCCCGCGCCGAAGCCCGCCGCGAACTACTCGCCGGTGCCTCGACGTAACCCCTTATGCCACAAGCGGCAGTGCCATTCGTCCCATACCCTGTTCGCCGGCGATCTGTGCGTTCACGGGCCACGGGCCGAACTGCGGGGGATCGATACGCTCAAGTGGCTCTCGGCGCTCGGCAATTTGCAGGGCCTGCCCAATCGCACGGTCATTCCGGGGCGTGGGCCTGTCGGAGACGCGTCGCTTCTGGAACGCGAAAAGCAGTTTCTGCGCGAACTCCGGCGCCAGGTCGGCCACATGGTGGCCCAGGCCCGGCGGCTTGAGGACATCGTCGGGGAAGTCAAACTCGCGTCGGGATATCTGGTCTGGACGCCTTACGACCAGCCGACACGAGAGGACGTCGAACATGTTTACCACGAGTTGACCCTGCCGCTGGCCCCATTCGGCGACCGGTGTCAACCCGGAGCCGACCCAGCCCCGAAGGCCCTGGTGCTGATCGGTGACAGTACGCACGACCCCAACCACATCGAGGCCGGATTGCGCCGCGCGTTGGAGCAAGCCGGGGTTACTGCCTATACCACGGTCGACGTCGGAACTCTCTCGGCGGAGAACTTGAAACACGTGCAACTCCTGGTGATGCTCCGCGACGGAGTGATCTGCCCGAACGGCCGCGACAAGCCGTTCGTGCCCTGGATGACCCCGAAACAGGAAGAGGCCGTCGTCCGTTTTGTCGAACGAGGGGGTGGATTGCTCGCGCTCCACAATTCGACCGCG
>JANYKD010000271.1 GCA_025361735.1 Phycisphaerales bacterium
CGTCAGATTGGCCAGCACGCTCGCCTTCACGCCACTACCCAACCCATCCGACAGCACGGAGATGATGCGGCCTTCCTCCTTGATCTTATGCGACACGAAGACGTCGCCGCAGATCGGTTGGCGGGCTTTACGCCGCTGGAAGAATTCAACGTCGATAAAGCTTTCGCCAGGCATTGTCGGCCGCTCCGGGGTCCTCCTCCAGCTTGGGTGGAGTGAAGGACTCGATAATGGAATTGAGGGTGATTTCCGACTCCGCCGCGTTCTCGCCGAGCAGATAGGCGATCTTCTGCACGGTGGCGAGATTCTTCTGAATGACCTCCTGGGCCCGCTTGATCACCTGTTCCTTCTGGACCGCCGGGCGGGTGATGTCCTGGATAATGCCACCGACGACGGCGTGTTTATCGATGGTGAAAATAGACAGATGCACAATCGTGTCGCGGAAACGCAGGTCCTTGTCGACAATATCTTCGCCGCTGCGCAGCACGTTGGAAAAGAGGTTGTGAAAGGGAACGTGTACCGAAAGAAGCGTACCCTCGAGCGTCGGCTGCGACTCCTCTGCCGGCCGCGTGCCGGGCTTGAGCAGGCGGGAAAACGCCGCGTTACACTCGAGAATCCGCAGGCTCTCGTCGACGATGACCACCGCCGACGGCATCTTGTGGACCAGAGCATTGGCCTTCTTGTAGGCCAGTTTGCGCATATAGGTGACACACATCGACCGCTCGGCCCGCCCCGCCAGCAGCGCCCGGCCGAACCCCCGACAGGAGTCATAGCCGCAGCCGCCGCAGTTGAGTTCGTCGTCAATGCTGCGTTTGCCGACCGCTTTGAGGGCTTCGCGCACCTGAAGATCCGTGAACGGGGGATCGTGTGGCAGGTCGGCAACCAGCGGCCGGCCAATCTCCATCGTCGGATGCCGCGGAATGGCCGCCTGCGGATAGGCAGCGTTCCGCAGAATCTGAAACCGCTTGACCGCCGTCTGCCCGCGCAGGTTGACCTTTGGCCCATTGATGCAGCCACCCTCACACGCCAGAAGTTCCACGAACAGTCCGTTGCTGACCCGGAGACGATCCAGCCCCGACAGCCCGCCGTGGATCGCGGAAATGCCGGAGAAGCACATGAAGGAACAGTCGTTGACAGCACAATTGGCGCGAATGCCCGCGATCATGCCGCCATCGACGGGATAGACGGCACCCTCCTGAGCGACCTCGGGCACGAAGCGGTCCTCATCGCCGGCGGCGACGGAGGCAATGTTCACCTTGTCCTGCTCGAACCAGCGACGCAGATCCTCAAACGTCAGGGCAACGTCGAGCAACTCGGGGTGCCCGTCGGCCTCGGTCTTCTTGGAAATGCACGGACCGATGAAGACCACGCCGATGTCATTGCCATAGGTCTCGCGAAGCATGCGGCAGTGCGCCAGCAACGGGGACATCAGCCCGGAAATCAGCGGCATCAGTTCCGGCCGGTGTTTCTGGAGATACGCCACGACCGTCGGACAGGCAGAGGAAAGCAACACGCGCTCGGGCTGTTCGGCCAGCGTCCGAGCGACGTGCGCCGACACCTGCTGTGCCCCCAGCGCCGTCTCGGAAACGCCGGCGAATCCAAGCTGCGTCAGCGCCCGCACCATCTGCGCGGGGCAAATGCCCGGGAATTCGGCTACATACGATGGAGCCAACGAGACGAACACGCGGCATTTGCCCGCGAGCATCTGCCGGACATGCGGCAGATCATCGCGGACTTTCTTGGCGTTGCTGGGGCAGACCTCGACGCATTGGCCACACAGGATACACATCTCCGGCACTACGGTGGCGCATCCCCCCTGCACGCGGATCGCCTTCACCGGACAATTGCGCACACATTTATAGCAATCCTGGCATTCACGCTTCTCGGTATAGATGGGGTTCAGGCCGTTCATGGGGCATCAACCTCCGGTGTTGTTCGCGGCAATGTGATGCCGCAACAGCCCGGCCACGGCCGTCGGCTGCACGTTCTGGTACACAGTGCCGTCAATGATGAGGTTCGGGCCGCTCTTGCACATGTTCTCGCACAGATGCCCGCGCGTCTCGATGACGGCGGACCCGCCGGCTTCCTCGACGCATCGGCGCAGCACCTCGATGTTCCGGCTGTTCCCGCGGGAAAAGCAGGAGCTGCCCATGCAAATCGTGACATTGACAACAGTCGTATCCGGCACGTCCGTGCTCCTTTCAAACATACTGCTTCTTTCTTGATCCCTTGCTGTTCCCGACAACCCGGCCAATCGACGCGATCCGCCGCCGCAGGCATCCGTTGCACTGCGTCGCCGTCTCGCTCACACAAGCCTTGTCGGGATAGATCTCGTACAGCGCCCGGTACTTCACGGGCGTCAGGTTCGGCATGATCACGTTGGCCCCGCGCATCAGCCCCAGTTCCCGGCCGTTCTTGCGGTTGATCGTTGCCAGGGCCGTGGTCGCGGGGATGTTCACATCCGGGCAGAGAATCCGCGTCAGCGCGATCAGCCGGTAGACCATGAGTTCATCGCCGGGAATCTGCATTGCCCCCTCTCCCTCCGGGAGAGGGCTGGGGTGAGCGTCTGCGTGTGACGCCTGTCCCAGCGGCGTCTGCGGGTGCGGGATGTACGGGCCAATGCCGATCATGTCCAGATCGAGTTCACGGAACAGCAACAGATCTTCAACCACGCTCTGATAGCTCTGTCCCGGTATACCGACCATGATGCCGCTGCCGGTTTCGTAGCCGATCTCCTGAAGCTGCCGCAGGATGGCGATTCGGTCGGAGGGCTGATCGCCGCGCGGCGGATGGATGCGATCGTACAGATCCCGGTCAGAGGTCTCGAACCGCAACAGATACCGGTCGGCCCCGGCCTTTCTCCATGCGATAAGGTCTTCCTGCGGCCGCTCACCCAGGCTGAGCGTTACCGCAAGCGAGGTCTCCGACTTGATCTGCCGCACCACATCGGCAATGAAATCCTGACTCAATGCGGGGTCTTCACCGCCCTGCATGACCACCGTGCCATAGCCAAGCCGCACGGCGTCGTGAGCACATTGCACGATCTCCTCAAAGTTCATCCGATAGCGCGTCAGTTTCGCATTGCCGGCCCGGAGTCCGCAGTATTCGCACTGGCGGGCGCAGTAGCTGGAGACTTCGATCAGCCCGCGGAGATGGACCGCATAGCCAACATTCTCGCAGCGCACGGCGTCGGCGTGTGCCCACAGGGCCGCCAGCGGTTCCGGAGCTGCCTCACGCAACCATCCGAGGATGCGTTCACGGTCGAGTGTTTCAAACGGCATGAGCCAGCCTCCTTTCGGCCAGTTCGCGATACACATCCAGGGCGGCCGGAAACGGCGACAGCGCCCGCTCGAAGATGCCCAGGCTGTACGCGATGACCAACCCATAGTTCGTGATCGGCACGCCGGCCTGCTGGCAGCGGAGAATCCGCGTGAGCATCTCGCGACGGTTCAGCATGCACGCGCCGCAACTGATGACCAGGCGATAGCTGGACAGGTCGGCCGGGAAATCGTGCCCCTGCACGTGCTCGAACTGGAGCTTGCCGCCGACATACTGCGTCAGCCAGCGGGGAATCTTCACACGCCCAATGTCCTCGCCAATCGGATGATGCGAGCACGCTTCGGCCACCAATACGCGGTCGCCCGGCCGCAGCGTATCCACCGCCATCGCCCCGCGCACCTGAGTGAGCAGGTCGCCTTTGAAACGTGAGAAGAGGATCGAGAATCCCGTGAGCGGAATCTCCTTCGGCACATCGGCGGCAACTTTCAAAAAAGCCTGGGAGTCGGTGACGACCAGTTTCGGAGGTTCCTTCAGCCGCTCGAGCGCCGCCCGAAGCTCTCGCTCCTTGACGACCATGCACAGGGAATCCCCATCCAACAGGTCACGAATCGCCTGCACCTGCGGCAGGATCAGCCGCCCCTTGGGTGCTTCCTTGTCGATGGGGACGACGAGGACCGCCAGTTCGCCCGGGCCGACCAGGTCGCTGACGATGGCTGGGTTATTGAGAAATTCGGGCGGCGCAGCGTCGATGATTCGATGCTTGAGATCCACAATCCCCTCGCCCCGTGCGGCAACGGTGATGGCGGTGGGAATGGACCGGCTGGCCAGTTCGGCGAGCAACGCCTCACTGGGCCGCTGAATGTCGGCCTTGTTAAACACCACGAGCACGGGCGTCTTGCGACTCTGCAATTCGGCGACGATCTCCTTCTCAAACACGCCCCAGGTGCCGGCGTCAGTGACGACGATGCCCAGGTCCGTGCGATCGAATACCGCACGCGTGCGCGCGATACGCAACTCGCCAAGGGCGCCCTCGTCGTCGATCCCGGCCGTGTCGATGAACAGCACCGGGCCGATCGGAAGTAGCTCCATCGGCTTCTCCACCGGATCGGTGGTCGTCCCCGCGACCTCGGAAACAATGGACACTTCCTGGCGCGTGATCGCATTAAGCAGGCTGGACTTGCCGACGTTCCGCCGGCCGAAGATGCCGATGTGCAGCCGCATGCCTTTGGGAGTGGTCACGTTCATCGTTTGACCTCCGGCATTCCCAGGCGGCAAACAGCCTCTGGGCTGGTTAGCTTGTCAAACCGTTCAGCCGCCATCAGACCATCTGCAACGACCACCTCACGAACACTGCACCGTCGCTCGACTGCCGTGCGGGCCACCTCGGCAGCCCGCTCATAGCCAATCTCCGGCAGCAACGCCGTCGCCGCCGCCGTCGAATTCTCCACCTGCGCGCGACACTTCGCCACGTCCGCCTCGATTCCTTCAACGCACAGCCGCCGTAGTACGCCGTCAGCCCGCGCCAATACGTCAATGCTCTCCAGCAGGCACATCGCCACCAGCGGCAGGAAAGCGTTGAGCTCCAGGCTGCCCATCGAGCACGCCATCGTCAGCGTGGCATCGTGCCCCATGACCAGCATCGCGGCCTGGCTGGCGGCCTCAGGAATCACCGGATTGACCTTGCCGGGCATGATCGAAGAACCTGCCTGGCGGGCCGGCAGCCGAATCTCGCCCAGCCCCGCAGTCGGGCCGCTGCTCAGCAGCCGCAGGTCGGTGCAGATCTTCAGCAGTGAAGAGGCATGCGCCTTGAGAATCCCCGAGACCTCGACAAACACGTCAGCGTTCTGCGTCGCATCAACGAGATTCTCCGCGCGGGCGAATCCAATCCCCGTGAGTTCTCGCAGTACATCAACCACCTGAAAAATGTACTGTCGCGGCGCGGCCAAGCCCGTGCCGACGGCCGTGCCTCCGAGGTTCACGACGCGCAGCCGTTCCTGGCATTTGTAGATTCTCCAACGATCCCGGCCCATCGCGTCCGCGTAGGCGCTGAATTCGCGCCCCAGCGTCACCAGAACCGCGTCCTGCATCTGCGTCCGGCCGACCTTCACGACATGGGCAAACTTCTTCTCCGCACTTTGAAACGCCTCCTGCAAGCCCACTACTTCTCTCTCCAACTCGCACAGAAGGCGGATCGCCGCGAGCTTCAACGCCGTCGGGTATACGTCGTTGGTGGACTGGTGGCGGTTAACGTCATCCAGCGGGCTCACCCGGCCATAGTCTCCAGGCTCGCCGCCCAGGATCACAATGGCCCGGTTGGCCAGCACCTCATTCACATTCATGTTGGTGCTCGTGCCCGCGCCGCCCTGCAGCGCGTCCACGATCACATGCGTATCGAGCAATCCGTCGGCCAGTTCGCGGCACGCAACCATGATCGCCTGGGCCTTCTCTGGCGTCTCGCGCCACACGCCCAGCCGCTCGTTGGTCGTGGCCGCCGCGAGTTTCACGAGCCCCATCGCCCGGATCAGCTCCGGATGCACCGGCCGCCGCGCGATCGGGAAGTTCTCCATCGCCCGCGCCGTGTGGATGCCCCACAGCGCCGTTGCCGGCACCGGCATCTCACCAAGCAAATCCTTTTCCATGCGATGGCTGCTCATATCTTCTCACTCACCGTGTGGATCACCAGACTCTCGTGGCACGGGCGTCTCGCCCGTGCTCGCGGTACTCCGCGTTTCTCTTCTTTGTGATCCTTCGTGGCCCTTCGTGGGCCATCTCTTCCTGGTGGGCCGTTCCCACCCTACACATACACGTCGCGTTTGTGCTTCCTCAACATCTCCAGCAACTGCGTCGCAATCCCGCGGCCCTTCTCATCCATCTCGGCCACTTTCTTCTCGATCAACTCCTCGCCGACCTTGCGCGTCTCGGGCGACGCATAATCCAGCAGGTATTCCAGGAAGCTGGAGACCGCATTGGGCCCGCAGTGGTATTTGATCAGCCCCGGCTTGGCCAGGTCCATGAAATC
>JANYKD010000310.1 GCA_025361735.1 Phycisphaerales bacterium
GACTGCCGGCCAGGAACGCCACATCCCAAGACTGTCGCCACCACACCTCGGGGCGTTTGGAACGGAATTCGATCGCCACGGCGCGGAAGATCAACGCCGTGAGCAGCAGCATGAGCGGCAGGTAGAATCCAGAGAATAAGGTGGCGTAGACCGGCGGAAACGCGGCGAAGAGCGCACCGCCGGCGGTGACGAGCCAGACTTCGTTGCCATCCCACACCGGGCCGATGGAGTTGAGCATCAGGCGGCGGTGTTCGTCGGTTCTGGTGAAGAGATGCAGCATGCCGACGCCCAGGTCGAAGCCGTCGAGGACGGCATACCCGAAGAAGAGAATGCCGAGCAGGATGAACCAGGTGGTGTTGAGATCCATAACGTCTCCAGTGAACAGGGAAACCTCATAGGGCCGCACGATCGCCGTGAAGCAGGTGCGGTGGAGCATGGGCGTGATCGTCGGTATCCGGGCCGTGCCGGATCTTCTGGTCCAGGAGATAGATGAAGAGAACGAACAACAGCAGATACATGAAGCCGAACATCAGGACGCTGCCGAGAATCTGGCCGGCGCTGACCGTGCGGCTGATGCCGTCGGCGGTACGCATGAGGTTGTAAACGATCCACGGCTGACGGCCGACTTCCGCGGAGAACCAGCCGAGTTGGTTGGCGGCCTGCGGCAATAGCACGGCCAGGACGAAGATCCACAGCAGGCGGCGGTTGCTCCATAGCGTGCCGCGATACGCGAACCAAGCTCCAGCAAGGCTCAGAGCGATCAGCAGCATACCGACGCCAACCATGGCGTGATACGTCTGAAAGACCACGTTGACTGGCGGGACGTCGGCGCCGAAGGCGTCCAGGCCCTTTACCGGCGCATCGGTTCGGCCATGGATCATCCAACTGAGCATGCCGGGGATGTGTATGCCGACGACCGCGCGGTTGGATTCGTTCACCCAGCCGAGGATGTACATCCCGGCCGGCGCCGAGGCTGGATAGTGGCCTTCGAACGCCGCCATCTTGGCCGGCTGATGTTCCGCGGCCACGAGGGCGCTGTGGTGTCCGCTGAGCAGTTGCAGAAGGCTTGCCAGTAGCGCCACGGTCAGCCCGATCCGCATGGAGACTTTGGCGAAGCGCTCGTGGCGGCCTTTGAGCAGGTAGTACGCGGCAACAGAAATGACCAGCCAAGCCCCGGCCTGCCACGCGCCCATGATGACATGCCAGAGCCGGTCCATGGCGGAGGGGTTGAAGACGACTTTCCAGAACTCCGTGACCTCCGCTCGTGGCCCGGAAGCGGTGGAGACGATGTGGAATCCGGCCGGGGTCTGCATCCAGGAATCAGCGACGACGATCCAGACGGCTGAGAACATCGCGCCCATGGCGACCATGAGTGTGGCAAAGAAGTGGGTCTTCGCCCCGACGCGATCCCAGCCGAAGATGAGCAGTGCGAGGAATCCGCTTTCAAGGAAGAAAGCGAATACGCCCTCGGCCGCCAAGGCCGAGCCGAAGACGTCGCCGACGTATCGCGAGTAACTGGCCCAGTTGGTGCCGAACTGAAACTCCATGACGATGCCGGTGGCGACGCCGATGGAGAAGATCAGCGCGAATATCTTGACCCAGAAGCGCGTGAGATCGAGGTAGAATCGGTCGCGGGTACGCAGGTACGTCGCTTCCATGATGACCAGGATCAGCCCCAGGCCGATGGAAAGCGGCGGGAAGATGTAGTGGAAGGCGATGGTGAGGCCGAATTGGAGACGAGCCAGAAAAACGGGATCCATGGTTACTCCCTCGATTCTCGCCAGTAGTCTACTCCGTTGGCGCCTGATAGGTGATCTCGACGACCACCGTGCCGTTTGCAGGCACATTCACCGTCTGTTCGATCTCCCTGAATTTCTCATGCCACGCGACCAGCGTCCACTGTCCGGCCGGGGCGTTCTTGATCTCGAAGGTGCCGTCGGCCGCGCTCACCGCAAAGCACGGGTGTTCGAACACCGCGATGTACGACTTCATCCACGGATGCACATCGCACTTCACCGGAATGATCTCCGCTTCCTTCATCTTATAATGCCGAGTTTCCGGCCGGGGCATGCCGACGTTCACGGGTGGGTTCTTCTCCGTCAGCATGTGAACATTGTGAATCGTCGGATCGGAATTCTTCACATCCAGTGGCTGGCCCACTTGCACGGCGACGACATGCGGACTGAACCGGCACTTGAGCTGATCCAACACCACTGTCTCTGTCCGATCTCCCCCGGTTGGAGGGCAATCGCGGATCGACAACACCACGTACCGCAGGTTCCGCTGCGCATCCTGCACCACGGTCTCATCCACCAGGTCATTTGGCCCAAGTTTGCAGCAGTCGTCCGGGATCGACGCCGGTTTCTTGTCCCAGCCCAGCAGTTTCACATGTCCTTTGATCGTGCCAAACTCGGTTGGCAGCGCTGCGGGCGTCTTCTTCTTTGGCTGGGTGCCGTCGGAAGTGCTGGAGGATTTGCCCCGATCACATCCGCAGGTCCAGAGCATCGCCAAACACAGAGCGATGGCGAATGGGAATCTCTTCATGATCGCCTCTTCATGTTTAGTACGGCAAACCGCGAAAGAAAGCAGGACATGGATACTGGGCTGCTTCTTCGACCCGAAGAGCATCAGCAACCTGCGTGCCACACAAACCCGCTCGCATCGTTGAGCCCAGCGGATAGACTGGCGTGACAGAGATCGTAAACACCATGAAATCCCGCGAGACGCCCAGACAGCACGATCCGATCCTCGATTCCATCACCGACGGGGTCTTCACCGTTGATGCCGAGTGGCGGATCACCTCGTTCAACCGGGCGGCCGAAAAGATTACCGGGATCGATCGCGCCGAGGCGACCGGCCAGCGCTGCTGCGACGTGTTCCTCGCCAGCATCTGTGAAACGTCATGCGCGTTGCGGCAAACCCTGGACACCGGGAAGCCCGTCATCAACAAGACCGTCTATATCGTGAATACCCGGGGCGAGCGCATTCCGATCAGCATCTCGACGGCCGTCCTGAAGGATGGCAGTGGCCGGACCATCGGCGGCGTGGAGACCTTCCGCGATCTGAGCCTGGTGGAGGAGTTGCGTAAGGAACTGCACTCCAGCTACAGCTTTGCAGACATCATCGGCTGCAGTCCGGCGATGCGGCTGCTCTTTGACATCCTGCCCGAAGTGGCCGTCAGCGATAGCACGGTGCTGATTGAGGGTGCCAGTGGAACTGGGAAGGAGCTGTTTGCCCGGGCCATCCACGACCTTTGCCCGCGGAAGAGCCATCGCTTCGTGGCCATCAATTGCGGAGCATTGCCGGACACGTTGCTCGAATCAGAACTGTTTGGTTACAAGGCCGGGGCGTTCACGGATGCCCGGAAAGACAAGCCGGGACGGTTTGCCCTGGCCGAGGGCGGCACGCTGTTTCTGGACGAAATTGCGGATATCTCGTCGGCCATGCAGTCGCGGCTCCTGCGCGTGCTCCAGGAAAGGGTGTACGAGCCTCTGGGTGGTATTGAGCCGGTGAAGGCAGATGTGCGGATCATCGCGGCCACGCACGGCAATCTGGAAGAATTGGTTCGGCAGGGGACGTTTCGGGAAGACCTGTTTTACCGGATCAATGTCGTTCGCCTGCAACTACCCTCGCTGCGGAACCGTCGCGAGGATATTCCACTGCTCGTGGATCATTTCATCCACCGATTCAATCGGCTGAAGGAAAAGGAGATTGCCGGTGTAACGGATGCCACGCTGGCGCTGCTCATGGAGCACGATTACCCAGGCAATATCCGCGAGTTACAGAACATCATCGAACATGCTTTTGTATTGTGCCGATCGGGATTGATCGAGCCGAAGCACTTGCCTTCACATCTGAGCAGTCGCGTGGCTGGCGCAATGCCGGCCAGCAACGGCAGCACAACGCTGTTGGATATGGAGCGGACGCTCATCATGGATGCGCTGAATCGGCATCAGGGCAACCGCAACGCCGCAGCCAAACAGTTGGGCATCCATCCCGCCACGCTGTTTCGCAAGGCCAAGATGTTGGGGATCAGTCTGCCTCCACAAGATGGTCGGCATCGCAAGCCAGCCAGGCATTGACGGAACTGGGCCGATGTTCCATCGCAATGTGCGACGGTGCATGACGCGTTGCATTGCATTACGCGCGTGTAGCATGGTTTTCTGGGGTAGCCGCATCGTTTATGGCTTGACTGGCAAGAGCCTGGCATTGGCATACGCATTGCGATAAGCCGGGCATGCGGGTAGCGATCCCCATCTGGAATGGCCGGGTGTCACCGGTGTTTGATGTCGCCCAGCGACTCGTGGTGAGCGATGCGGATCAGGGGAGATTGCTCGACCAGAAGGAATACTTCGTCAGGGCCGACTCGCTGCCGGCACGGACTCAGGTTCTTGTGGACCTGGGTGTTGAGGTTCTGCTCTGCTGTGCGATCTCCAACGAGCAGAGCCAGTCGCTCACGGGAAAAGGCATCCGCGTGATACCGCATGTTTGCGGGCCGGCCGACGAGGTGGTTCTGGCATTTCTTCAAGACCGTCTGGACCAGGCAAGCCTGGCCATGCCCGGCTGCAAATGCCGCCATCATTGTCACGGTGACAGTCCGGATCGGACGGCTCAGCCGGATGCTCCTGAGAGTTCTCGATGCAAGAAGTGAAAAGGCCGCAGCGACAATCGCTTGCGGATTCTCCGAAGTCTAAGGTTCACCGAATACCCCAAGTGGGTTCGTGAGCCATCGAAAGGAATGATGTCCATGCGTGTTGCTGTTCCCGTGCTTGATGGATTGTTGTCGTCCCATTTCGGCGGTTCACCGGAGGTAGCGCTTTTCGACGTGGACCCCGTGACGAAGAAGATCCTGTCCCGATTGGATCTGCCCATGCCTCCACATCAGCCGGGGTTGCTTCCGGTGTGGCTCAAGGACCAGGGTGCGGAGGTGGTTATCTGCGGTGGCATTGGCGGCCGGGCTCAGGCCATCTTTGCTCAGGCGGGCATCCAACTTGTGGCTGGGGCCGCGCCGGACCAGCCTGAAATGATCGTCGTTGCCTGGCTCGATGGGCGGCTCAAGAACAACCCGCAACCGTGCAACCACGATCATCATCATGACTGCCACCACTGATCTTCGTGCCCGCCAGCATCCCTCGTGCATGGTGTGTAGCCCGACACATCCGTTCGGGTTGCGACTGACTTTCACGCTCGACGCTGACGGGATCGCGGTCGGACAGTTCGATTGCGCGCCGGCCTTTGCGGGCTATGCGGGACTACTTCACGGCGGAGTGATTTCGTCGCTGTTGGATGGAGCCATGACCAATTGCCTTTTCCTGCATGGCCAGATAGCCCTGACGGCCAGATTGAATGTGCGGTTTCGGCATCCGGTCGAAACTGGCATGACGGCTGTGGTACGTGCCTGGATTGCGGATACCAGCCGGGGTTTCTGCCAGATGAAGGCCGAGTTGTTGCAAGCCGGAATCCGCAAAGCCTCAGCGGATGGGGTGTTCGTGCCCGTGCAATCGCAGGTCACGACACGAGGATAAGCACCAATGTCGCAACGTGTACGCATCACCATCCTCGTCGAGAACACCGCCCGCAAGCGGAATCTGCTGGCCGAACATGGATTCTCTGCCTGGATCGAAACGGATGCCAACTGCGTGCTGTTTGACACGGGACAGGCCAATGCGCTGCTTCACAATGTTGGCGCACTGAAAGTTGACATGGCTGACGTGGATGCCATTGTCCTCAGCCACGGCCACTACGACCACACGGGCTGCTTGCGATTCGCCCTGAACTCGGCTCCCCAGGCGATGCTCTATCTGCACCCACAGGCTGTCAGGGCAAAATACGCCGGCCAACCGGGCGAGGCACGAGAAATCGGCCTGGCGTCGATCACGGAATCAGAAATCCGGCGGCAGCCACAACGGTTGGTCTGGACCACCGAGCCGACGCAAGTTGTACCGGGCGTCTTTGTCACCGGCGAGATCCCGCGGAAGACCGAGCTTGAGGACACCGGCGGCGATTTCTATCTCTACCCGGACTGCCGCGAACCGGATCCGATCATTGATGACCAGGCGATTTACGTTGATACCCAGGATGGTCTGGTTGTGATTCTCGGCTGCGCTCACGCGGGAGTCATCAATACGCTCAATCGCATTTGCGAAGTGACCGGCCGGCCGATCCACGCGGTGATCGGCGGAACGCATCTGGTCAACGCTTCACCCGAACGCATCGCATGGACCATTGAGGAACTGAGATCCAGGAACATCAAGCTACTGGCCCCTGGCCACTGCACGGGTCCCACTGCCACGGCGGCGTTGTGGACTGCCTTCCCCAAGCAGATCTCGGACTGTTCGGTAGGGACAACATGGACGTTTCCACTTCGAAATGTGTATGCGTGATCCGGGCATTACACCCGGAATAAGGACGAATATGAGAATGCCGATCTTCGATCCCGACTTCTGTGAGAATCGCTGCCCAGTTTGCACCCGCGCACGACAAGGCAACAAGCTGGCGAAACTGCTGCAAGCAATTGAAATGGCCTTGACCTTCGGCGGTTGCCCATGGGGCAGAGCCCGCCGACAGAAATACGGCGTGCTTCCAAATGAGTCGCTGCCAGAGAATGACCAGTACAACGAGGGAGGCGGGCAATAACCGTCGAAATGTGCAGCATGCGGAGGAACAGTGCAAACACGGAAACTCATCACGATTTCAGAGAGGATCTATAACAATGTCTGAGTTCAATGAAATTCATATCTCCCGAGCCATCATCGACGCGTATCACAGCCGCTTGAGCGACGCGGTTGAAAGCGACGTGCTGATTGTCGGCGCCGGCCCATCAGGAATGACCGCAGCTTACTACCTGGCCAAGGCCGGCTTCAAAGTCGTCGTGATTGAGAAGCGGCTCTCGCCCGGTGGCGGCGTCTGGGGCGGAGCCATGGGCATGAATGTCGTGGTGGTGCAAGACCAGGCCTTGCCGATTTTGAGCGAGTTTGGCATCCGTCACCGTTCCGTCAAAGGAACACTGCATGTGGTGGATGCCGCCGAGTTGGCCTGTGGTCTTACCGAACGCGCTCTGCAAGCTGGAGCCGTGCTGCTCAACCTCACTTGCCTGGAGGACGTCAGCGTTCATGGCGACCGTGTGACTGGGGTTGTCATCAACCGCACGACGCTGCTGGATTCGTTGCCTGTGGACCCGATCACCCTGCGAGCGAAGGCAGTGGTGGATGCGACCGGTCACGATGCCGTTGCCGTGGAAAAGCTGACCCGGCGAGGCTTAATCAAGGATCTTCCCGCCATCGAACGCCACCGCGAAGGCCCGATGGACGCCGCCAGCGGAGAAGCGTTTGTTGTCGATCGGGTAGCTCAGGTGTTTCCCGGCTTGTGGGTCACGGGCATGAGCGTCTGCGCTGTGTATGGCGGGCCGCGAATGGGACCGATCTTCGGCGGTATGATTCTTTCCGGCCGTCGCGTGGCGGAATTGCTCATAGGCAAGTTGAAATGAGTCGTTAAACATGAACACCCAACTGGAGCCGTGCTTCGCGGCCCCGAAACCTTGAGGTATCCCATGATGAACCGAAATCTTGTGCTGGAGCGGTACTACCTGGATTGCCGCTGCATGTTATTGGAATTGGCGGCCACGCTTGACCGCCACGACCGAGCGCCGGCCGCATCCGGCGTGGGCGAGGCAGCCGACGAACGCCTGGCACTTCTGCAACAGGCCATTCATGTTCTGGCCAATCCCAGCGCCCAACCTGATCGCGCCAAGCGGATTCTGCAGATGCTGTCTGACACGGTGGACTGAAGGATTGAACCCGACAAACAAATTGAAGGAGACGCGACATGTACTATATTCAGCCTCACTACCACGGCATTTCCCGAACCACCGACGACTACGAGCGGATGGTGCAGGCGGGCGTTGTGGCCGTGGCCGAGCCGGCGTTCTGGGCTGGCTTCGACCGCCGCTATCCCCAGACGTTCATCGACTACTTCCGGCAGATCAGCGAGTTTGAGCCGACGCGGGCTGCGCAGTACGGCATTCGCCACTTCTGCTGGGTGGCGGTCAACCCCAAGGAGTCGGAGAACATCAGCCTCAGCCGCGAGGTGATCGCTGCCATGCCGGAGTTCCTTGCCAAGCCCACGGTACTGGGCATTGGCGAAATCGGGCTCAACAAGAACACGCGCAATGAACTGACGATCTTCCGGGAGCAGATGGAACTGGCGATCAAGCACAACCAACTGGTGCTGATCCACACGCCGCACCTGGTCGACAAGCTCAAGGGCACAAAGATGACGCTGGATTTGCTGCGCGAGTTAGGGGCCGATCCCAACCGTGTTTGGATTGATCACGTCGAAGAGCACACGATCAAAGCCGTGCTCGATGCCGGCTACTGGGCGGGAATGACGCTCTACCCACAGACCAAGATGAGCCCCAAACGAGCGGCCGACATGCTGGAGGCCTACGGGGTCAATCGCCTGCTGGTGAACTCATCGGCCGACTGGGGGCCGAGTAGCCCCTTCACGTTACAGGAATGTGCCATGGAATATCGCCGGCGGGGGCACACGGAGCAGGAGTTGATCGAGGTCTTCCACAACAACCCGGCCCGGTTCATGGGCCAGAATCCGAAGTTCGATCTGCCACAGATCCGGCTGGTCACCCAACCGGCGGCGATGGTGTAAGCGGGTGGATGCGGCTCTCACGGGCGCGTTCTACTCATGGTGAAAAGAAAGCCAAATCCGATCACGCCGCCGTAGATGGCGCCGCGCCACCATGTGGACGTCAACGGGCAGGTGCCCGACGAGCATTGCCCGTAGTATCCGAGCAGGCTGCCGAGTCCGACGCCTGCCGCGACTATCAGAATGGATTTCCACAGCATGATTGTGTCCGGAAGGAATAGTCATCCGGCGAGCCGGAAGAGCAATTCAAGCACGCTTCGCGCGCTGGGGAGCCGGTGTAGCGGTCGCCGCGTCAACCATCTGCATGATTCGCTGACGCGACACAACGCCGATGCTTTCGGCCACGGCTTGGCCGCGGTGCATCATCACCAGCATGGGGATGCCGGACACCTGGAATTCCGCGGCCAGATCGGGCTGGGCATCGGTGTCGATCTTGACGATCTTGACCCGCCCATCGAGTTCCGCCGCCAGTTTCTCCAGGATCGGCGCCATCATTCGGCACGGCCCGCACCAGTCCGCGTAAAGATCGACGAGAACGGGAACTTTCGATTGGAGCACTTCGGTCTCGAATGTTTCGGTCGTGATTTTGTTGATAAGACCCATGGGATACCTCTAAGAAGATGATTGAAACATGTTGAACAGACAAGATCAAACGGGCTTGGCTCCTATTGGCTCTTGGGCACCGAGCACGAACTCGTGCCGCAGCAGCAAGGGCCATTACCGGTGACAACCAGACCGATCCAGACAACGGCCGCGGCAATCGCAAAGAACTGATTGACCGCAATGCCCAGTGCCAGGCAGCCAAATACGAGCAGCAGGCCGGCGGGGCGTATCCAGGCGGGTTTTGCGCCGCCAGAATTGGCCGGGTCGACGGGCAGGTCGGCGTTCTTCCAGGCGGAGGTTCCACCTTCGACATTGACGACGTTGTCCAATCCGTCGGCGATAAGTTTGGTGCAAGCCGAACGCGAGCGGCCGCCGGATTGGCAGATGATGTAAACCGGGTCTGCGGCCGGCGCATTGCGGTTGGACAGAACCGCTGCCCGCGTGATGGTGTTTAGCGGAATGGAGCGAGCCCCGACCGCGTGAACCGAAGCGAATTCGCCGGCGGAACGGACGTCGATCAGATCGATGGACCGTCCGGTTTGACTGAGATCGTACAGTTCTTTGGCTGTAATGGTCTTGAATGACATGGCAGTGCCTTTGTGTGTCGACCGATTGTCGGACATCTGGATCACGCGTGGCGCAGGCCGCACTTTTCCAGTACCCACATCGCGGGACACCAGTTGGTGAAGCCGGACTGGAGCAAATTGAGACCGACGAACGCGGTGAAGAGCATGAACCACGGCCTGACATATTGCACCAGCAGCACGCTGATGATGATGGCGAATCCCGCGATGATTCGGAGTGCAGTTTCGATGGTCATATTCGGTCTCCTTGAGTTAGTCGTTCCAACAAGTTCGATCCGTTGACGCATGATTGGTTACAAACAGATTCCGTCTATAATGGCCAACGACTTTATGGGTGACTCGCCCCAGCTATCCTGTGCCCCCGACCCCGATGCCGAGCGCGTCCGTCTCGCCCGCCAGGGAAACTACGAAGCGTTTGAGGAACTCGTCAGTCAGCATGAACGGCCGATCTACAACCTCGCCATGCGTATTCTCCGCCGCCGCGAGGATGCCGAAGACGTGGTGCAGCAATCGTTTCTGAGCGTTCTGGAACATCTCGACGGATTCGACGGTCGATCACTCTTCTACACCTGGCTGGTGCGAATCGCGACCAACCACGCGCTGAAGATTTTGCGGAAGAAACGCGGCCTCCCCAGCGTGTCGTTCGAGGAGTCCCGCGATCAGGAGAACACGCCGCTGCCGCATCCGGAGTTCATCGCGCCGTGGCGGGATCAACCGGACCAAGTTGCCCAGCAGCACGAGATTCAACACCTGCTCGCGGAGGCCATGGACCAGTTGGACGAAAAATACCGGCTCGTCTTTCTGCTGCGGGATGTGGAAGGCCTTTCCACGGAAGAGGCGGCCGAGGCCCTGGGCATCAGTGTGGCCAATGCCAAGGTACGGCTGCTTCGGGCGCGGCTCATGCTCCGGGAACTGCTCACGCGCACGCTCGGAGATCCCAACCAGCGGGTGCGCGGCCACGATCACGAATAACGATGTAACCATTGGAGCCGATGCGGATCAAACCGGTAGTGCCATCATGAAATGCGAAGAACTGCTCAAGGCGATGAATTCATACGTGGACGGCGAGTTGGAACCCGCCTTCTGCGAGGAATTCGAGAAGCATCTGGCCGGCTGCAACCCGTGCCAGGTTGTCGTGGACAACATCCGCAAGACCATCACGCTCTATAAGGCAGGCCAACCGTACGAGATTCCCCTTGAGTTCCGCGACAAACTTCACCAGACGCTCAAGGAACGCTGGAAATCTCGACATGCCGGCGAATCCAGCAATCCCTGATCGGTCATCGCTTCGTCAACATAGCAGTGGTGGTCCGTGGCAAGAAGCATAGCCGCCTGTGTGGGTGCTCGTTGCCTTCGACCGGGAATTACAGTCTCATGACAAAAAGTATTTAGGTCGGGAGGACCAATGAAGTACCTTCGTACAATCGTTCTTAACAGTCTGGTCACACTGGTGGCCGCCGCCGTGGTGATCTTGGCCATGGCCTGGCTCTCCGGATTCTTCCACAAGGGTAAGATCGAGCCGGCCAAGGTGTCGCCGGCTTCGCGTCCGGCCGGCGAGGCAACGGTCAAAGTGGCGAAAGTCAGCCGCCCGTTGTTCGCCGATGTGGTCGGGTCGATCGAGGCCGAAGCACGAACGGCCGTGTCCGCCCGGCTGGTTGCCAACATCGTCGACATGCGGGCTCGGGCCGGGGATCGTGTGACCAAAGGCCAACTCCTGGTTCTGCTGGACGACGCCGGTCCCAAGTCGCGCGTTGCCCAGGCGAAGGAGGCGTTGCGGTCGGCCGAGGCCATACGCGATCTGGCCGAGACCGAAGTGATCCGCCTCAAACCGGTGGTAGAACGCGGTGCCGCAAGCCGGCAGGATCTCGACCAGTGGCAGATGAAACTCAACAGCGGCAAGGCCGACGTCGAGCGTCTGAAACAAAGCGTTCAGGAAGCCGAGGTCAACCTTGCCGACGCAAAGATACTCTCCCCCATCGACGGCATTGTGATCGATCGCCAGGCCGAACCCGGAGAGCAGGCCTCGCCGGGACGTTCGCTTTTCACGCTCTATGATCCCTCCCGCCTGCGTCTGGAAGCCAGCGTTCGCGAGGCGTATATCGGTTACCTGACGGCCGGCCAGAAGATCGGCATTCGTATCGACTCGCTGAAGGAAGATCGCCAGGGCACCGTCACCCAGATTGTCCCCGCGGCCGATCCTGCCAGCCGATCATTTCTCGTCAAAGTGACCATCACCGAACCGTCGCGGCTCTATCCGGGAATGTATGCCCGCATGCGACTCCCCATCGACAAACAGGAGGAGTTGGAGATTCCCGCCGCCGCCGTTACGCGGGTGGGACAATTGACCTACGTCCACGTCGCCAGCGGCTCCGGTTCCGAACTCCGCGCTGTGCGTCTGGGACACGAGAATGATAGACGCATTGAAGTGCTCGCCGGTCTGGCCGAGGGCGAACAGATTCTCGCCAAGGGGAGGAACTGATCCATGAACATTCCCGACTCGGGCGCTCAATCGCTCCCTATCCGCATTGTCAGCAAGTTCCTCTATTCCAATCTGTCGGTGCTGCTGATGATCATTGCGGTCGCATTGGGCGCGGTGGCGCTACTCATCACGCCGCGTGAGGAGGAACCGCAGATCATCGTGCCGCTGGCGGATGTGTTCGTGAACTTCCCCGGCCGGAGCGCCCGTGAGGTGGAGCAACTCGTCTCCACGCGACTGGAGAAACTGCTCTACCAGATCGATGGCGTGGAATATGTCTACTCGATGTCCCGCCCGGGTCAGGCGATCGTCACCGTGCGCTTCTACGTCGGCGAGGACCGCGAGAAGAGCCTGCTCAAACTCTACAACAAGATCCAGCAGAACACCGATATTGTCCCGGCCGGCGTCAGCGGCTGGGTGGTCAAGCCCATCGAGATCGACGATGTGCCGACCGTGACGCTCGCTCTCACCAGTCGCAAGAGCGACGACACCGTCCTGCGCCGCGTGGCCGAAGAACTGGTCGACCGCTTGCAGAGCGTGCCGAATACCGCCGTGACGTCGATTGTCGGCGGGCGGCCGCGGGAACTGCGGGTCGATCTGCGCCCCGAATCGCTGGCGGCGCATTCGGTATCCATTGCCCAGATTGCCGACGCTCTGCGCGGCGCCAACGTGTCGCTGCGGGCAGGAGAGTTCTCGCGGAACGAGAACCGCGTACTGGTCGATGCCGGAACGCTCATCCACAACACCCGTGAGTTGGAGAGCCTCGTCGTCGCCGTCAACAAGAACCGTCCCGTCTACCTGCGGGATGTGGCTGCGGTCAGCGATGGCCCGGCCGATCCGACTTCCTACGTCCACTTCGGTCGCGGGGCCGCCTGGGGCAGAACCCATGGCGAAGACTACCCGGCCGGAAGCGAGATACTGCCGGCCACCGCCAGTCACAGTGTGTCTGACAACTCAGTTCAGTCCTCGGTCACCCTGGCCATCGCCAAGAAGAAGGGCTCCAACGCAGTCTGGGTGGCCCGCGATGTCCTGAAGGAGGTCGAGCGTCTCAAGAGCACCGTCGTTCCGGACGACATGGAACTCGTGGTCACGCGGAACATGGGCGTGACCGCCAACCACAAGGTCAATGAACTGGTCGAGGCCCTTGCCGTCGCGGTGCTGATCGTGATCGCACTGCTCACCATCGCCTTGGGCTGGCGCGAGGCGTTCATCGTCGCGGTGGCGGTGCCGATCGTCTTCGCGCTCACACTGCTGGTGAACGAACTCTTCGGCTACACGATCAACCGCGTCACGCTCTTTGCCCTCATCCTGGCCCTCGGCCTGCTTGTTGATGATCCCATTGTCGATGTCGAAAACATTCACCGCCACTTCGCCCTGCGCGGGAAGGCCATCCGCAAGATCGTGCTGGAGGCCGTCAACGAAGTCCGGCCGCCGCTCATCGCCGCGACCATCGCCGTCATGCTCTCGTTCATCCCCATGTTCTTCATCACCGGCATGATGGGCCCCTACATGCGGCCGATGGCGCTCAATGTCCCGGTCACCATGCTCATGAGCATGGTCGTCAGCTTCACCATCACGCCGTGGATGGCCTACCACGTCCTCAAAGGTAGGCACAAGAAGGGCGCCGGCCATGGCGACGCCGCACCTGAGCCCAACGAGCCGGATCTGAAGGCCACACTCACCTATCGCTTCTTCCGCCCGATGATGGAGCCGATGCTCAAGCGCCGCTGGGTCGCGTGGTCGTTCATGGGCGTGGTCTTCCTGCTGTTGCTCGCCGCCACGGCCATGCCCATGTTTCGCATGGTGCCGCTCAAGATGCTGCCGTTCGACAACAAGAACGAATTCCAACTCGTGCTCGACCTGCCTGAAGGCACCACTGTCGAACGCACCGACGCGGCCGTCCGCGATTTCGAGGACTACCTCCGCACCGTGCCGGAGATCGTTGCCTACGAGAGCTATTCCGGCACCGCGTCCCCGATGGACTTCAATGGCCTAGTTCGCCACTACTATCTCCGCCGAGGCAGCCACCAGGCCGATATCCGCATCATCCTCGCTGACAAGAAAGAGCGCGTGCAGCAGAGCCACACCATCGGCCTCCGCCTGCGTGACGATCTGACCGCCATTGCCAAAAAACACGATGTCCGGCTCAAACTTGTCGAATCACCGCCCGGCCCGCCGGTGATCGCAACCATCGCCGCCGAGGTGTATGGCCGGCCCGACCAGACCCACGATGACCTGCGTAGCGCCGCCACTCTCGTCGCCGGTCGCCTGTCGCGCGAGACCGGGGTCGTCGATGTTGATACGACCGTCGAATCCGCCCAGAAGCGGGCCGTCTTCAGCGTCGACCACGCCAAGGCCGCCCTCAACGGCGTCCGCGCCAGCGATCTCGCCGAGGCGCTGTCCACCGCTCTGGGCGGGCAGGCTGTCACCGCCGCCGAAGCGCCGACCGAGCGGAACACGCTCCCGATCGTGCTGCGGCTGCCCGAAGCGGATCGCTCATCCCTCGCCGACCTTGGCCGGCTCTACGTTCGCGGCGGCTCCGGACAGATGGTTCCTTTGGCGGAACTCGGATCATGGGAGATGACCAACGCCGATCAGACGATCTACCACAAGAACCTGCGGCCGGTGCAGTACGTCTTTGCCGAAGTCGCCGGCCGCACCCCGGCCGAGGCCATCCTCGACGTCGAAGCCGACCGCTCCGGTAAACCCACGTTCGCGCTCCCCGCGGATCAGCGAACATTCCTCCACAACGGCGGCGGCATTCCCTGGAGCACCCCGGCCGGTATCGAAGTGACCTTCAGCGGCGAGGGCGAATGGAAGATCACCCTCGATGTCTTCCGCGATCTCGGCATCGCCTTCGCGGCCGCCATGGTCGGCATCTACATCCTGCTCGTCCACGAAACCGGGTCGTTCCTGCTCCCGGTCGTCATCATGCTTGCGATCCCGCTGACCATACTTGGCATCATGCCTGGCTTCTGGTTGCTCAACCAGATCGGCGTGCATTCCGCCGGAGGATATCCCGATCCTGTGCTCTTCACGGCCACGGGCATGATCGGCATGATCGCCCTGGCGGGCATTGTTACCCGCGACGCCATCATCCTCGTTGACTTCATCCACCACTCCCTGGCTCGCGGCCGCAGCCTCTTCGACGCCATCATGGAGAGCCGCGTGGTCCGCCTCCGCCCGATTCTCCTGACCGCCGGGGCGGCCATGCTCGGTGCCTGGCCCATCACGCTCGACCCCATCTTCTCCGGCCTGGCTTGGGCTCTGATTTTCGGCTTGCTCGCCTCCACCGTCTTCACGCTGTTCGTCATCCCCGTCAGCTACTGGCTTCTTTTTGCCAATAAGCCCGGCCACGGCCTGCCCGCAACTACCGCCGAAACCGACTCCGACAGCGAGACGGTTGCCCCTGTTGCAGAACCTGCCGGGAGCGTCTCGTGACCGCCACCTGTTCCCATCCCCTGATACTCGCTCGTATGGTGAACCGCTTTGCGGTGTTGGCGAACATTGATCGGATACGCATCCTCCTCAGGCTCAGCCAGGGCGAATGCGGCATGAAGTGTCTCTGTGCGGTATTACGCCTGACTCCGTCTTCGCTATCTCACCATGTGGATCTGCTGAAAAGGGCTGGGTTCGTCGAGGTCCGCCATCTCGGCACACAGTCACTATGCAGAGTTCGCGATTCCTCTTCCCTGGCCGTTTTGGCATCGGCCGCCAAGGGAACCCTCCCTGATGAGTGCCTCGATGAGCATGTCATGCATACAAGCCAACCCTGCATGTGCGGGACCATAAAGGAATTCAGAAGATGAAACCCAGGCAAATCGTCGCCGTGATGATCCTCGCCGCACTCAGCGGTCTCGCGTGCGACAGACAATCGAAGGATTTGAGCAAGCCGGCCCAGACAGGTCCGACGACCATGTCCGTCTGCCTCCCATGTCGCGGGCATCAGATCCCGGTGACGGCGGATACACCGCGTTACGAGTATAACGGGAAGATCTACTACTTCTGTTCCGACGGCTGTAGGACGGCGTTTCAGAAGTCCCCAGAGAAATACCTGCCGACGGCAGCCACCCAACCTGCCACACCAACTACCGTCCCATTCGCTCCGGTCGGGAGCACGCCTCCGACGGACCTGTCCCGGTGAACATGATCCGCGCGTGTAGGGAAGCGAACCTGCTAAAAATTGTTGTTGCTAAACGGTTGCTGCTCACTGCTGGCACTCCAAGCGGATGTGCGGGTAGACTGTCGGTATCGCATGTTCTCGAATACTAATAAATGGAAACGCTTCAGCTACACGATCTGGGCACCAGTGTACGATCTGGTGACTTCCGGTCTATTCGAGCGCCGGCGACAGCGATCGATCAAACTTCTGGACCTCAAGACAGGGGAACGCGTGCTTCTGATTGGCGCCGGCACGGGTCTGGATCTCGATTTCCTGTCGGCCAATGTCAACATCGTCGCGACAGACCTCACTCCGGCCATGATTGCACGGCTGAAACGTCGAGCACAACGATTGGGTCTGAATGTCGATGCGCGCGTGATGGATGGCCACGCATTGGATTTTCCCGACGAGTCGTTCGACGCTGTCATTTTGCATTTGATTATTGCGGTGATTCCTGACCCGGTGCGATGCCTCAAGGAGGTGGCCAGGGTTCTGCGTCCCGGCGGGCGAGCCGTCATCTTCGATAAGTTCGCGCCCGACAACACCAACCCGCCGCTTCTGCTACGCCTGATGAATCCGCTGACGAGCCTGTTTGGTACTGAAATCACTCGCAGACTCGGTACGCTCCTTGCCGACGTCCCGCTCAAAATCGCTCACCAGGAACCCGCTGGCCTCAAAGGGTTATTCAAGATCGTCTTGATCAGCAAGACTCCTTGTTCAGTTGTGAGCGGAGTGTGTCTACACACGCTTTAATTCAAGCCTGGGTACTATCGGCGAAGTCGAGGGACGAACAAGACTATGACACGGACATCAATCATGAGCCACCCATCGCCGCCGCAGGCATACCATGATCGATGCGATTCCGAGCAATCCTAGTGCTCCATCACACCTCAATTGATGGATAAAGCCTCCGGAGTTTGATGCGAGCGTCGGCGGTGGTGAATTGCCAATTGACCTTTGCCTTGGCGAGGTTCCGCTGCTGTTCCCATGCGGCCACCTCCGTTCGCAGATG
>JANYKD010000318.1 GCA_025361735.1 Phycisphaerales bacterium
GCGGGCGTCCTCGCCCGCATGAACGGATCGCAGAAAGAGCGGCCGAGGACGGCCGCGCTCCCAAGTGCCGTTTGCGCGTAAGGACTTCGTATGGCCGCCAGTTCCAAGAGAGCCAACTTCGCCCCCCGGATCTCCAATCGCCGGGCCTTGCATGAATTCTTCATCGAAGGCAAGCTGGAGTGCGGCATCGTCCTGACCGGTTCGGAGGTCAAATCCCTCCGCGACGGCAAGGCCAACCTCCAGGATGCCTATGCCTGCGTCGAAAACGGCGAACTGACGCTCTTCCAGGCCTACATCGATCCCTACGACAACGCCAGCCACTACAACCACCTGCCCATGCGCGAACGCAAGCTGCTGGCCCATCGGCGCGAGATTCACCGTCTGGAAAAAGAGACGGCCGTCAAAGGCGTGACGCTCATCCCGCTGGCCCTGTATTTCAAGGACGGCATGGTCAAGGTGGAAATTGGTGTGGCCAGGGGCAAGAAGGAACACGACAAACGGGCGACGATTCGCATGAAGGAAATGGACCGGGAACTCCGCAAGCAGACGAATAAACGAGTGTGACGAGAAATCCGAAACTCGGTATGCGGATTTGAATGAATGGACATCTTATTTTCGCAGTCGGGGTGATTGTCCTTCGTTTGAACCGCTCATCACGGGTTTTAGGAATAACGCGGGCGTCCGGATGGTTATAGCCGTGCGGCTCGGACCATTGCGTCTGCTGGCGGTACCAGTTTAGAAACGCGCTTCGGTCTCGTGGTGCAGCGGCAGGCTCAAAATACCATTAGGTCATAGCTCATACACAAGTATTCTAACGGGAGTTCAAAGCTCGCGGCCAGTCGCTCATCCGGGCAATCTGCGTAAGCCAAAAACCGGGGCGACAAGACACCAGTTGAACTTTTTGCGAGTGGCGTTACGGAACTGGCGGGAGATGTCCGACAGTTGGTGCTTACGGTCGAGGCCAGTGCATTCAGAGGCAATTCAACTTTGGGAGAAAATGGAAATGGAATCAAAGCCGAGGCGAGACTACGAGCAGTCCTGCCGTGATCTGCAAAAGGATGGTTGGCTTGAACCGGGTGCTGTTTCGCCAATGCCTGCGCGCCTCCCTGGATATGACGACCCGGAACCGCTTGGCGTCTCATTCTTTCGCACCCGAGTTGCAGGTGATTTGTCGAACATGACGCTTCCCCGCACCTTCTTCAGTCGATCCGAAGTTGCGGCGGTGTCGTTCAGAAACAGCGACCTGTCCGAATCGACTCTGTGCTGGAATGACTTTGTCGGCGTTGACTTCAGCGACAGTAGTTTACGGGGAAGTGACCTTCGTGCGGCAGATTTCAACGGCGTGAAGTTCTCACGTTGCGATCTTCGAGACGCCGATCTGAGACGTTCCAGTTTCGAGGACTGCGACTTCACGGATGCAGATATGCGGGGTACTAAACTCACATCGCCTCAGGCCGCAGGCCTGAGGCTATCTCTCAGTCAAACAGAGAGTGTGGACTGGCAAGCGAGCGACGGCGAGGAGCCGGGGGGCGGCTAATCGGCAGCGTGGGGAGTTCAAATCCTGTCGCTTGCCAAGGGAATGCCTCAAATCACCAGTTTTATGACATGCCGCAAGTCGTTGCTGGATAGGGATAAAGCCCAGCGGCACGCCGGCGGGCTGTTGCTTGAATCACCTCGCTGGCGATCCCGCGCAGCATGCCGTTGAACACCAGGGCATGCAGGGGCAGCACGGCGTACCAGTAGGCCAGGCCGAGCAGCCCGCGCGGACGAAAACGGGCGATCTGGACCAGTCCGGTTCGCCCGCCGGGCTGAGGTTCGAGCCGAAATTCCAGAATCGCCTCGCCGGGAAGTTTCATCTCAGCGCGCAGGACAAGGCGGTGTGGCGCATCGATATCAGTCACCCGCCAGAAATCCAGCGCATCGCCATAGCAGAGCCGCGATGGGTGGCGCCGGCCGCGACGAAGACCCGGGCCGCCAATCAATCGGTCCATGGCGCCGCGGAGGCGCCAGAGCCAGTCGGCAGCGTAATAACCGTGGCCGCCGCCGACTTTGCAGATTGCCGTAAACAACACCTCGGCCGATGCTGCCACATCGATGCTGCGCTGGTCGACAAAGACCCTGCCACCGGCCCAGTCGGGGTCGCCGGGCACAACGCCCGCATCGCTCCAGGCCGTTTCCACGTCGGCCGTCTTTAGTTTGCCAAGGGCGGCCGCGATAGCCTGGCGCACGTTCAGCAGCTCCTGCGGCATCACTTGCCGGGCGGTGTCATCGCGGCAGACCACGCGATTACGAAGCCCCTCGCCCAGCGGCCGGGCGATCCGGTAACTCACCGGCGTCACCAGGTGAATCCAGAGCGAACTGAGGCGGGGTGTGAGAAACGGGACCGGAATGACCCAGCGGGGGCGCAGGCCCAATTCGTCGGCCGCGATATCCATCAGTTGCCTGTATGTGAGAATTTCCGAGCCGCCAATATCAAGTGTCTGACCGATTGTCCTGGGCTCCGAGAGGCATGCGACCAGGTAATTCAGTACATTGCGGATAGCGATCGGCTGACACTCGGTCTGCACCCAGCGTGGCGTAATCATGACTGGCAGTCGCTCGACCAGATAGCGGAGGATCTCAAAAGAAGCCGATCCCGAGCCGATGACCATCGCGGCCCGTAGCGTCGTTAGTGGTACGCCGGACGAGCCCAGGCATCGCTCGACCTGCCGACGTGAGGTGAGGTGTTGGCTGAGTTGATCGCCCAACTCACCGAGGCCGCCCAGATAGATGATTCGCTGCACACCTGCGTCACGGGCAGCACGGGCAAACGTCTCGGCCAGCCTCCGGTCGCGCTCGGCGTATTCCCGGCCGCTCGCTTCCATCGAATGGATCAGGTAGTAGGCGACGTCGCAACTGCGCAGTTGTTCCGCGAGACGATCACCATCATTGAGATCGGCCTCGACAACCTCGACGCCGGGCCGCGATCGCCATGGCCGGGAATCAAGCTTGCGGTGATCGCGGACCAGGCAGCGCAGCGTATGCCCCGCGTCCAGAAGCTTCGGAGCCAGACGCCCGCCAACATAGCCCGTTGCTCCGGTGAGGCAGATCTTCATGGTACACCGGCGGTCGCCTTATTGGGGCTCGCGTCCGTCCCGGCCTTATGGCTCGCCACACCCCGAGCGAACGCCGCGAGTTCAGTCATGGTCTGCATGAGGTGAACGTTACGCACCGACCGAATCGCCAGCGCTTCCACTCCAGTGCCACCAACCACCAGTTTCGTATCCAGGGTATTCAGGTGATCGGCGAGCTCGGTGAGCTCCCGCCGCAGCTTTGCTCGATCGTCTACTACCTTCACCGACAGCCAGACGACACTGGCCTTGTGCTCCTGGGCTGCCACCGCCAACAGTTCGAGCGGTGTCTCCGGCCCGTAGTTCATCTCACGATAGCCCGCCTCGGCCATCACGATGCCGGCCATCATCGAAGGCAGCAGATACGGATCGCTGTCGGGTGCTCCGCCCAGCGCCAGCGGAGCGTTCTCGGGAGGCTCGCCGATCATCTGCCGCAGCACGCCCAGCGCCTGAAGGCAAATCCCCGTCGCTTGATGCTCGACGAGGATTCCTCTGGCATCTTCACGCCATAGCTCTCCGATCTGCTGCATGGCTTTCTGTATGGCCCCGTCGCAGATGCAGGCCACGGTCGTGCCACTCAGGAAGAGGCTGGCAACGCACCCCTTGGCAGCAGTCGCGTCTCCGGCGCGCATTGCTTCGTAGAGGCGATCTTCGAGCGAGCGCTCACCGAGCGGTTCGCCAGCCGCAGTCGCCGGCACCTCGGGCAGACCCAGCAGGTCTGGCCTGACGACTGTTGTCCCCGACTCCCGCACAAAGCGGATGGCCTCTGACAGCTTGATCCGCCGGTGTCCTCCGACTGTCCTTGCCGTGCGAATGGCCCCGCTGTTCGTCCAGCGCCGCATGGAACTCTCGCTGGCCCCGATGGCTTCGGCGAATTCTTTGTTTGTAAGTAGCTTTTCCATATCATCCTGGCTGATTTGGATGAATAATAGCCAGTTTCTGACCGGATGTCCAATAGCTATATCCACATTGAATTCAGTAGCTTAGAAATGCACTGCTGGTATTTCTGCATTGAATGCTTGACTGTCTTGGCTGAAATTGCCTATTGTTGGTCGAATTGAATGAGTTGAATGATTTGAATGAATCAAAGGAGACGCCATGATCGCTCAAGCCAGAATCGCCGCCTTTCCCATGTCCCCGGTGCTTCGCCATCGCTCCGCTGAGCCGGCCGAGGACATTGATATACCCCGTATTGAGCGAGCTGTCCGGGAGATCCTCTTCGCGATCGGCGAGGATCCGGATCGCGATGGTCTGGTGGACACACCCAATCGGGTCGCCAAATCGTACCGCGAGTTGTTCCGCGGGCTGCGTGAGGATGCATCGCACCACCTGCACCGGACGTTCAAGCAGGAACACGGCCAGGTCATCATCGTCCGGGACATCGAGTTCTTCAGCCTGTGCGAACACCACCTGCTCCCGTTCATGGGCAAGGCGCATGTGGCCTATCTCCCCACCGGCGGGCGAGTGGTCGGATTGTCGAAGCTGGCGCGAACGGTGGATGTCTTCGCCCGGCGGCCACAGGTTCAGGAGCGCCTGACTGATCAGATCGCGGACTCTCTGGTTGAGCACCTGAACCCCGAAGGCGTGGCCGTGGTCGTCGAGGCACAACATCTTTGCATGAAGATGCGCGGCGTGAACAAGACGTGCAGCACCATGCAGACCTTCGCCCTGCGCGGGGCATTCCTGATGGACAGCGCGCGTGGCTCTGAAGTCGTCTCCCTCATGTGTAATAGTCGCCGGTAAGCTGCCGGCATCATTGTCTTTCTCACTTTAAGGAGTATCGCCATGAAAACGTTTGATGTTCTTGCGGCCGTGCTGGTAGTTGTTGGTGCCCTCAACTGGGGCTTGGTCGGGACCATGAAGTTCGATCTGGTGGCGGCCCTGTTTGGGGCCACGATCATCACCTCAATCGTCTACGCCCTGGTCGGAGTGGCTGGGGTGTATCAGGCCGTGCAGTGGAGAGCCATCCAGCACCGCTGGCGGACCGCCCACGCCTGACCGACACTCTTTCTGAAGTCTTTATACGTGTTCTTTTATCCGATTTGTCCCGGTCTTGTGGCCGGGGCCTCGGAAGTACTTGAAACGCATATTGGTCGAAAGACCAGAAGGAATCGCCATGTTTTCGAAGAATCGTCTACTCATTGCAGCCGTGCTCGGTCTTGGAGCCACTGCTGGTATCGCTTACATAACCTCGGCACTCGCAGGGACTGGCGCTGATGCCAAGCCGTGTTGCGCCATGGGCCAGGTTACCGAGGCCCCGGCCACAGAAGGCAAGGACATCGTTGACACCGCGGTCGGAGCCGGCCAGTTCAAGACGCTGGCCACAGCGCTCACCGCCGCCGGACTGGTGGACACACTGAAGGGCACCGGGCCTTTCACGGTCTTCGCCCCCACGGACGCCGCCTTCGCCAAGCTTCCCGAAGGCACCATCGCCGAACTCCTCAAGCCGGAGAACAAGGAAAAGCTGACGGCGATTCTCACCTACCACGTGGTGTCGGCCAGGGCCATGGCCAAGGACGTCCAGGGTATGTCCAAGGTCAAGACCATCAACGGCAAGGAACTTCCGCTGAAGGTGATCGATGGGAAGGTGATGGTTGGAGACGCCACTGTCACCACGGCCGACGTTGGAGCTTCCAATGGCGTCATCCACGTGATCGATACAGTATTGCTGCCCTAAGAGTCCGATTTTGCTGCCATGACCGTCCCGGATCGACTGCCTGCCCTTTGGAGGGCAAGTCTCCGGGACGGTTAAGCGGCGAGTACGCCCCGGTGTCATTGACCTTCAGCGGAGATGTTCGTGAGAGTCCCTTTCAAATCCATATTCTGTTTGTCGCTCTTTGGCTCGGTCATCGGAGTTTCGTCATGCGCTGCCATCCCCCAGGGTTCTCCCGGCCTGTCGCTGGGTGACAACGATCAACCTAAACAGGAGGCCGGCATGAAACCCCCGTTCATGATTCGCGAAGCCAGCTTGCCCGTGGGCTTCCCGCCGCCAGGACCGGTGGATCAGGTCATCTTCAAGGAATATCCGGCGTATCGGGCGGCGCGGGTGTCCGCGGCCGGTGGCGAAAAAGATGCCGCCGGCTCAATGTTCAGGCCTCTGTTTCAGCACATCAAGAAGAACGACATTGCCATGACCGCACCAGTCGAGATGACCTACACGCCGGATGCTGCCGGAAAAGAAGCCAAACCCGTGGCGATGTCCTTTCTCTACGGCAACCCACAGGTCGGCGAGGCCGCTCGCCAGGGAGATATCGTGGTCATCGATCACCCTGCAAGCACGGTCATTTCCGTAGCAGTCCGCGGTGGATACGAGAAGGGATTTGCGACGGGTCTTGAGCAACTTCAGAACTGGCTGTCTCAACATCCCGATCGCTATGAGGTGGTCGGGCCGCCAAGGTTTCTGGGCTACAACAGTCCGTTTGTACCGTGGTTTCTCCGAATCGGGGAAGTTCAATTGCCGGTGAAGCCGGTGTCCGAGGTGCAGAGCAAGTCATCTACCGGCGCATTGTCCACAAGGTAATCGTGGTTACTACGAAAAGCGTAACTCGCCGTCCGAGAAGGTTTGTTGTCGTCAACGACCGGATGCAGCATGGCTACAGGTATGAACGGGTCCAGCCCATGGGCGGGGGATTTCATCCAGGTTTCCGGCCGCAGCTCACACCCAAGCAGATGCTCAGACTCGGAGTCTTTGGAGGCAAGTACCTGACCGATTGCAGGGGCGAGTTCCCGGCCGATTGGTTCACGCACGCCAAGCTTTGCCCCACGAGGCACGCACCCGAACTGAACTATTTCGAGGTGAACGCCAGCCTCGCGCTTCCGCAATGGCAGAAGAAGGGATGGATTTTCAAGGACGACCCTCGCGGGTGGTTCCAGTGGTATTGCCGCTATTACATGGGCCGGCGTATCCCCGGCGAAGATGAGCGTCAGATCGCGCGATGGAGAGCCATGAGACGTCACCTGGCCCAAGTGAAGAGGCACTGCGTCCGAGGTGACTTCTCATGCAGGCCGGTGCAAAGGCAGGCGTTGCTGCATTGGGCGTATGACAGCCGTAGGCTATAGTTGTCAGGGCACGCTCTCGACAGCATGGGTGATCTTGCGGAGCTTCCCGGCGAATATCTGTCTAACCGCGAGTCCTGTCCCAATCGCAAAGAGTTCAAATCCAGTCACTAGCCCGGAGGGTTCGTCACCATCCAGACGAGTACGCTATAGCCGTAAACCCTTGTCTGGAAAAGAGAAAGACATGCAGGCACAAGCCGCGGAGTTTCTCGTCTTCGCAATCGGAGTGACTGGACACCATTAGAACTGTTTGTTCGTACCGCGCACGGTCTTGAGCCGCCCATCCAAAAGCTCCTTATGGCGGCGTAACTCATTCAATCCCAATCGCTTGCTTGAAGTGGCGAGTAGCGGAGCAGGCGCGCCGATCGCCGAGATGTTACGCGGTGACTTCACGAAGGCCGCTGCTCACGTTCGTGATGACGACGACTTTGTTCACACCCCGGGCGGGAAGTCCGTGGAAGCGGCGAGCTCCGTCTGCGCCTCGAAGTCGGCAACTCGCTTACGCAGGGTGTTGAGCGTACCCGCCAGTGCCTGCGAACCCAGGACCATGCGGAGCGGCGCAGGTTCTTGGTCCACGCTCTCGATGATGCGGGCGGCCATGCGGACGGGGTCACCGGGGGCAAGCCCGCTCTTGGGGTCCAGCATTTTCAGAAAAGCGTGCGCCGGCGTGGCATCGTATTCGGCCATGAGCTTGGCTACCTGTGCACTGCCGTAGCGGAACTCCGTGCGCGCGCCACCGGGTTCGACGATGGTCATTCCGATCTTGAACGGCGCTACTTCCTGCGCGACCGACTCGCAGAAGCCCTCGATGCCCCACTTGGTCGTGTGGTAAAGCGAATTGCCAGCAAAGGCGACCTGACCGCCGTAGGTCGAGATCTGGATGATTCGGCCGCCGCCCTGGGAGCGAAGGTGCGGAAGTGCGGCCCGGATCAACTGGATCGAGCCGGTTAAGTTGGTGGCGGCGATTTGCTGGACCTGTGCGTCGCTGAGCTCCTCGGCGGCACCGAAGAGGCCATAGCCGGCATTGCTGATGATCACGTCGATCCGGCCCACCTGACCTGGGCGAATGAACGATCCACAACCTGTCGGATGGCGACCATATCGGTCTCGTCGAGCACCTCCACACGGAAGAGCTCGGGATACCGTTGTGCCAGGTCGGCGGTCTTGCCGGTGTCGCGGACCGTGCCGATCACCTTGTCGCCGCGTGCGAGCAGCTGCTCGGTCATGTGCCGGCCAAAGCCACTGCTGACGCCTGTGATGAACCAAGTTCGTTGTGACATTGCGGATTCTCCATAATGAGCAGAATTAGCCTGCGTGACGCGACATTCTCTGCGCTTGTGCCGCGTCCAAGTCGTCCCGCACGCGCTGCGGTTCGTTCTCCAGCGGCATGTTGGTCATATCGTGAACGCCATCCAGTGCATCGGGTGGGTCGGCTTCGAGGGCGGCGAAGAGCGGGTCGAGGTCCGCTTGTGCCGGCCCCGCGACGGCGACCAACTCCAAGGTTTTGCGCACGGCGTGTTGGGAGCCCAGGCTGCAGACCAGAACCTGCGCAAGCTGGCGTCGCGAAATCACGCCGTCACTCGGAGTACCGGCGTGGCGACGGTCGCCTTGCAGGAAGCGGATTTGATGTTGGTCCGGCACGTTGTAATCGAACCAACCCGGCCGCACGATGGTGTATGGCAGTCCGCTGGCGCGCAGGAACCGCTCGGAACGCCGCTTCCAATCATGCGCTTCGGTCGAGCGGTTGTAGGTGCTGGTGCGATTGGTGACGCCGATGGAGGTCATCAGCGCGACGCGCGACATGCGTGAGCCCAATGCGGCCAGCACGTTTCGTATCCCGGCATAGTCGATGCTCTCCGACTCACGCGGGCCGCCGCCGTCGGAGCCGATGGTGAAAACGATGGCGTCCACGCCCGCGACCGCATTCGTCAGGCTGCCCGGCTGGGTGACATCGCCGATGATCACCTGGGCCTCTTTGGGAAGCTCACGTGCCTTACCAGGGTTCCGGACCAGCGCGCGTACGGCATGGCCCTGCTGGAGGGCTTCATCGACGACGTGTCGTCCAATGCTACCTGTCGCGCCGACGACAAGCAATTTGAGGTGGGAAGTGTTCATCGCGTCTCCTTCGCATGTTGTGTTGAAGCATCCGTCGCGCCGGCCGGGGCAACGACTTCATCGACTATCCGCAGTCCGTTGAGCGTGCGGGGATAGCCGATGAACGGTAGGAGTTGGGTCAGCACGTCGATCAGCCGCGCTCGGTCGTTGCCGACATGCAAATTGGCAGCGACATGACCTTTGACCTGCGGCTCGCACCCGCCCAGCGCGACGAGCATGCTGAACGTGAGCAATTCGCGCGTTCGGAGGTCGATGCCGCCTCGGGTAAGGTGGTCGCCGAAGCAGTTGGCGGAGAGAAACCGCTGAATGTGCTGCTGATCGGCTGGCGCGGAGGCGTAGAGCTTCTCGACGACTTCGCTCCCGATCATCTGCTTCTCGACCGTCAGACCCTTTTCAGCGCGGGTCTCGGGCGCCGTCGTGGATTGCCCCGCCAGCGGCAACGTGATGCCTCGCTCGGTGAGCACTTCGTTCGTCGCGTGGATGAAGTCAAAGACCTTGGCCATGCCGACATAGGGCACCGCTTGGTAGACAATCTCCTTGATCTCGACCGGCGTGACGCCGACGTTGAGCGCCGCACCGAGCATCACGCGGTACTCGCGCAGCGACTGGGAGGCGATCATCGAAGCAAGCTGGACCATCAGCCGGGTTCGGGCATTCAGGTTGCCCTGACGAAGCACCTCGTCGAAGGCGAAGTTGTCGAAGGTCTCGATGAGCTCGGGGTCGGTCACCGCCAAAGTGGAGACGTGGCCCGGAAATAGCTCGTCGTGGTTCTTCTTCGCTCGCTCATTGGATGCCATTGCCGTTCTCCTTGTCACTTGCCTGCCGTCGGGGTGACAATCTGACTGCCGAGCAGGTCAGACCACCAGAACCGCTTCGCTTGATCTCCATTGGGTTCTCCTTCGGGCTCAGCGCCCAACGCGCTGCTGTAGGTGCGCCGGATAGCGATCACCTTGCACGGTGACCCCGGAAAGAGCGGCCTCGATGCTCTTCAAATCATCGGCCGTCAACTGAACCGCTGCGGAACCGATGTTCTCTTCCAATCGGTGCAGTTTCGTCGTGCCGGGTATCGGCACGATCCAAGGCTTCTGCGCCAGGAGCCACGCGAGCGCGATCTGGGCGGGGGTCGCTTTCTTCCGGGCCGCGATCTGGCCGAGCAACTCGACCAATTCCTGATTGGCCTTTCGGTTCTCCTCGGAGAAACGCGGGACGATGTTGCGGAAGTCGGACTTGTCGAACTTCGTGTCTGCGCTGATGGCCCCCGTGAGGAAGCCCTTGCCCAGCGGGCTGAACGGCACGAACCCAATGCCAAGTTCCTCCAGGGCGGGCAGCACTTCCTTTTCGGGTTCCCGCCACCACAGCGAGTATTCGCTCTGAAGGGCCGCCACCGGCTGAACCGCGTGAGCAAGACGGATGGACTGAACACCCGCTTCGGACATGCCAAAATGCTTCACCTTGCCCGCTTGAACTAGTTCCTTCACGGTCCCCGCCACATCCTCGATACGGACGTTGGGATCGACGCGGTGCTGGTAGAACAGGTCAATCCGGTCGGTCCTGAGGCGTTTCAATGACGCTTCGGCCACCTCTCGAATGCGCTCCGGCCGACTGTCCAAGCCCGCCTTGGAGTCACCGTCCTTGAAACCGAACTTGGTGGCGATAACGACCCGGTCTCGCACCGGCTGCAGCGCCTCGCCCACAAGTTCCTCGTTCTTGAACGGGCCATAGCATTCGGCCGTGTCAAAGAAGGTGACGCCGTGCTCGAATGCCGCGCGGATTAGCGAGATACCGTGCTGCTTGTCAACGGCCGGGCCGTAGCCGAAGCTCAGGCCCATACAGCCCAAGCCCAGGGCCGATACTTCCAGACCGCTCCTGCCGAGTATGCGTTTCTGCATTGCTTGCTCCTTACAGTAGTTATTCGGACTTGAGTGAATCCATGTCGATCGAGAAGCGGTATTTCACGTCGGACTTGACCATGCGCGTGTAGGCCTCATTAACCTTCTGCATCGGGATGACCTCGACGTCGGCCGTGATGTTGTGCTGGCCGCAGAAATCGAGCATCTCTTGCGTCTCAGCGATGCCGCCGATGGGCGATCCGGAAAAGCTGCGGCGTCCCATGATCAGGCCGAAGACTGCGACGGGCAGCGGCTTGTCGGGCGCGCCAACCATCGTGAGATTGCCGTCGCGGGCGAGCAGGTTGATGTAGGCGTTGATGTCGTGCGGCGCGGCGACAGCATCAAGGATGAAATCGAAGCTGGCGGCGTGCTTCTTCATCTCGTCGGCGTTCCGGGAGAGCACGACCTCGTGAGCACCCAGGCGAAGCGCATCCTCCTTCTTGCCTGGCGAGGTGGTGAAGACCACGACGTGGGCTCCGAAGGCGCGGGCGAACTTCACACCCATGTGACCGAGGCCGCCGAGGCCTACGATGCCGACCTTCTTGCCTTTGGTGACCCCCCAGTGACGCAGAGGCGAATATGTCGTGATCCCCGCGCACAGGAGCGGCGCTGCCCCGGTCAGACTGAGGTTGGGCGGGATGCGCAGGACGAAGCGTTCGTCCACCACGATACTGTCGGAGTAGCCGCCATAGGTGACCGGAGCGGTCTTGTGCCTGTCCGGGAAACCATATGTCAGCACCTGGTTCGGGCAGAATTGCTCAAGCCCGGCCTTGCAGTTTGGGCAGGTGTGGTCCGAATCGACCAGGCAACCGACGCCGACGAGGTCGCCGGCCTTGAACTTGGTTACGGCCGAACCCACCTTGACCACCCGGCCGACGATCTCGTGGCCGGGGACGCACGGATAGACGGTGGGAAAGACGTCGTGCCACTCGTCGCGGACCATGTGGAGATCGGTGTGGCAGATGCCGCAGAAGAGGATCTCGAGCTGTACGTCGCGATCAGTCGGATCGCGACGCGGAATCGTGGCCGAAGCCAGTGCCGATGTTGCACTGGCGGCGGAATAGGCTTTTGTCTTAAACATGGATTGATGCTCCTATCTTTGGTTCATAGTACGAACGGAATTGAGTCTTCATGAACGTTGCTGTTGATCACATGGCTACCGCCGGGTCCAGGGTGAAGAGTTCCTTGGCGCGGCCAACGCCGCGTAAAGCGAAGCGGCCGACCGAGACGAATTGTGCTCGCTCAGTCGCCGCTGTTGCCGCCACGAATTCGGCCGAGAGCACGATCGCGCGGTCGACCGAACGGCACATCGAGGCGATACGCGCCACTTCATTGACGGCGGGTCCGACGACGGTGAAGTCGAGGCGATCTTCGCTGCCGATGTTGCCGTAGAAAACATCGCCAATGTGGAGGCCGAGATAGACAGAAGTCACTGGCCGGCCCGCAGCGGCGCGCCGCTCATTCAGTGCTGCGATGCGCTGCCGGAGCCCGGCCGCGGCGTTGAGCGCGCGCCGGCACGACTCTGCCGGATCGTCGGGCCTGAAAATCGCGAGCGTGCCATCGCCGATGAGCTTCAGCACGTCGCCGCCAGCTTCGTGGATGGACGTGATCACCGCCTCGGCATAGTCGTTGAGCAGCGGGATGATCTCGTCGGGCGGCGCGTGGTCGGTGATGCCCGTGAAACCGCGGAGATCGGAGAACCACAGCACCGCGTTGATGCGCTCGGCAACGCCACGCGAAATGTGGCCGTTTAGAACGCGCTGGCCGGCGTCGCGACCGAGATAGACCTCTACCAGCGTGCCGGCGATGCGCGCCAGAGAGGCGCATTTGATGGCGAGCCCCAAGCAGGGCATGAGCCGGCGCAACGCCGCGAGATCCGCCTCGCGAAAGCCGCCG
>JANYKD010000332.1 GCA_025361735.1 Phycisphaerales bacterium
ATGGTTCACTCGAAACGCCTCCTTGCTGTGAGTGTTTGACTACTACACAGACCCCGCCGATGCGGAAAAGACAGGCGTTTTGAGTGTTTTCTTTTATGGCCAGAGCAAGAATCTGACAGACTACGCTTGCTTGAGGGCTAGCGGTTCATTGCGCATTAGTACGTCTCGGTCGGATTCCCGGCTGCTCCGCGCAATCGCCTGCCATATTGCATTTTGCATTCCGCGCTACACGACCAGGACCTCGAACAGCAGCAGTGGACACGCGCCGACGACAGCCTATCGCCGACCTATCATGGCGTCACCCTCGCCCCCTGCCCGACCGGCACCGCAGTCCCACATTCCGGGCAACGGGCAGGGGTAGCGCGGAGGTCGTAACCACACGTGATACAAAGCCCACGGCGTGCCCGCCGCCGGAGGTGCCATTGCTTCAGCCAACTCCGTCCTCGCAGCGCGGGCAGGATCATGCCCATGCCCAGCGGACACCAATGCGGCAGAGCCAGCACATAGGCGCCGTAGTCGGAGTTGGAGTCTCTGCCGCGGGCCTGGCTGGCGGTGCGCCACAGCCAGAACCCCAGCCGAGTCCATACCGATGGCGGGCCGGATTGGCCGAGGCGAATGGACGTGAAGTCGGTGCGAACCCATCCGTACTCCCAGCGCCGGGGGTGTTGCCGGCGAAAGTCGTCCACCATGAACTGGTGCTTTGGTGGAAACCAGTCGCTCTGTTGTTTGCCGTCGATCATGAGGACGCCGGAACTGGACCAGACATGGATCTCGTTCGAGCGATACCCATTTCCCGCCGCTTCGTAGTGGTTCAACTCGAACCGCTCAACCACCCAGTAACTGCGCACCCAGAGCACGATCATTCCCAGGCACAACAACAGCGACAGAATGGCCGACAGGTCAAACCCGCGCCGCCCCAGCCATCTCGCCGCATTGATGAGGTTTACCGACCCACTCATTGGCCGCCATCATAGCCATCGTCAATGGATGGGACAGGCGAGCAATCATCCATGTCACGATCCGGCAATGTGTTCGCAGCATGCGAGGATTTCTGCTGTTCGGAAATCGGATCGCTGGCAAAAATATGGCAGGTAAAAGATGAATACCGGCATTCATTCTGATTCATCTTTTTACCTGCCATTTTTCTGCCATTGAACTCTTGAACCGAGCCGTCGGCCGGACAAGAACTCCGCAACTCCATTAACAACAATTACTTATAATTAAGGCGGCCTGCGCAGGCGCGTCGAATTCGACTTTTCTGCGGTTTCTTCGTCGGTTCAGCATAACCCTTACACGTCTAAAGGCATGTGCCACCAGATTCAGCCCCATGCGTCGCCCGATCTGGGGGCACGCCGCGCGGAACAAGCCAAAAAATCTTCCTCAGTTCGCCGGCTGGTTGATCCGATAACTAGTACAGACCCATGCTCGACTTTGTCAGGAACATCCTGCGCGGCTGGCCGGCCACAAGGCAAGCGGCTGTGGCGCCGGACGTATCGGCACCGGCCGCCAAGACCGCCGGTGAGGACACCGGCGGCACGGGTACCCAGCAGGCGATTCGCGAGGTTCCAGCAGCCCCGGGGCAGGCGAATGCGGGCGGGGTCCTTGATATCGCCGGGTTGCTCGGGCGGCCGGCGGTTTCGCTGGATACTCCGGAATTACAGAGGTTCCTCGCCGGGAAGGTCATCCTGGTCACCGGGGCCGGCGGGTCGATCGGCTCGGAGATCTGCCGGCAGATGATGCGCTTCTGCCCGCAACGCCTCGTGCTGCTCGATCAGGCGGAAAACGCGCTGTTTGAAATCGACCGCGAACTCCGCGAGCGCTGGGTCGGCGCGGAACTGACGCCGGTGGTCGCCGACATCGGCGACGCGGTACGGATCAATCATGTCTTTCGCAAGTACCGGCCGGAAGTCGTCTTCCACGCGGCCGCCCACAAGCATGTGCCCATGATGGAATGCAACCCGGGCGAGGCCATTAAGAACAATGTCCTTGGCACCAAAAACGTCGCCGACGCGGCGCTGGCAAACGGAACGGCCGCGTTTGTGCTCATCAGCACGGACAAGGCCGTGAACCCCACGAGCGTGATGGGGGCGGCCAAGCGGTGTGCGGAGTTGTATCTGCAGTCGCTGAACGGCGAGCCCGTCAGTAGTTCGTGGTCTGTCGAGGGAGTCAGTAGTCCGTGGTCAGTGGTCAGTAGTAAACACTCACCCGCGATAGCCAGTGGCAAGCATCCGTCGGCGATAGTCGGTGGTAAGCAATCGCCCGCGATTCGCACTCGGTTTGTCGCGGTGCGGTTTGGGAACGTGCTGGGGTCGTCGGGGTCGGTGGTGCCGATCTTTCATAAGCAGATTGCTGCGGGCGGGCCGGTTACCGTGACGCATCCGGACATGAAGCGATTCTTCATGACCATTCCCGAGGCGGCGCAACTGGTGATGCAGGCGGCCGCTATCGCTAAAGGCGGGGAGATTCTTGTGCTGGACATGGGACAGCCCGTGCGCATCCTGGACCTCGCCAAAGAGATGATCCGGCGCAGCGGGCTGACGGTGGATGAGGACATTCAGATCGTGTTCAGCGGCACACGACCCGGCGAGAAATTGTATGAGGAACTGGCTAACGACACGGACCTCACCGCGCCGACGAGCCACGAGAAGATCAGGGTCTGGGAGCTTCCCTCCGCGACGGCCGAGCAGACGCACGAGATGATCCGCGAGCTGTCGGCAGTGATTGATGCATCCGGCGATGAAGTTCGCCTGGCACTCAAACGGTTCGTGCCCGAGTATCAGTCGCCGGCGTTGCCGGTGACCGCCATGCGGGTGGTGCGCGAAGCGGCGGCGGCGTAGCGCGATAGTTGATAGTTAATGGTTGATAGTTGATAGGGAAAACGGGCACATTCCTTGGACTATCGACCACTGGCAACCATCAAGCGTCATCTAACAACCATCAACCAGTCCTGTAAATCTCAAGATATCAGTATGGTCTAACCGATGTGGTATTCCGTAACAGTGCATTTCCACTGCACAAGCGGCCACGGGAAGGGCTGCAAAGCGGATCACGGAAGAGGCCATTCATGCGAACGTTCGCGATCATCAATCAAAAGGGCGGCTGCGGCAAAACCACAACGAGCATCAATCTCGCGGCTTGCCTCGCGAGAATGGGCTACAAGACGCTCCTGGCGGACATGGATCCGCAAGGGCATTGCGGCGTGGGACTGGCCGTGCCGGAAGAGCAGATCGAACGCACGATCTACAACTGCCTGATGGAACACTCGGACGGCAAGGTGGCCAAGGTCCCGGATGTCGTCTGGCAGATCGCCTCCGACTTCGATCTGGCGCCATCGAACATCCAACTGGCGGCGTTCGAGCAGGTATTCGCCGGCCGGCCCGGCCGCGAGGATCGCCTGCGAACCGCGCTGGAAGTGGTGGCGTCTTCCTATAAATGCTGCATCATCGACTGCCCGCCATCGGTCGGGCTGCTCACGTTCAACGCCCTGCAGGCCTGCGACGAAGTGATCGTGCCCGTGGAGACGGGCTTCTTCTCGCTGCACGGACTGGCGAAGATGCTGGAAACGCTGGACGTCATGCGGCTGAAGTGCGGCCGGGACATACCGGTACGCATCCTGCCGACGCAGTACGACACGCGCACCAAGCTGGCCCGCGAAGTGCTATCGGAATTGCGGAACAAGTTCCGCGACCGGCTGATGGTCTGCACGATCAATTTCAACACCAAGCTCAAAGAGGCTGCCAGTTTCGGGCAGCCAATCACCGAATACGATCCCGCGTCACGCGGATACAAGGACTTTGTCACGCTGGCGCGCGAGCTGATGGGCAATTGCCCGGCCGACGCCGCTGGATCCGACCGCCTGTCACGGCCGGCGGAACTGGTGCAGCGGGCCAAGCAGCTTGCCCAGCTCACGAATGTGCAGTTTGGCCGGACTGCGGTAACGCAGCAGTCCAGCGATCGCGATGGTGGAGTGGCCGTCGCCGAGCCTGAGACGGAGACGGATACCGAGGTCGAGGCGCTGCCGGATACGCCGGTCCTGGCCGCGGCCGCGGCGGCCGCACAGGATGCCCGCGAAGCGGCGACGCAGGTGAAGATCCGTGCCTTCTATGGTGTGAAACAGGTCGGCACCGAGACGGTTTTTGCGACACATTTCGAGTCGGCCAATCGCGTATGCGTGGCCGGCGATTTCAATGGTTGGTCGGCCGAGACGCATCCCATGGCGCCCGGCTCTCCCGCGGGCGAGTTCGGCATGGCGCTGACGCTGCCCAGAGGACGCTATCGTTATCGGCTGGTTGTCGACGGGAAATGGATCACGGACCCGAACAACCAGTATGTCGAAACCAACCAGTTCGGCGAGCTCAATAACGTGATCGAGGTCGAGTAGGGAACAATGTCCACCGCCGCCAGTCAGCCAGCATCGCTGTCGGAAATCAGTCACCTGTTCCTGAGTTCTCTCAGGACCCGGCAGACCGGAGGAGCGCCCCGGCCCAAACGCATTCCGCCGCCACGGAAGCCGAGCGTTGACCTGAGCCCGGAAGAGTTCGAACAAGTCATCAAGCCTGATACCACGTCCGCCGAATTGCCCGTTCCACCGCTGAAGGCGGTGCTGGCGGCTCATTTCGGCGCTGGACAACTCGCCGCCGTGCAGAAATACGCCGCCTGGCAGGCCTCGTCCGGCCGGCGCGTGGGGTTGATCGTCATCGACGCCGCCGAATTCCGCATCCAGACCTTCGAGGCCGGCGCCGGCGAGGCTCACGAGAGCCCGGAAGCGCATCGTGTCGACGAGCGTACGATTCGCGATGCCATCAACGAACTGAACTGCGACCTGGACCTGTGGCTGCTGGCGGTGTTGAACCCGCACCTGCCCGAGTCGCGGAATCTGCTGCGAAAGATCAAACACTGGACGCTGTTGACCGGATGCGACCACGAAGCGGTCGTGTCCGCTTACCGTGCGCTTAAGAGCGTCGAAGACATCGCCAGGCCGCGTCTGTCGCTGGCCTCGGTTGTCGCCACGGCGCCGGCCGATGCGGAGGCGACCTTCCGGCGGCTCGCGGGCGTGGCCTCACAATTCCTGGACTGGCCGGCCGAGAGCGAGCCGCCCGTGCAGGCATCCGGCGCGGTCTGCTGCTGTGATGTGATTCGAGTTGCCCTGCCGGCCGACAAAGCCAACACTGCGGCCGGCGTACACTGGCAACTGGCGGAAGAACTGCTGGAGCAGGCGAGATTCGCCGCGCCGGCCGGGAATTCCGTCGCCAAGGCTGTTGCCGCCTCTGCGCCGTCGCTGCCGATTTCGCCACGGCATCAGGCGCCAATATCGTCCGAGCCGTTGCCACAGCCCACACCAGCGCCCGCCGCTGTCGCCATCGCCCCGCCCCAAGCCCGCATCGAACCGGAGCTGCCGATGAGTACCCCGATAACCGGCCCGAGACTGGCCGATTCCGCGCCCATACAGGATGTTTCCGATGTTATCGCGCTGGCCGAAAGCGACTGTGGACCCGAAGGGGTTCTCGTGGCCGTGCTGCGAAGCTCCGGCGGCGAACTCGTGGAATGCCCGCTGCGTCCGCCGATGTGCCCCGGTGCGAGGCTGGCGATCACCCGCGACCGCCGCGTGATGATGCTCGCCGTTGCCGGCCAGGGTCTGGCGGACCTTCGCGCAATTGGCCAGGCGTTCCGCTGGCTCGCCGAGAACCGCTCACTGATCTCCATGGCTCTGCCGCAGTTCTCGCTGGACGCCAATCAAATGCCCGGCCTGCGGCTGCTGGTCGATCATGCCGATGCGAATGCGGAACTGCTGCAACCGTTGTTCGAGTTGAGCACGGTGCAGATCCAGACGTACCGCCGGCTCCGCTGGGGCGAAAAAGCGGGATTACTGCTGGAAGCGGCGTAAAGGCCAATACGATTCGCCCAAGCGAATCGATTCCGCCCTGGCGCGCCAAGAGCCGCGATCAACGATCGCGGCTACAACTCAAGTGAACCACGCCTCTTCGACTCACATGTACCACGGCTCGCGGGCGGCGCGGGTGCGGAGGCGGTTGGCTTCGGGGTCGCCGATGAACTCTTCCTTGACCGGGTCGAACGCCAGTTTGCGGCCGAGCTCCCAGGACAAAGCGGCGGCGTGACAGGCGATGTGCGAGTGGCGCATGACGCTGCTGTTGGCGGCGGTGAGCGCCCGCGAACGCATGCATTCGAAGAAGTTGTGCGTGTGCGGCGCGGGGTTGGTGCCGACGCCCTGGGCAAATCGTTTCATCTCGGATTTCAATGAGGTGGGATGAGTGGTCACCTGGCCGCTGTCGCCGGTCTCGACCCATCCTTCATCGCCTTCGTAGCGCACGGGGCAGGTACCGCCGGAAGTGCGGTAGTGCGGCTCGAGCTTGCCGAAGGGCGTGTCCAGGAAATCGAGGATCAGCTTCACTCCGTTGGCATAGCGGGCAGTGATGTTGATTTTCGACGCCTCGTACTCAATGGGAACGGTGTTGTCGGCCTGGTTGGCCCACTGGCACAGGTCGACGGTGTGGGCGGCCCAGTCGAGCAGGGTGGCGCCGGAGTCGAAATCGTAGTGGCCGCGCCAGCCGCCCGAGACATACTGGCGGTTGAACGGACGCCAGGGCGACGGGCCCAGCCAGCGGTCCCAGTCGCACTCTTCCTTGCTGGGTTCGGGCTCGGGCGGGAGCCAGTCGAAGCGAACGCGCGGCTGATAGACGGAGGCGTGCAGCGTGTGCAGTTTGCCCAGTTTCCCGCTGTGTGCCAGGTGAGCGGCGAACTGGAAATTGGCGATGCTGCGCCGCTGTGTGCCGGCCTGGAAAACGCGGGCATAGCGGCGGACGATGTCGTCGAGGGCCTGGCACTGGCCGATGGTGATGCCGCAGGGTTTCTCGCTGTAGACATCCTTGCCGGCACGGATCGCCAGGCTCGAGGCCGTCGCGTGCCAGTGGTCGCCGGTGGCGATCAGCACCGCGTCGATGTCCGGCCGGGCCAACAGTTCGAACATATCGCGGTACATCACGCAATCCTGGTTGCGGTACTTTGCGTCGGCCATCGCCTTGACGGCCTCGCGGCGGCTGCGCTGCACATCGCAGATGGCGACGAATCGAACGTCGTCTTCGCCGAGCATGCAGTCCAGATCCTGCCGGCCGCGCGGGCCGATACCGATGGCGCCGAGCGTGATCCGTTCCGATGGGGCGATGGCGCCATCCTTGCCCAGGGCGCTGGAGGGAATGACCCAGGGCATGGCGAGGGCGCTGGCCGCCACGATGGATCGCTTGCAGAGATCGCGGCGGGTGATGGCAGTTGAAGTTGTCGGAGTTGGCATAGAGGCGTTCCTTTGCGGCTTGGTACGCGGGCTCGGAGTGGCCGCATCCACCGGGGCAGGCGGGCACTCCTTCTATGGTTACATCGCGGTGGCCGCGGCGTTCATCCCGGCGCGGCAATTCTTTCGGGAGCGAGGGCGTCCTCGCCCGCATCAACGGATGCCAGAAGGAGCGGCCGAGGACGGCCGCGCTCCCAGGATTGGGCTCCCGGAAGAACTGCCTCGCCGGTTCATCCGATAGTGACAATTCAAGACCATCGGCGACGCCCGTCGGATACACGTCGTGGAAAGAAAGAGGCGGCCAAGCGCATCGTCGCGATTGGCCGCCGGGAGTGACTGCGTTGCAGGAACCGATCAAGCCGCTTTGTTGAAGGCGTGGAAATCGCCCTTGGCGGAAGTGGTCGGTTCCGCGTCGAAGGGGATCAGGTTGGAGGCGTGCGGGTTGCT
>JANYKD010000345.1 GCA_025361735.1 Phycisphaerales bacterium
TTCGAACCGACGAGATCAATCCCGTGGCCGTGATTGAATTGCCCAAGGCCAGCCGTGTGGTCGTTGCCCAGCTTGCCGAGTCCAAGCCCGCCGACAGCGGGTTTGAGTTGGATCTGCGAGCCATGCAGACTCAAATGCAATATGCCGGCTCACGCACGGCGGCGTTGCTGGGCGAGTGGTTCGACCCCGATAGCCTTCACAAGCGGACCAAGTTCCAGGCCGATGCCGCGTCCAAGCCGAGCTCTGAAGAAGAGTAGTCAATTACCGATTGGTCAGTGGTCCGTAGTCCGTTGTCAGTAGCCAGGAGCCACGGACTGCGGACGATCGACTACGGGGACGACTGACCACGGACTACGGACTACTGACCACTGACTACGGACGACTGACCACGGTCTAATCGTGGAGGCTCCATGTCCGAAGCGCCCGGCCAACTTGCGAGCTTCTCCCGCTACGCCGGCCTCATCGAATCACTCCTGCGCGGACCCTGCCAGAATACCCCGGGGTCCCTTGATCGCGCGGCCATCGCTCTTCACGCCGCCCTGGGGCTCGGCGGGCAGGGGGGTGAATCCGTTATTACTGACGACGCCCCCGTCGATGCTCACGGCCACGCACGCGCCGTCTATCGGCCGCTCGTCCTCCACGCCTGGGTGACAGCCTTCGATCTCATGCGTGAGACGGCCACGGATACGAACGTGATGTTCCTGCATACGGCCTGCGAGTCGGCCGCGAAGGAACTGGAATCTCGCCCTCTGTCAACTGACGCCCTCTCGGCCGGGCAGGGGGGCGCCATCGCGGAACTATCGTGGTGGGCCCTGGCTCTCTTTGGTGCGGGTCGATTGCTGGGTCGCACGATCTGGGTCGAGCGCGCCGCGGATGTGCTCATGCCGCTAGTCGCCGGCCAGCGGGATTCGGGGGCCTTACTTTCGACGATGAACTCCGATAGTCCCGAGATGCACTGGTATCACGAACTGGTCATCCTTCACGCCCTGGCCGGCTACGCCGTCCGTGCGGAGGATCGTCTGGCGGCCAGAGCTGTGCGCCGCGCAACCGAGTTTCACTTGAACGAGACGCAGCCGGATCATGCGACAACGCAGCCCTGGGGATTGTTTGCATTCATCTGGAACCCCGCAACCCACATCCTGGCCGACAGCCTGCTGCACGCCGCCCAAGCGCAACATCCGCACGGCCTGGATGCCGTGTCGCGGATTCTGTTGTCCGACACGCTGGTCTGCGTGCGGGCGTTCGCCAGCGGCGATCGTTGATCGCGGTGCTCCACCGCGATGAGCCATCGCGGCTACAGTCGTCGACGCTGTCATCGACCCACTTCACAACTTAACCGCGCTCGGCTAGGCTGTTTATATGAGTGATCCCACCCAGGCCCTGAGTGTTGATGCTGAAACGCTGGCCGTCCTGCGTTGTCCGCTGACGCGCAGTCCGTTGCGACGGGAGGGCGACTTTCTCATCGCCGAGATCGGCGGCCTGCGATACCCGATCCGCGACGGATTTCCAGTCCTGCTCGTCGAAGAAGCGACACTACCGCCCGGAATCGCCTCGCTGGGTGAGTTTAAGAAGAAATATTCCGATCTCATCGCCCGCTGATCGGCCCCTCACATGATCCGATCGCTCAGCGGCTCGTTTCGTTCAAATCGCCGCAGGTTCGCGGCAAAATGCCGTACCAGCCGGACGTATTCGTCCGTGTGCCCGCCCGCCGAGTGTGGGGTGATCCAGCAGTTGGGCATCGTCCACAACGCATGTTCCGGCGGCAACGGCTCGGGCACCATCACGTCGAGATACGCCCCGCCGATCCGGCCGGCCCGAAGCACATCCACCAATCCCGCCTGATCGTCCGTGCTGCCACGGCCTATGTTGTAGTATAACGCAGTCGGCCGCATCTTCTCGAACCGCTCCCGGCTCATGAATCCCGCAGTTTCCCGGCCACCCGGCAGAATATTCACCACATGATCCGCCTCCGCCAGCAAACGCCCGATCTCGCCAACGCCAAACGTCGGCACCGTCTCGTTACCGCTCGGTGATCGCCGCACGGCCGAGATGCGGACCTTGAACGGCGCCAGCAGTTCCACGAGCCGCCGGCCGATGGCCCCGAATCCCAGCAGCAGCACATTCTGCCCCAGCAGCAGATGGCAGCGTGTGCGGATCTCCAGCCCCGGCCAGCCACGGTCACTGTGCTGGCGCGTCTGGGCCTCATTGAGCCGCCGCAACAGGCTAAGCATCATTGCCAGCACATGTTCCGCGCAGGGCTCGTTGTAGACGCTCGAGCTGTTGGTGACGATCACACCGCGGGCTTTCACGGCCGCTCGGAACTCCGGCGTGTCGTATCGCTCATATCCGGCGCTGGATACCTGGATCCATCGCAGGCGATTCCGCTCCAGGATGGCCGCCGGATCGGGCTGCCCGAAGACGATGTCGGCCGAGTGGATTTGCGGATCCGGCGGTGCTGCGACAAGGACGGACGCCTGCACGCTGGCCGGAAACACCAGGTTCAGCGCACTGGTTTCCTGCTTCAGCAACTCCAGGGCCGGTTTCGGCAGCCCCATGTTGCACCAGATATTCAGAGTTGAAGAGGTCATGATTGTCTTGGAGAGCATAAGAGTACAGGGGTGGAATGCAACGCCTCTTGTATCCGGCATCGCAGAGGCGGGAAGCGGAGATCGGAATTTGAAATCTCAGATCTCAAATTTGGAATTTGGAATTTGGAATTTGGAATCTGGAATTTGGAATTTGGAATCTGAGATTTGACTCATCGGAATTCAAGTTTCGTATTTCCGACTGCCCCGCCGTTGCCATAAATCCTTTAGCCCCAATTGACATTGCCATCTCCCGGTTTATACTCCCCGTTCTTCGACGCACCACAGTCGAAGTGTCTGCGCATTTTCGGTGATGGTGCGTCCCGCGACGCTGCTGTAGCTCAGTGGTAGAGCGCGTCCTTGGTAAGGACGAGGTCAAGGGTTCAATCCCCTTCAGCAGCTTTGGCGGCACCCGGCATTTGGCACCGCACAGGCGTAATGCGGAATGCGTGAATGCGGAATGCGGAATTGGCCTGACGTGGCGATATTCCGCATTCAACATTCGAGCATTCCGCATTGCCTGCTGTCCGGTCCCTAATGTCGTGTGCCGGTGTACGTTGGCGAGGCGTCTCGCCAGGCTCACTTGAATCGGGCCGATCGACAGCGGTCCAAGAACGAACTCTGTTAGGGTTCGGAGGAATTTGAAATGGCAAAGGCAGTATTTGAGCGCAAGAAGCCACACGTCAACGTCGGCACCATCGGCCACATTGACCACGGCAAGACCACGTTGACCGCCGCCCTCGCGGCTCGCTCCGCCAAGATGTTCGGCACCGTCGCCAAGGATTACAAGGCGATCGCCAAGGGCGGTATCGATCGCGATTCCACCAAGACGGTGACCATCGCCGCCGCACACGTTGAGTACGAGTCCGAAAACCGGCACTACGCCCACGTCGACTGCCCGGGCCACGCCGACTACATCAAGAACATGATCACCGGTGCCGCCCAGATGGACGGCGCTGTGCTCGTCGTGTCGGCCGCTGACGGCCCCATGCCCCAGACCCGCGAGCATATCCTGCTCGCCCGTCAGGTCGGCGTGCCCAGTGTCGTCGTCTTCCTCAACAAGATCGATCTCGTTGACGATGCCGAGCTCCTCGAACTCGTGGAACTCGAAGTCCGCGAACTCCTGACCAAGTACGGCTTCCCCGGCGACACTACGCCGATTATCCGCGGCAACGCCAAGGCCGCCATGGACAACCCCGCCGACCACGACGCCAACAAGTGCGTTGACGATCTCGTCAAGGCCCTCGACGCGTACGTTCCCATGCCCGAGCGCCAGGTCGACAAGCCGTTCCTCATGCCCGTCGAAGACGTCTTCTCGATCAAGGGTCGTGGCACCGTCGCCACCGGCCGTATCGAACGCGGCCGCATCAAGTCCGGCGACAAGATCGAAATCGTCGGCTTCGGCGACACCAAGGAAACCACCGTCACCGACGTCGAGCAGTTTCAGAAGACGCTCGGCGAAGGCATCGCTGGCGATAACGTCGGCGTGCTCCTCCGCGGCGTTGAAAAGGAAGGCATCGAGCGCGGTCAGGTTCTCGCCTGGCCCAAGTCGATCACCCCGCACAAGAAGTTCCAGGGTGAAGTGTATATTCTGACCAAGGAAGAAGGCGGCCGTCATACGCCGTTCTTCAACAACTATCGCCCGCAGTTCTACTTCCGCACAACCGACGTGACCGGAAGCACCAAGCTGCTCGGCGGTTCGGAAATGGTCATGCCCGGCGACAACGTCACCATCGAGGTCGAACTCATGGTCCCGATCGCCATGGAAGAAAAGCTCCGGTTCGCCATCCGCGAAGGCGGCAAGACCGTGGGCTCGGGCGTCGTGACCAAGGTTATCGAGTAAGTTTGCATTGGAAGTGCTGAGATATAAGTGCTGAGTGCTGAGTGGTTTAACTCCACTCAGCACTTAGCACTCAGCACCCAGCACTTTTTGGAGTTCGTCATGGCCAAGGAAAACAGAGAATGGGTCTGGCTGCAGTGCACCGAAACCGGTGACCTGAATTACCGCACCCAGATCAAGATCGCCGGTGGCCCGCAGAAGATCGAGATCAAGAAGTACAGCGCTCGTCTTCGCCGCCACACGTTGCATAAAGTGAAACGTAAGTAGTTGATAGTTGGTAGTTAATAGTTGATAGTGGAATAGGACTGTACGTTACTATCAACCATCAACCATAAACTATCAACTAATTTACGCCGGTAGCTCAATTGGCAGAGCAGCCGTCTCCAAAGCGGCAGGTTGTAGGTTCGATTCCTACCCGGCGTGTGCTGAAAGAGACGAGTCCCGCGCCGCGGCGAGTTATGGCCGGTTGTCTCGGGACTTTCATTCGTGATGCGTGATCCTGGCTACCACCAGGAGCAAGGCAGTTATGGCAGACAGCGAGAAGCCCGAACTTGACGACGAGGCCGAGGAGAAATCCGAGCGGCAGAACTCCGCGCCGGCGGCGGCCCTCTCCGACAAAGACTCGGGCGGCGGGTTCTTCTCCATTCTCAAGCCCGGCCAGGGATACTGGACGCGCATGGTCACTGCAGGCGTGCTCCTGCTGTTGATGGCACTGCTCGCCCATTGGTTTTCCCAGCAGGTTCTGCTCCAACCGGTTTTCAGCGGGCTGACCGGTGCCTGGAAGGCTGCGATCGTTGCGGCATTGCTCCTTCTCGCCGCGTTTTTTATCTGGCGCTATCTCAATAAGCCGCACGTCGTCGATTTCCTGATCGAAACCGAAAAGGAGATGGCCAAGGTCAACTGGACCGCCCGTCGCGAGCTTATCGGTTCCACCAAGGTCGTGATCATTTTCATGTTCCTGATCTCGGCCATCCTTTTCTGCTATGATTTGTTGTTCGGATATCTCTTCAAGCTGATCGGAATCCTCAAGATCGGTCCGCTGGGTTAACTGTTTGGACTAGCCATGCAATTCTTCGTCCTCAGAGTCGCGAGCAACAAAGAAGACCAGGTTCGAGAGAAACTCGACAAAAAGGTCAAGATCGAGGGTCTGGCCGCACAGGTCGGCCGAATCCTCGTCCCCAAGGAACGCGTCCGCACTCAAAAAGCCGGCGTTCGCAGGGAGTCCGACCGCAAACTTTATCCCGGCTACGTCTTCATCGAGCTCGAACTCGACAAGGACGGCCGCATTCCCGACAACGTCTGGTTCATGATCAAGGAAACCGAGGGCGTCGGCGATTTCATCGGCTCCAACGGCAAGCCCACCCCCATGTCCCCCAAGGACCAGTCCAAGATGCTCGAGGAGGCCGAACGCCCGGCCAACGAGCCCACCCTCAAGACCGAGTACAAGAAGGGTGACAAGATCAAGGTCATGGAAGGCGCCTTCATCAACTTCGAGGGCGAAGTCGAGGACATCCTGCCCGACAAGGGCATGGTCCGCATCATGACCACCATCTTCGGCCGCTCCACACCGCTCGAACTTGAGCACTGGCAGATCGAGAAGGTCTGATCGATCATTGCGCTCCGCGCATCAACCGCGAAACGTAGTAGCAGTATCTCGTGCATGATTACTGCGAACACAACTCCCGTGAGTTGTTGCCGTGCTTTGCTGGCGGGCGCGCTGGTGCTGACCGCACTCGCCGGCCCGGCCGATGCCAAGACCGTTCATGTCTCGCCACAGAAACTCGCTGACCTGGGACTCGACGAGCAGACCCGAACCATCAGTGATGCCGTGCGCAGCCTGGCGGCCGGTGACCGGGTGGTCATTCATGGCGGCACCTATCGGGAGGCCGTGGTCGTGGCCGCCAGCGGCACGGCCGAGAAGCCCATCGTTATTGAAGCCGCAAACGCCGAGCATGTGGTTGTCACCGGCGCGGATCTGCTGACGGACTGGAAGCGCGATGACGACAAAGAACGCATCTTCAGCACGCCGTGGCCGCATAAGTTCATCGGCTGGAACCGCACCAATACGCATCCCGGCGACGACTATCACCTGCTGATCGGGCGCTGCGAACAGGTGTTCGCCGAGCACTACCTGCTGCGGCAGGTGCTCAGCCGCGACAAACTCAGCCGGGGCACGTTCTTCGCCGACACAGACGGCAAACGCCTCTATGTGTGGACCGCCAACAACGCGGATTTGAGCAAGCGGGACACGCGCGTGGAGGCGTCGGTGCGCGATGTGATCTGGAACAACAAAGGGTCGCACATTCTCGTTCGCGGGTTGCGCTTCCGCTACGCGGCCAACATGGCCCAGCATGGCGCGGTGAACATTGCCGGGAACAACAGCATGTTCGAAGATTGCCTGTTTGAATACACCAACAGCATCGGCCTGACCATCAACGGGGGCAGCGACGCCGTGCTGCGCCGCTGCGCGATGCAATACAACGGCCAGATGGGCTTCAGCGGCGGCGGGGCACACAACCTGCTGGTCAGCCAATGCACCGTTCGCGGCAACAACGCCAAAGGCTGGGACTGCGGCTGGGAGGCTGGCGGCGACAAGATATGCCTGAGCCGCGGCGTCATCATCGAATCCAGCCGGTTCATCGAGAATCGTGGCAACGGCATCTGGTTCGACATCGGCAATGAATCGCCGACGGTGCGCAACTGCCTGATCGCCGACAACGAAGGCGCGGGCATCTTCTATGAAATCAGCTTCGGCCTGCACGCCCACGACAACGTGATTATTGGCAACGGCTTCGACGCCGAACACGGCGCCTGGGGTGCGTCGGCCGGGATCGCGCTGTCCAGTTCCCCGAACTGCCGCATCGAGCGCAATCTGCTGGTCGGTAACAAGGAGGGATTCAACTATCGCGAGCAGACGCGAACCACGCCGCTGATCGACAAACGCGGCGGAGAAGTCGCCATCTGGAACCACGACCAGCTCGTGCGCAACAACGTCATGGCGTACAACCGCGACGCCCAGTGCTGGGGCTGGTTCGACATGTCCGATGGACGCCACTGGCCGGTCGAAATGCGGGCGGCCGCGGGCGTGAAGCAGCCTCGGCCGGAGCAGGATGTCGCCGGTGCCTACCTCGCCAAAGACGGCCGGGGCCAACTGGTCGGACTGAACCTGCCGCTGCTGAAACTAAACCACGGCGACAATCTCTATTTCGCCGCTCCAGGTCAGGGCGTGCTGAACTGGGGCACCGCCTGGGGATTCAACAAGCGATACAAGACGCTGGCCGAGGCGCAGAAGGAGTTGACGTTGGAACAGGGAAGCGAAACCGCCGATCCGGGTTTCGCGTCCTATCTCACGCGCGATTTCCGCGTGCCGGCCAACAGTCCGGCGATCCGGATGAAGGCATATCCGCAGGGTGAGGTGCCGGATGTGCGACTGGGAGTGATCGAAGGACGGTAGCGCTTGACCCTGTCACAATCTTGCGCGATCGCAGGACTATTGAAACAGTATTGGTAGGTTTTCCTGCCGGGAGAGCGAGCACAACGACGAAAGCCGTTCGAGTAGTGGCTCACCGTCAACGTCGAAGAAGCAGTCGTATAACGTCTGCGGATGTATGCCGAACAGTCGAGCTATCTCCTGCTTCCAGCCAGCGTCCAGTGGGATAGGCGGCAGTTGCCGGAACTCAGTTTCAATGGCAGCCAGTTCTTCGAGCAGCGATTCTGCTTCCTCGGGCGTCCATTCGCCATCGCAATCCGAATGCCACATCAAGACAGGGAAACGTGAGCCGAATTCGCCATCTTCGAGTTGTGTCACAATCAACTCACGGAACTGGCCGAAATCGGCATAAGAGCCGATTTCGACACCATCGATTTCGACGTCATCTCTGAATATGCACAAATACAATCCCACGGCTACCTCCGATCAATCCTGATGTTTCGACGGTGGTGGAACTCGATGTGACGAAGCTCATCACTAAGCCGACAGCCCATTGGAATTGAAATGATCAAGACCATCTGATCTCGAATAGCCCGCGCAAGAAGCACGCAGATTTGGTAAGTAGCGCGAAGGAATTCGGTATTTTTGAACAAAGTCAAAGTGTTTCCCCAGACCCTATCCGCGCGGGCTCGTCTCTCAACCTGGTGCTTCGTATACTGTGGGATGTAGTCCATGAATGAAGATCATACCCGTCTCGGGATCATTGTTAACAGTCAAACGACGTCTGCAGTTTGCATTGGAAGTGGCACATTCAATTCACGACGCGTTGGGCTGACGAGATGAAGATGGCAGAACGCGGCGACGCAGTGTGGGTTTCAGGTGGCGATGGCGCTGGAATGGATGTTCCCCGCATGTGCCCGCTTGACAGGCTGTGCTTGACACCGCGACCCTCAGCCATGACAACCATGCTCATGAGTTTGTCCAGCGACATGCAGTTTATCGTCGATCTCTCCCGCAGCGCCGGGAAGATCATTCTCGAACATTTCGGCCGCGTCGAACGGCTCACCAAGACGCACCAGGCCGCCAGCAGCGAAGCGGTGACCGATGCCGACCGCGCCAGCCAGCGGCACATCGTCGCCGCTTTGCGCAAGCGGTTTCCCGGCGACGGCATTGTCGGTGAGGAAAACGACGCCGGTGACGACATCACCTTTGACTGCCCCAACCCGGCCGGCCGGGTGTGGGTCATCGATCCGCTGGACGGCACCAACAACTTCGTGGCCGGTTTTCCGAGTTTCGCCGTGTGCATCGGCCTGCTCGACCACGGCTATCCCGTGGCGGGCGTGGTGTACGACGTCTGTCGCAGCATCGTCTACGCGGGCGAAAAGGGCCACGGGGCGTGGATGGACTCCCGAAAAATCTCGGCGCTCACCACACCGCTGAGCGACCGGTCGGTGATCATGCTCACCAGCAATCTTCTCGACAAGGCCGGCCGGCTGCCGCAGTACCCCGTTCGCTGGCTGGCGCAGACAACCTGGAAGATGCGGATCATGGGGTCGGCCGCTCTCGAAGCGTGCCAGGTCGGCGCGGGCATCGCTCACGGAGCCTTGACCATCGCCGGCAAGATCTGGGACGCCGCCGCGGCCGCCGCGGTCGTGCTTGAAGCCGGCGGCCGATTCACGGATCCCGCGGGCAAGGATGTGTTCCCGTTCGATCTGACTGGCTATCGCGGAGCCAAGGTTCCGTTCCTGGCCGCGGCCCCGAGTGCGCAGGAGGCGCTGCTGGCGGAGATCCGCAATTACCCGTGAGCCCGAGGCTCGACGGACGCGGTACGTCAGGAATAGAGTCAACGCGGAATTGCCGGCCGTCGTACACAAGGATGCAGACGGCCGGTTTTAGCCCCGTCAGGGGCGGTACATATTAGCCCACGACGTAAGTCGTGGGTGGTAGGACGGCACGAAGAATGAGCCCCGTAGGGGCGAAAGAAACGTTCTGTCGCCCCTACGGGGCTAGTTGATCGGATACGTAGATTTCCCATGGCTTACGCCATGGGCTAATGTCTATCGCCCCTCTGGGGCTGTGGAATATGCGGAGTTCCCCATGCAACAGACCGAATCCACCGCCACGTTGGACAAAGCCAAGGACCCGTCCCCGGCCGTGCGCCGGGCGGCGGCCATCGCCATGCGCGACAAACCTCTGAACGAGGCCCGCGACGTGCTCACCGAAGTCGCCCGCCAATACCCGGCCGGCGATAAAGCCTACCTCGAAGACCTCGCCACTGGCTGCACCGGGAAGGAACCCGCGATGTATGCGCATCTGCTGGGCCGCCTCGGCTCGCTGACGCTCAAATGGTCCGACGCCTTCGCCGACATCGCCTGCCGTCTCCGGCCGGTCAACTCCGTCTTCGCTCTCAAGGACCGAGCCCTGGCGACATCCCTGCCGCAGGAACGTCGCCAGCACGCCATCGACGCCCTGTCGGCCATTGATGACAAGGTCGCCAAGGACGCATTGAAACAGATCAAGTAGGCTCGCGTAGGCTTAAGTAGGGTGTGCTTCAGCACACCATTCCCGCGATCACCGATCGCGGCTACAAAGCGACTCGCGATCGCCATCGCAGTGACCGAAGAACAGAGGTCCCCATGAACACCACCGTCACCCGCCGCCAGTTCCTGCAAACCACCACCGCCGCCGGCATCGTCGCCGCATCACTCCCGGCCTTCCCGGACGTCGTCCCGGTAAAACCTCGTTTCCGCATCGGCGTTTGCGACTGGATGACCGGTAAATCGGCCGACCCGGACTGCCTTCGCTGGTGCGCGGAGATGGGCCTCGACGGCGCCATGGTTTCCTTCGGCGGCCCCGGCGGCAAGTTCGATCTTCGCAAGCCCGAGATCCAGCAGCAGTTCGCCGAGAACACCAAGAAGTACGGCACCTGCATCGCCTCGCTGGGCATGGGCGTGCTCAACGAGATTCCCTACAAGTCCGACCCCCGCACCGAGGAATGGGTCTCCGACAGCATTGACGTCGCCAAGGCCGTTGGGGTCAACGTCGTCCTCCTGGCCTTTTTCGGCAAGGACGACCTCAAGAACGACAAGGCCGGCACCGACGAGACGATCCGCCGCCTCAAGCGCGTCGCCCCCAAGGCCGAAAAAGCGGGCGTTTTCCTCGGCGTCGAAAGCTGGCTCTCGGCCGAGGAGCACCTGCACATCATCGATTCCGTCGGCAGTCCGGCCATCACCTGCTACTACGACGTCGGCAATTCCACCAAGATGGGCTACGACATTTTCAAGGAAATCCGCACGCTGGGCACCAGGAACATCAAGGAACTCCACGCCAAGGACTACGCCGGCAAACTCTTCGGCCAGGGCGAGATCGATTTCTGGGAACTCCGCCGCGCGCTGGACGACATCAACTACTCCGGCTGGATCCAACTCGAAGGTCCGATGCCGCTGGGCCTGCTGCGCAGCTACGCCCACGACCGTCATTTCCTCAAGGCGGTCTTCCCGCCGGATGCTCCGCTGAAATGACGAATCTCGAAATCCGAATGACGAGAGAATACCAAATGCCTCAATAATCGGGAACGGTGCGGCCTTTGGATTCAGTAGTTCGTCATTTTGACCATTACTCATTCCTTCGTCCTTCGAATGTCGGATTTCGTCATTTCCCCAACCTCTCCCTTTCCCGCACACCTCCCTGTATACTTAAACATCCGGGCGGCTGGGCCGTCCGGGTAGGTAAATGACGCAACCGCAACGAACCATCTCGACCGAAGTCTCCCTCGACGGCCTTGGGCTGTTTTCCGGGGAACGCTCTACGCTCACCATTACGCCCGGCGAGCCGAATACCGGCATTCTCTTCATCCGCGAGCAGGGGGGGCATGTCGCCCGCATCCAGGCGCTCGTTCAGAACGTTCTAAAGCGGCCCCGCCGTACCTGTTTGCGTAACGGCACCCTCTACGTAGAGACCATCGAGCATTGCATGGCCGCCCTGGCGGGGACCGGGGTCACCAACGCCGTGATTCGCATCTCCGGCGGCATTACCGGCGAGTTACCGGGCGTTGACGGCTCATCCAAGCCCTTCGTGGATGCCCTGCAGTCGGCTGGGATCGTCGATCAGGATGCCGTCGTCGACCCGATCATCATCGAAAAACCCGTGCAGGTGGCGTCGGGTGATGCGACTCTGGCCGCTCTGCCCGGGCCGCGAGACCATCTGGAGGTCATCTACGACTTCGAGGCTCCGGAACCCGTTGGCCGGCAGGTGTTCGTCTTCCAGCACAAGGGCAATGCCTTCGTCGAGCAGATTTCCTCGGCCCGCACCTTCGTCTTCGAGGCCGAGGCCCAGGAACTCCGAGCCCGCGGCTTTGGCCGACATCTGACGCCGCAGGACCTGCTGGTCATCGCCCCGACCGGCCCGGTCGACAACGAGTGGCGCTTCGCCAATGAGTGTGTGCGTCACAAGGTGCTCGACATCATCGGCGACCTGGCATTGGCCGGCCGGCCGATTTATGGCCGGATCGTGGCCCACAAGTCCGGCCATGAGATGAACCACATGCTCGTCCGCAAGCTCCTGCAGCATGTGGAAGAGACGCAGCGCGAGGCCCTGCTGCACCGCGACGCCGCGTTGGATATCCGCCGGATTCAGCGCATCCTGCCGCACCGCTATCCGATGCTGCTGGTCGATCGCGTCCTGGAGATCATTGGCGACACCAAGGCCATCGGCATCAAGAATGTGACCTTCAACGACGTGTTTTTCCAGGGCCACTACCCCGGAACCCCGATCATGCCCGGCGTGCTGATTGTCGAGGCGATGGCCCAGCTTGGTGGCATTCTCCTCTCGACCAAGCTCGAACACACCGGCAAGCTGGCCATGATGCTCTCGATGGACAAGGTGAAGATGCGAAACCCGGTCGTGCCGGGCGATCAGTTGATTCTCGAAGCCGTTGCCGTGCGCATCAAGACCCGGATGGGCCATGTGCGCTGCAAGGCGTTTGTACACGACAAGTTGGCCGCCGAGGCCGAGATCAAGTTCATGCTGGTGGATGCTGAGCCCGGTTGAACTGTAAAAGGAATAGGAAAGGACGCGCTCCATAGTCCGGGCCTGGCCAAGCGAGCCCGGAAGGATACGAAGGAGCGTGCTAGTGATATGAAGATTTCTCCTCACGCCATCATCGACCCCAAGGCCGAGATTTCGCCGGATGCCGAGATCGGCCCGTTCTGCGTCATCGGCCCGGACGTGACCATCGGGGCCGGCACCCGCCTGCTCAGCCACGTCGCCGTTATGGGCCCAACCACGATTGGCCAAGGCAACCTCATTTCCCCCCAGGTGGTTCTCGGCGGCGCGCCGCAGGACCGCAAGTACAAGGATGCTCCCACGCGACTGGAGGTCGGCGACAACAACATCTTCCGCGAGGGCGTCACCATCCACCGCGGCACCGAAAAAGGCGGTGGCATCACTCGCGTCGGCAGCGGCAACTACCTCATGTGCAACGTCCACCTCGGCCACGACGTCCAGTTCGGCTCCAACTGCACCATCGCCAATTCTGTCATGGTCGCCGGCCACGTCGTCATTCTTGACAATGTGGTCATGGGCGGCGGAGTGGGCATCCACCAGTTTGTCACCGTCGGCGAATATTGCTTCATCGGCGGCGCCTCGCGCATCCACCACGACGTGCCTCCGTTCATGCGCGTCGACGGCGCCGACCAGGTCCGCGGCGTCAATGTCCGGCTCCTGCGCACATGCGGCTACAAGC
>JANYKD010000427.1 GCA_025361735.1 Phycisphaerales bacterium
TGCGGTATCTCAGCGGGCTGGTGCAGATTCGCTACCTGATCGTCGATCCGGCGCAGCACGAGATCTACATCGCCGGACCCATCGAGCCCTGGGATGCAGGCAATCCCATCCAGCCCCGCGGCAAGCAGACAGCCCGGCCGGTGCTCCAGTTTGACGATCTGATCGTGGCTCTTCGCAACGGGCTGATGAGGCGGGCGGTGCCATTCGGATGCTCGATCGACCCGGCTCCACACGCCGTGGAGAAGGGCCTGCAGGCGCTGCGGGAAAACCCCGGCGCCGGCCAGGGCCAACTGGCCGTGGCGGTGGCGGAAAAGCTTGGGCCGCAGCCCGTGCGTTTCTTTGGCGTCGCGCCGGACACGCGTATCGCCTTCATCTGCGTCGCGGCCGACTATCAGCTCAAGCATTACACCCTCGGTCTGGAAACCATCCCTGTCCCGGGCGCCGGGATTCCCGTCGACAATTCCCGCCCGGCCGGTAATGGATTCTGGTTCGAGGCGGCCTATGAACCGCTGCTGGTCGCCCCCGACGGCAACATCTACGGCATCCGCGGACCTCGCCTGCAGATCAAAGCCGGGGCAATTCCGTTTGACGCGCGCGGCGCCACCGAGCGCGCCATTGCCTGGTCGAAGACCGTCTCGGGCAACATGGACCGACTGGCCGCCGCCATGCCCATTTTTGCGGACGTGCAGAATTTCGCCGATCTGTCGCTTGTCGCCAGCCTCATCCGGCTCGACAAGTTGGAGAAGAAGGCCGGTGTGGATCTTGGCTGGGCGCTGGATTCGGCCGCCTATCAGCCGGCCAAGGTGCCGACGCCGCGCACGGCACAGGTGCTGACCAACTACACCAACGGCAGCCTCGTGGCTGGCGGCGTGCAACTTTCGACCGACGGCTACGCCAACCCGCAAGGCCGCGAACAGGAACGCGGCAACGAACTCGATCCGGCACGCAAGCTCATTCCCGCGCATTGACCCCGCGCCAAGCCATTCCGTATGATGGACGGACCACGCAGGAAAGTCTTCTATGTCCCGTCCACTGATCGGTATCACGCTCGACGCCGCCGACAAACCCGGCCGATATGAGCTCAACCATGACTACGCTACGGCCATCGAAAGAGCCGGCGGGATTCCATTTCCGTTGCTCTATATGTTGGACCATTCCCTGATTCCGGAAGTTCTCGACCGGCTCGGCGGCGTGCTGCTCACGGGCGGCAACGATATGGATCCCGCACGTTACGGGCAACAGCGCCATCCCAATGCCGTCCAGCTTGAGCCGGAACGAGAGCGCTTTGAGTTCGCCCTGCTGGAAGCCATCGAACGCCGCAAACTCCCGGTCATGGGCATCTGCCTGGGTTGCCAGGTCATGAATGTCCATCGCGGGGGGTCGCTGCATCAGTTCCTCCCCGAGGTGCCGCGCGAGAACGCACTGGAACACCGTCGGCTCGACCGAGATTCTCCGCGCCATGCCGTGCAAATTGATGTTGATACGCGCCTGGGTCAGATCTGGCAGAAGCCGGAATTGTCGGCCAACACCTATCACAAGCAGGCCATCCACCGCCTTGGCCACAATTTGCGTGTCGTGGCCACCGCGCCCGACGGCGTGATCGAGGCCATCGAAGATCCGAGTTTCCCTCTGTTCGCTGCCGTGCAGTGGCATCCCGAACGTTTGAGCGACGAGTCGGATCACCTGGCCATTTTTCAACTCCTGATCCAGAGCGCCTCTCAGGCCTCAGGACTCAGGACTCAGCACTCCGCGTAGTCTCATGTCACGCCGCCTGCTCATTCTCGTCACAGACCTCGAAATCGGCGGCACGCCGACTGTCGTTCGGGAACTGGCGATTCGTCTGCATGGCCGGGGGCATTCGGTTGCGGTTGCGTGTCTTGGCCGGCGTGGGCCGGTGGCGGAGCAGATCGCGGAGGCCGGTGTTGAAGTGACGGCGCTGGGGGCGCTGGGTCGGTGGGATTTTCGGGTATTTTCCCGGCTCCTCACCCTTCTCCGCACCCGTGAATTTGACAGCGTTCTCAGTTTCCTCATCCACGCCAACGCTCTCGCGGCCGTCGCCTGTTCAATCACAGGAACCCGCCTGTTCCAGTCCATCCAGACGACCCAGGCATGGCCGCGCTGGCACTGGGCTCTGCAGCGTCTCATCGCTCCGCTGGCCCGGCGCATTTTGGTGCCGTCGCAGTCCGTCGCAGACGTCGCGCGACAGCGGTCCGGCATTGCGGGGGAACAGATTGCAGTGATTCCAAATGGCGTCGATATGGCGCAGTTCTGCTTCTCCGAAGCGGCCGCATCTGTTCCATGCCACGTCGGTTTTCTGGGCCGGCTCGATTCAGTGAAGCGTATCGGCGATCTCATCGATGCGGCCGTCATTCTCAAGTCTGAAATCCACGTAGACATATTCGGCGATGGACCGGAACGCGCGAAACTGGAGCGGCAAATCATTCGGCTTGGGTTGAGCGACCGGGTGATTTTGCATGGCGCGGCTGCCCGGCCGCAGGATGCACTCGAGTGCATGTCGATCCTCGTTCTTCCCTCGGAAGCGGAGGGATTCGGGCTGGTTCTCATCGAAGCCATGGCCGCCGGGATTCCAGTTGTGGCGACGAATGCGCCCGGTATTCGCGATGTGGTCGTTCATGACAGGACGGGCCTGCTTGTCCCCATCGCTGATCCGCCCGCCATCGCGCGCGCAATCCGCCGACTGGTAGATGACGAATCGCTGCGTTACCGCCTTATTGCCGCCGCGCGGCGCGACGTGGAGATGCGATTCTCCTGGCCTGCCATTATTTCGCGTTACGAACAGATCCTTTTCTCTGAACCCTGAATCCCGATTAACAATTGCAAATCCCCCTGCGGTCGCTAAAACACACGCTGCTAATGATTGCATTTGTCTCCACACCTCGCTTCGTCGAACACGACGGCGGTCCTCATCATCCCGAATGTCCCGATCGTCTTCGCATCATCGACCGCGCCCTGCGGCAAACCGGGTTGCTCAACGGTGTCGATCCGTTTCCCGAGTTCGCCCACGACCTCGGCGACCTGCCGACCTTCCGGCGCCAGCTTCTGCAGATCACCCCGAAGCCGGCCGATCGCAAATGGGTCTCGCTCGTTCATCGTGTCGGCTATATCGAGCACATCGAAAGCGTCTGCAAAGCCGGCGGAGGCCTGCTGGACCAGGGAGACACGCCGGTCTGTCCGGCGAGTCTTGACATCGCCCTGCTCGCACTTGGCGGTGTGCTGCAGGCGTGTGACGCCGTGCTCACCGGCCAGGTCCGACGCGCGTTCGCGGCCATCCGTCCGCCCGGCCACCACGCCGAACCCGATCGCCCGATGGGTTTCTGCCTGTTCTCCAACATCGCGATCGCCGCCCGTTACATCCAGCAGCAGTACGGTGTCGAGCGCGTGGCCATCGTCGACTTTGATGTCCATCATGGCAATGGCACTCAGGCGGTCTTTGAGGCCGATTCGTCGGTGTTCTTCTGTAGTATTCACGAGCATCCGCGCACCTGCTACCCCGGCACGGGTTTCGCGTGGGAGATCGGGACCGGCCGCGGCCGCGGGTACACGCTTAATCTGCCCATGGACGCCGGCTGCGGCGATGTGGAATATCTGCGCGTGATCGAATCGAGGCTTGTGCCCGAGCTGGATGAGTTCATGCCCGAGGTACTGCTTCTGTCCGCCGGTTTTGACGCCCATGTCGATGATCCGCTGGCCGACATGAAAGTGAGCGAGGAAGGATTCGAGTTGATCACCCGCACGCTCGCGGCCGTGGCCGACCGCCATTGCCAGGGGCGCGTGGTCAGCATGCTTGAAGGCGGATACAACCTGCGCGCGTTGGGGCGGAGTGTGGTTCGACACCTGATTGGTCTTGGGGCGCGATGATGTAGAATACCGAATTCCGAAATCCGAATACCGAATCAAATCCGAATGTCCGAATGCCGAATTCGTCATTGGTCATTTGCACATTCACTCGTCATTCGAGTTTCGGAATTCGGGTTTCCCGAAGTACACTTCGGGGATGGTCCAACTAACCCCCGACGAATGCCGCATCCTTGGCGTGCTCATCGAGAAGGAACTCACCGTTCCGGGCAACTACCCGTTGTCCACCAACGCGCTGATGGACGGGTCGAACCAGAAGAACAATCGGGAACCGCTGGTACAGTTCGACGAGGACCGTGTCTTTCAGGCCGTCGACGAGCTTCGGGCCAAGGGGCTGGTCGTGCGCGTCGACCAGGCCAGCAGCCGCGTGCCGAAATACAAGCACCAGGCGCCGGAGAAGCTTACGCTCAATCGCTATGAGCTGGTGATCATCGCCGAACTGCTGCTCCGTGGTCCGCAGACGGCCGGGGAGATCCGCACCCGCGCTTCGCGCATGCACCATCTGGATACGCTGGAAATCGTCCAACAATTGCTCGATGGCATGGCCGCCCGGCCGGAACCGCTGGTCCGGCAGATTTCCGGCGGCCGGGCTGCCCGCTACATGCAGCTTCTCTGCCCGGATGCGCACCCCATCGATGCCACCACGGCCGAGGCGACGGCGGTCACGCCGTCCACGCGCTCGATCACCGATCGCATCGATCAGCTCGAATCGCAGGTGGAGACCCTTCGCGCGGCGCTTCGCAAAATGGCCGAGGCGCTTGGCGAGAAGAACGTGCTGGAGACGCTGGATTCACCCCGCCCGTGACACCTGCCGCACAAACTCTTCGGCCATGCGTGTGTCGGTGAGCCGCTCCTTCGCCACGCGCCAGCCGGCTTCGCCCATCCGTCGCCGGCGATCCACGTCGCCGAGCAACCCGGCGACCTTCTCGGCTGCTTCATCGAGATTGTCCGCGGCGAACAATTCGATAGCGCCGGTCAATTCCGCGAGTTCGATGAACGAACCGTGTGCCGGCAAAACGGCCGGTACGCCATGGCCGAGTGCCTCGACCACATAGATCCCCTTGGCTTCGGCGTAGCGCGTTGGCACGCACAGCACGTCGATGGCATCCAGGAACAACAGCTTGGTTCCGAGTTCGACTTCACCGAGAAACTCGATGTCGCGAGCGAGCCCGTCATGCTGCGCCTGTATCCAGATGTCAGCCCACCATGCCTCCTGCGCCTTGCCGAGATATCCCGCGATTCGCAGCTTCGTGGCTTCCATGCCGGGCCGATGCTTGAGACGGCGGAATACGTCGATGGCGCGGTCGGGTCCTTTTTCGGGGCAAATGCGTGCCAGATATCCGATGGTTGGTGGCCGTTGCGGTGCCTGCCCGGGCAGCGTGGGGCGCATGTGCTTCTCGGAGACGCCCGAGCTGACGACGGCGATTCGCTCGGCCGGGATGCCAAGGTACTTCGCCATGTGGTTCGCATAGTAGCGGCTGGTGGCGAGAAACAGGTCGACGTGCTGCTCGTGTTGGCGAATGGCCTCGCGCATGGCATTCCGTTGCGATTCATCCATGGCGTCGAGGAAGATGTCCTCGCCCGTCAGTTCGCAGACGACGCGGCAGTTGAGCTGTCGTTTGATCAGCCCGGCCAGGCCGATGAGCATCGCATTGGGCAGGGTGACGATCTCGGGCCGCTTTTCCAGGCCTGAAAGGAAGTCGGCAAGACGGTGCAATTCCTTGGCGACGGGTCCATCGTCGCCCTGAAGCACCGCCATCGCGAAATCGGCCAGCTGCGAAGGATTCGTCTGAGTTCCGTATTGTCCGGCCCATTTCAGCAGCCATGGACGGTCAAACAGCCAGTCTACAAATCTCGGCGTCTTGCGGAACAGCCCTGAAGCAAACTGGAGCCAGGCGTTGACCCCGCCGTAGAACACATCATCAATGGCTGCCGACGGTTCTTCGGTGCGCATGGGCGTGTAGAGCGGCACGAGCGTGACTTCGTGGCCGAGGCGGCGTAGCGCGATGGCGAGTGTGTTGTCGCGCAGGCAACTCCCACAGATCATGCCGGCGGCGCCGGCGCCGAGAATGGCGATGTTCAAGTGTGCTCCTTCATGCTGCGAGTTCGGAGTACCGGCTTTAGCCGGCTTTTTCAAGAGGAGGAAGACCGGCTGAAGCCCGTACTCCGAGCGGCCCGTTGCCAAGGCGGGCGAGCGATAGTATTGTTCCCACCTCACAGGAAGTTGGACTGACGGACAGGATTACAAAGGATTCACGCCCATGAAAATACACGAATATCAAGCGCGCCAGATTTTGGCCGACAACGGGGTGCCCGTTCCGCCGGCCGAGGTCGTTCGTTCGGCCGACGAGGCCGCCAACGCGTTCGTCAAGTTCAATCAGTCCCTGTGCGTCGTCAAGGCCCAGGTGTATGCCGGCGGCCGCGGCAAGGCGGGATTCGTCAAGCTCGTCAAGTCCGCTGAGGAAGCCCGGGCTGCCGCCCAGTTCATGCTGACCAATCGCATGGTGTCGGTGCAGACCGGCCCCGAGGGCGTGCCCGTATCGGTGCTCCTCGTGGCCGGCGGCGTGGAGATCGCCCACGAATACTACATGGCGCTGACGGTTGACCGCTCCAGGAACTCCGTCACGTTCATCGCTTCGGCCGAGGGTGGCGTGGAGATCGAAGAAGTGGCGAGGCATTCGCCAGAGAAAGTGCTCAAGGAAACATTGCACCCTCTGCTGGGTCTGCAGCCGTTCCAGGCCCGCGAACTGGCCTATCGGCTGGGCTTCAAGGACAAGCTGGCCGGCGAGGCGGCCAAGCTGATGATGAACCTTGCCAGGGCGTTCTTCAAGACGGATGCCAGCATTGCCGAAATCAACCCGCTCGTGCTGACCAAGGACGGCAAACTCCTGGCCATCGACGCCAAGTTCAACTTCGACGACAACGGCCTCTATCGCCATCCCGAGCTCGAAGCAATGGTCGATGAGACCCAGGAAAAGCCGCTCGATGTCCGGGCTCGCAAGGCCAACCTCAACTACATCAATCTCGACGGCAGCATCGGTTGCCTGGTCAATGGCGCGGGGCTGGCCATGGCGACCATGGACATCATCAAGCTGCACGGCGCCGAGCCGGCGAACTTTCTGGATGTCGGCGGTGGCGTGACGGCCGAAGCAGCCATCGAAGCGTTCCACATCATCCTCGCCGATCCGAAGGTCAAGGGTATTCTCGTCAACATCTTCGGCGGGATCGCCAAGTGTGACCTGATCGCCGAAGCGCTCGTAAAAGCCGGGCAGGAAGTAGGATTCAAGGTTCCCGTGGTCGTGCGTCTGGAAGGCACCAACGTGGAAAGAGCCCGCCAGATTCTGGCGGCGGCGAAGGGACAGTTGCCCACGCTGGTTGTTGCCTCGGATCTCACGGACGCAGCGCAGAAAGTCACGGCGGCGGTGAAGGGATAGGTTGGTGAGCCGTGGCACTTAGGACCGGCAAAGAAACAACTGTCAGGTTTCCCTTTTCGGGTGCCACGGCTTGTCTACTGCAAGCCGTGCTTCGCGGCCCCGCAGACACGGCTTGCAGAAGACAAGCCGTGGCACCCTGCGGAGCATCGTTGTCGTACCAGGCGGGCTAGCGCGATGTCGATCTTTTGGAACCGGAGAACGTGACAATGTTTGATAGTTTCCTTCGCTTTGTACTGAAGCAGAAGCTGCTGATGTTAATGGGGGCCATTGTGCTGCTGGGGGCGGGCGTGGTCATGTGGCAACGCTTGCCCATCGACGCCTTCCCCGATGTGACCAACGTCCAGGTGATGATCCTGGCCGATGCTCCGGGCCTGGCCCCCAGCGAGGTGGAGCGTCTGATCACCGCCCCCATTGAAATTGAGATGGGGGGACTGCCCCGGGTCAAGCAAGTCCGCAGCGTGTCCAAGGCGGGGTTGTCGCAGGTCATCATCGTTTTTGAGGATGATGTTGACACCTACTTTTCCCGCCAGGTGGTGTTTGAACGGTTGGCGCAGGCCAAGGACAAGTTGCCCCCCGGCATCGAGCCGGAAATGGGTCCGATCTCCACCGGACTGGGCGAGATCTACCAATATGCTCTGGAGTCCGGGTATTACTGCCAGAAACATCCGCAGGCCTGGTTACGGGTGGAGGGCAAGTGCCCGCAGTGTGGCCAGCCGCTGACCAGGAGCGACTACGATTTGACCGGCCTGCGCACCTTGCAGGACTGGCTGATTACGCCGCAACTGCGCCGGCTCGATGGCGTCAATGAGGTCAACAGCTTCGGAGGCTTCGTCAAGCAGTTCCATGTGATACCCGACCCCAATCTGCTGACCAAGTACAAAGTGTCGCTTAAGGATTTGCTGGAGGCGCTGGAGGCCAATAATGCCAACGCTTCCGGCGGCTACATCGTCAAGG
>JANYKD010000471.1 GCA_025361735.1 Phycisphaerales bacterium
GTTCTTTTCGCGAAAAAGGAGCGAACGGTCAGATGGCGAATCAACTCAAGATGGCGGATATACAGGCGATATTGTCACTTCATCGGCTCAACTGGTCGGCCCGGCGGATCGCCCGGGAACTGAACATAGACCGGGAGACGGTCGGCCACTACCTGCAATTGGCGGCGGCGGACGGATCAAAACCAGCCAAAGCGCCCACCGGCTCGGAGGGGTCTGGCGGTGTTGCGGAAGCATCGGCGCAGGCCGCGACATCGGTTGAATCGGGTGGCCGGGCGGATTCAAAACCAGCCAGCGCGCCCACCGGGTCTGACAGTCCAACAGAGGATGCGGCAGGCGGTTCGGCGGGTTCAAATCCAGCCAAAGCGCCCTCCGGGTCCGAAGAGACAATCCCGGCCGGCCGCAGTGCCGCCTGGCCGTGGCGTGGGGTGATTGTTCAGAAGCTGGAACAGGGGCTGGACGCTCAACGAATCTACCAGGACCTGACCTCTGACGGGCATGGATACACCGGCAGCTACTACAGCGTGCGGCGGCTGATCGCCAGGTTGACGGATGGAGGCGAGCGGCCGGTGCGGCGGATGGAGTGCGATGCCGGAGCCGAGGCCCAGGTGGACTTCGGCAAAGGGGCTCCGATTGTTGATGCCGATGGCCGGCGGAAGACGAGCTGGGTGTTTCGCATCGTGCTGAGCCACAGCCGCAAGGGGTACAGCGAGGCGGTGCTGCGTCAGGGGACCGATGAGTTCCTGCGTTGCCTGGAGAACGCCTTCGCCCATTTTGGCGGCGTGGCCAGAACCCTGGTCATTGATAACCTTCGCGCGGCGGTGACGCGGGCGGACTGGTTCGATCCGGAACTGTGTCCCAAGATGCGGTCGTTTGCCGAGCACTACGGGATCGCCGTACTGCCCACGAAACCGTACACGCCACGACACAAGGGGAAAATCGAGAATGGCGTGAAGTACGTGAAGAACAACGCGCTGAAGGCATTGAAGTTCAGCTCGCTGGCGGCAGAGAACGAGCATCTGCTGCACTGGGAGACCACCGTGGCCGACACGCGGATTCACGGCACCACGCGGCAGCAGGTGATCAAAGTATTCACGGAAGCCGAGAAGGCGGCGCTGCTGGCGTTGCCGGTGTCGCGGTTCGGGTGTTTCAGCGAGGCGCTGCGGACGGTGCATCGGGATGGGCATGTACAGGTGAAGGGGGCGTACTACTCGGCGCCGCCGGAGTACCTGGGCCAGGAGATCTGGGCGCGGTGGGATGGGCGGATGGTGCGGCTGTTTGACGGGAAGATGCGGCCGATCGCCGTGCATGCCCAGTTGCCGCCAGGGAAGTTCTCCACGCTCAACGCCCACATCGTTCCCGAGAAGATGAGCCACATCGAAAAAGGGGCAGACTGGCTCCTGCAGCAGGTGGATCGGATTGGCCCAAAATCGCGGGCTTGGGCCGAGCAGATGCTGGCCAGCCGCGGCATCGAAGGGGTGCGGGTGCTGATGGGATTGCTGAGCCTGCGGAACCAGCACGAGCGCGGCCGGATCGAGCGGGCCTGCGAGGTGGCCCTGGGACACGGGGCCTATCACCTGCGGAGCCTGCGGCAACTGATCCAGCAGGGACAGGCAGCGCCGGTGCAGCAGCAGTTCGAGTTTGCCAGTGAAGATCCAATCATCCGGCCCGTGGCGGACTACGGGCGGTTTGTGCAGGAAGCGTTGGGTGAACAACTTTTTACCAGAGCGGAAGGGCTTTGCCCTCCGCCACAGGAGCGTGCATCATGAGACCCTCGTTAGAGCAGGCGTTGCGGCAGCTTCGGCTGTCAGGACTGTTGTCGAGTCTGGAGGTTCGACTGGCCGAGGCGGCCGGGAACCGGCTGGACCACGGCGAGTTCCTGGAGTTGATCCTCCAGGATGAACTGGCGGTGCGTTCCAGCCGGCAGGTGGAACGGCGGGTGAAGTCGGCCATGTTCCGGGAGACCAAGAACCTGGACGAGTTCGACTTCATGTTCAATACCTCGATCAAGCGGAAGCAGATCAGCGACCTGGCCAGTTGCCGATTTATCCGGGAGAAGGCCGATGTGCTGTTCCTGGGGCCGCCCGGCGTGGGCAAGAGTTTTCTGGTGCAGGCCATCGGGCATCAGGCGATCAAGAGCGGGTTCCTGGTGCTGTACCGTTCGATCTTCGACCTGGCCCGGGACTTTCTGGAGGAGCAGAATCCGGCCCAGCAGGACAAGATGCTTTTGCGGTATCTCAAGCCAGATCTACTACTGATTGATGACATGGGAATGAAGCAGTTGCCGCGGAGAAGCGGCGAGTATCTGCTGGAGATCATCATGCGGCGGCACGAGAACCGCTCGACGATGATGACCAGCAACCGGCCGCTGGAGGACTGGGCCAAGCTCATCGGCGACGTGCCGGCGGCCACCGCCATCCTGGACCGGTTCCTGCAGCACGCCCAGATCATCAGCATCACCGGTAAGAGTTACCGGTTGCGAAGACAGACCGGAAAGGCCGAGGCGGATACGACAACTCCGGAAGCCGCGACGCCACAGGCTGGGCAGGAGAGCGAAGCTGGGAAGGAGCCGGCATGAACACCGATCACTCAAGAAAATGCAAAAGCAGCGGAAGAGTTTGTTCACAGCGAACTTACGCTACGAATCATGCGACGCGAGCCGGTGGGCGCGCTGGCTGGTTTTGCCGGGCCTTGTCGGGCCAGATAGCTGTAGAAAGGAAGGGTCCATTGCCATCGCAGGCCGGCTGCGCTAAAAGGAAAGGGGGCGGTCCCCCTGACCCCCGCAGATCTATGAGAGGACAGCCGGCTTACCGGCTGGCGGGTGTGTGGGCTCCCCTCCAACAGCGGTCGCGGGCCGCCCCCCGTCCTTCCCGCTATCCGGGGCAGATCAAAGTCTGTTGGGACTTGCATTGAGAGCTACGTATGTGGTATAGAGGTTCGGAAGTTGTTGGCTGGTTTTGAAGCGCCCCGCGCTGGCTGGAATTGAAGCGCCCCGTGACA
>JANYKD010000485.1 GCA_025361735.1 Phycisphaerales bacterium
TCAGCAAGAATCCGAAGTTCGCCGACGTGCGCACCCTCCAGATCACCGAAGTGGTGGTCGCGGGCGGCAGGTCCAAGGAACAGTCCTTCACGATTCAATTCAACTTTGCCGGAACGGAGTAGACCCGTGGTCCTGTCCAAACGAGAACGATACGTTGCCATCGGCGTCATGGCGGCCGTTGGCCTGTTCGGCCTGAACTACTTCTTCGTCGACCCGCTGCTCGCATCCAGGAACGACCTGGACCAGAAGCTTTCGGAGAGGACGGACGAGGCACGCAAGGAAAAGAAGCTCATCGACGAAAGTCGCCGGAAGGAACGCACCTGGACGGAGATGCAGAACAACGGGCTGCGCCGCAAGGACGTCTCCGAGGCTGAGGGTCCGATGATGGGCAGCATCAACGAATGGGCCAAGGATGCCGGCATGGTCCTCACCACGGTCAAGCCCGAGCGGTCGGAGAAGGAAAAGGATTTTCAGAAACTGACTTTCCGCGCCACCGGATCCGGCCGCATGTCCCAGATCGCCTGGTTCATCTGGCGCATCCAGACATCGCCGATTCCCGCGAAGGTCAGCGATCTTCAGCTCAGTGCCCACAAGGAAGGCATTGATGAGCTGACGCTGCAGATCGGCATCAGCACGGCCTGCCTGCTGCCGGAGGCCGACAAGAAACAACCCGCGGCCGCGCCCGCGCGGGAGGTCACACCATGAGATCATTTCCGCAACTCATCATTCTTTCCATGCTGGCGCTGGCACCCGTGCCGGCGGTGGCCGCGGCAAGGGCGGTCGCCCCCGCGCCGCAGACCCAGCCCGTGAAGATCGACTATCGGGAACGCTACAGCGTGCTGACGGATCGGAACATGTTTCTCCGCGACCGCCGCCGGGCGGGATTCACGCGCGAGCCCACCTCGCGTCCCGTGTATGTTGCCAGGCCTGTTGATGAGACCCTGATCCTGACGGGTATCGTGCTCGAGGAAGGGGAGTATCGCGCCTACTTCGAGGACACCCAGGCATCATCCGTGCTCAGGCTGCGGGTCGGCGAATCGGTCGGGCGCGGCGTGATTTCCCAGATCCAGATGGATGCCATCGAATACCTCAACGGCGAGCAGCACATCTGGATCGATATCGGCCATACGCTGACGGGTGCAACGCCGCCACCGTCAACGCCCTCGTGGAGGGCGGACGCCGGGCCCGGGCCTGGCCCGGTCGCATCGGGCAGCACGACTCAGCCGGCGACGTCCACAACACCATTGATCAACCCGAACGATCCGAACCTTACGCTTGAAGAAAAAATGAAGCTCCGCCGCCAGCAGGAACTGAATCGCTGACCGAAATCCGTGCCGTACTGAGTCCCCTGTGCCGGCGGAACATAGAAGCCCCACGCCAAAGGAATCGAACATGCCCCGACGCCAAATTCTCGCTGTGTTGTTTTCACTGGGAGCCACGATTGTGCTGTCGGCGCTATATGCGACAGGTCAGATCGCTGCCGTCCCCGGCGTCGAACCGGCTGCCACCACACAGCCGGCCGCCACTACGCAGCCGACCACCCAACCGACCACCCAGCCAACGACTCAACCGGCGGTGGCCAGGGCATTACCCGACCCGAATGATCCAAACCTGACTCTCGAAGAACGCATGAAACTCCGCCGCGCCCTGCAGGCGGAAGGGCCAATCGCCACCCAGCCGACCACGCGAGGCAGCACCACGCCGCACATCGTCGTCCAGCCCGGCGGCAGGATCCTGCTCAACTTCAAGGAAGCCTCCATCGATTCCGTTCTTGACGAGCTCTCGTCCGTTGCGGGTTACACCATCTACCGGCAGGTCAAGCCCGAAGGCCGTGTTAACCTCGACAGCAAGGGCAAACCGCTCTCGGCCGAGGAAGCCATCACGGCGTTGAACATGGTGCTCAACGACCGCGGCTACGCCGCGATCCAGCAGGGCCGCATGCTCAAGATCATGAGCAAGGACAAGGCCCGCAAGGCGAACATTCCCGTCAGGAAAGGCGCCGACCCCAATGAAATTGCCGAAACGGACGAACTCATCACCCAGGTCATCCCGCTTGCATACGTGGATGCCGTCCAGCTCAAGGCTGATCTCGCTCCCCTTGTAAATCCCGAGGCCGACTTTGCGGCAAACGCCTCCAGCAACGTCCTGGTCATGACCGACACCTCGGCCAACATTCGCCGCGTTGTCGAGATCGTCAACCAACTGGACAAGCAACTGGCTGATGCGGCCGAAGTGAAAGTTTTCCAGCTTAAGTATGCCAGTGCGGCCAACGCGGCCAAGCTCATCAACGAGGTCTTTGGTTCGCAGGCAACCGGCGCCGGTGGTGGCCAGGGCGCCGCCGGCGGCCGTGGCGGTCGTGGCGGCGGAGGCGCCGGTGGCGGATTTGGCGGATTTGGTGGCGGTGGATTCGGCGGCGGAGGTTTTGGCGGCGGTGGCGGATTCCCCGGCATGCCCGGCGCAGCCCCCGGCGGCGGTGGCGGCGGGGCGCAGGCCGGCCGACGCACCGCGCGTCTTGCTGCCTCATCCGACGATCGTACGAACACACTGGTCGTGACCGGCCCGACGGCCGTCCTCGTCGTGGTCGCGCAGGTCGTTAAGGAACTCGATGCCAACCCCACCAGCGACGAAAGCGTCTTCGTCTATCGCCTGAAGAATGCCCGGGCTCTCAATATCGAATCCGTCGTCAACAATCTCTTCAATGGCACCACGTCACGCAGCAGCAGCAGCAACCAGCAAACGACATCCCTGCCCAACCGCGGAACTTCCAGCAGCAGCTTTGGCGGCGGTAGCAGTGGCTCACGAGGTGGCTCCAGCAGCTTCGGCGGTGGCAGCACCGGCTCACGAGGTGGCTCCAGCGGCTTCGGCGGCGGCAGTGGCGGCGGCTTCGGCGGTGGCGGCTTTGGCGGCGGTAGCGGCCGCTCCGGCTTCGGCGGCATTTCCACCGGTGCCATGAACGTTGCATCCCAACTCGCCGGGCAGGTTACCATCATTGCCGATGGTGACACCAACTCCCTGCTGGTTCGCACCAGCCCCAAGAACTACGACGCCGTCAAGGATGTCCTCAAGGAACTCGATCGTCCCGTGGCCCAAGTGCTCATCAAGGTCCTGATCGCGGAAGTCACCCACGACAAGGAAACCGATGTCGGCGCCGAATTCTCCGCTCTCAACATCCGCACCAGCGGGCTCGGACAGAAGGGCGGCACCAACTTCGGCCAGGCAGCCAAGGCCACCGGCGCGTCCGTCCAGATCCTCGAAACCGACTTCACTGCCACCGTCCACGCACTGGAGACGGCCGGCAAGCTCGACGTCCTCTCCCGACCCTACATCCTTGCCTCCGACAACCAGTTGGCGAGCATCACGGTCGGACAGGAAGTGCCGCGTGTCACCGCCAGCCGCACCACCGACACCGGCCAGACCATCAACACCATCGCCTACGATGACATCGGCATCCTGCTCGACGTCATCCCCCACATCAACCCCGAGGGGTTGGTAATCCTCGACGTCGCGCCGACGATCTCCGCCCTGACGGGCACGACCGTGGCGATCTCCGAGGTTCTCACCGTTCCTGTCTATGCCAAGCGGTCGGCCCAGACCCGCGTCGGCATCCGCAACGGCCAGACCGTTGTCATCGGCGGCCTGATGCAGGACCAACTGACCGAGACAGTCAACAAGGTGCCGCTCCTGGGCGACATCCCCTTGCTCGGCGAGATATTCAGGCACACCGACAAGAAGAAGACCAAGACCGAGTTGCTCATCTTCCTCACGCCGCATGTGGCGTTGGATCCTGATAACCTCCAGGGAATGTCCAATGACGAGATGAAGGGCAGCAAGCTCGTGCCGGCCGCTGTTGAACCGGGCGCTTACGATGCACAACGGCGTGGTTTGGAACTTGGCAGCAGCCCCAGCACCCAGCCCGCAACGCCCAAGTAAGCGTAAGGAGCAGTCCATGTGCCGTTGCCATGTCTGTGTCGATTCCGGCCGCGGGGAAGCGCAAGCTTCCCCGACAGGGCTCTCGCGCAGGCGAGTCATCCAGGGCGGACTGTTGCTGGGAGTGTCAATGGCGGCCGGCTGCCGGACCAGCAGCAGCAATCCGAACAAGCCGCTGCCGGAGAGCTCGCCCATCACCAATACCGATCCGTGCGCCACGCGGCTCCACGACATCTGCGGTGCTCTCCTTCTCTACTACGCGACCCGCCACCGTCTGCCGGCCCGGCTCGATGAACTGACCCAACTTTCCGGCT
>JANYKD010000527.1 GCA_025361735.1 Phycisphaerales bacterium
GGTATCTACCATGAAACACCTTCTCCCCGCTGCACTCGTGATGGCGATTCTCGGCGGCGCAACCCTGGCCGAATCGCCCGCGCCCGCGATTCACGAACTCGCCGAACCGGCATCCACCCAGCCGCAGGCCAACGCGCTGCCCAAGCGCGCCGACGTCAAGGTCGCCGACACGTGGGATCTCTCGCCCCTTTTCAAGAGCGATCAGGAATGGGAGGATGCCTTCAAGCAGTGGGAAGCACGCATCGCGGGTTACGACCAATACCGCGGCAAACTCGCTCAGGATGCCGCCACGCTCGCTCAGTGCATGAAGTTCGACGCCGATCTCGACCGTGCCGGCGAGCGCCTCGGCAATTACGCCCAACTCAAGTCGGTGCAGGACCAGGCCAACAGCGACTACCAGCGCATGCGCGGCCGCTTCGGGCAGGCTTCCACCAGGGCCGCCGAAGCCGGTAGCTGGATCCGCCCGGAACTGATGGCCATCCCCGTCGAGCGCATGGACCAGTTCCTCGCCGCCCCGGAACTCGCCGAGTGGAAGCTGGCCCTGCAGCGCATCCTGCGATTCCGCCCGCACACGCTCAGCAAGAACGAGGAGCAGCTCCTGGCCATGCAGGGCAATATGAGCGAGACCGCCAGCCTGGTTTTCGGCCAACTCAACAACGCCGACCTGCGCTGGGGCATGATCTCCAACGAAAATGGCGAGCCGGCCCAGTTGAGCGTCGCCACGTTCTCCTCCTTCCTCTATTCGCCCAAGCGCAGCGTGCGCGAGGAAGCCTTCCATAAATTCTACGAGCAATACGACCTGCACAAGAACACGCTGGCCGCCACGCTTAACGGCTCCGTGCAGCGCGATGTCTACAACGCCCGCGCCCGCAAGTTCCCCAGCGCCATCGAAGCCGCGCTGTTCCCTGACAATATTCCCGTCTCCGTCTACGACAACCTGATCCTGGCCGTGCATCGCCACCTGCCCTCGGTGCATCGCTACTACGACCTGCGCAAGCGCGCGATGAAGCTCAACGACATCCACCACTACGACACCTATGTCCCCATTCTCGCCGACATCGACAAACGCCACACCTGGGACCAGGCCGTCGGCGAGGTCATCGGAGCCCTGCGGCCGATGGGTGATGAATACACCAAGGTGCTGGAAAAGGGCCTGACCACCGACCGCTGGTGCGACCGCTATCCCAACGTGGGCAAGCAGAGCGGCGCCTTCAGCAGCGGCGGCTACGACGGCCCGCCGTACATCCTCATCAACTTCCAGCCGACCGTGCTCGACGATGTTTTCACGCTGGCCCACGAGGCCGGGCACTCGATGCACTCCTGGTACTCGGTCCACAACCAGCCCTACCAGTACTACAGCTACAGCCTCATGGTCGCCGAGGTCGCCAGCACGTTCAATGAAATGATGCTGGCTCAGCACCTCATGAAGAACGCCAAGGACAAGCAGGAGAAGGCCTACCTGGTCAACCGGCAGATTGACGCCATCCGCGCCACCATTATCCGCCAGACCATGTTCGCCGAGTTCGAGAAGAACATTCACGCTCTGGTGGAAAAGGGCGAGCCGCTGACAGTGGACACGTTGCGCGGTGAATATCGCAAGCTCCTGGAACAGTATTTCGGCCCCGGCTTCGGCATCGACGACCAGCTTTCCCTCGAGTGCCTGCGCATCCCGCACTTCTACCGTGGGTTCTATGTCTACAAATATGCCACCGGCATGTCGGCCGCCATCGCCCTGAGCGAGCGCGTGCTGCACGGCGGCGAAGCCGAACTCAAGGCCTACCAGGGATTCCTCAAAGGCGGCTGCTCGAAGTTCCCGCTCGACCTGTTGCGCGGTGCTGGCGTGGATATGGAAAAGCCCGAACCGGTGGACACGGCCTTGGAACTGTTCGACCGTCTCGTGAAGGAACTCGATGGGCTTCTGCAATAACGCCACAGTCATAGATGTGGCGGTACGCGCTTCCAGCTCGTGGCCGTGCGACTCCGCGGCGCAATCACTCCAAGAAGAGTGGTAGGGCTGGCTCGCAGAGCCGGCCGTCCGATCTGGCTCCCTCTCCTTCCGGGAGAGGGCCGGTGTGAGGGCACATACGGCTTGGCCAGCCAAGAACAGCGATCATGCAGCTAAAGTGAACCGTAATGGGGTCAGGGCATTTTGCGGATGTTTCGCCGCATACGTCTTACCGATACTGCACCTGTGCCCCGGCCCACCATGCCTTCCACTCCGCGATCGTCTTCTCTTTCTCCGCCGGCGAACCCTTGGGATCATAAACCCCGGCCCGGTCGCTGAACTTGCCGAGCGTCTGGCAGATCGTCTGCCGGGCTGCGTCGCCGGGCTTGTCCAGCGCCGCGACCAAGGCCGCGATGATCCGCCGTGTCTTCAGCTCGCTCGAACCCAGCGCCTTGGCCGTCACCCCGCGTACGTTCACATCCGGATCTGCGAGCAACTTCTCGATGCAGCCCAGCGCCTTCTCGTCCTTGCGCTTGGTCAGCACCGTCGCGATCTCCGCCCTTGAGAGTGGTTCCGGGCTGGCCATCGCGGCGTCGATCAGGCGGTCGGAGATTTCGTATCCGTTGGACGCCATACCCCGGGCCGCCCAGGCCTTGAGCCCGCCGTCGCCCTTCTCGGCCGCCGCGAGGATCGCCTCGTTAAGCTTCGCATTGCGCATCTTCGGCCCGTGGAAGGCGATCACCGCCCGCACGCCGGCGTCATCGCTCTTGAGCAGTTTGATCGCCAGCTCGGCCGCCCTGTCGCCGCCGATGTCGCACACCGCCGTCGCCAGCCACAGCCTGGCGAAATCCGGCGCGGCCGGGTCGTCCAGTGCCTTGGCAAGCGCGGGCAGTGCATCGGGTCCCGCCTTGACCGCCAGCCCATGGGCCCGCTGCCCGGCATACGCACTCTTGCTGAACTCGGATACCAGTTGCTCGATGTACCCCCGCCGCTGCTGTGCCGTCAGCGTGTCATACGCCTTGGGCTGGACCTCGAACGTCAGCATCGCCGATGTCACCGACAACACCTTGCCCGCCTGCGGAATGCAAACCGTCCACCGCGCCCGCAATCCAGTCACCGGCAGCACATCCGCCAGCGCCCCCGCCGGCTTGGCCGCGTCTCCCTCGGCCGTCGGAAACCCCGCCACCACCTTCACGCCCTTCTGCATCGTGAACGCCTTGCCATGCGACAGGTCGATCCTGAGGTCGAGCGTCTTGCCGTCAGCAAGTTCCGCCGGGCAGTCCTTCTCGGCCGCCAGCAACACCTTCTCCGTGTAGAACGCCTTCTCCTTGCTCTCGACGACCAGCATCCACCCGAACACATCGGCCATCTTGATGCTCGATCCGCTCAGGTTCTTCAGCGACATCTTCAGCGACACCGGCCCGCCCGTGGCGACCTGCCCATCAAACTCCGCCAGCACCGCAAATCCGTCCCGATTCTCCCCCCACGCCGCCGGACGGCTTGTCGGGCTAGGCTGGGCGAGAACAGAGATACATGAGAATAGAACGAGCAGCGTTGGTGTAAGTCGTGTCGTCATGGCGCCATGTTATACCCTCGAGAACGCCTTGGGTGGCATGAGTTTGGAGTTCACACTTCAGCGTGTCTTGTGTGTTTCCACAGGAAGACACGCCGAAGCGTGAACTCCAAACAGTGAACTCTAAACACTCATATTCCCCATCCGCCGTTTGCCTGTATACTATGGCCAGTGTGGGGGTTGCGTGGAGAACAGCGTATGGGCAAAGCATCAGTTGATCCCGTCGAGTTGCGCCGGTTTGCGCAGGATCTGAACCGATTTAACAACGACCTCCAGACCATCGTCGGCGGGCTTCACGCCAAGCTGCGCGGGCTCGAGGCCACCTGGCGCGACCAGGAGCAGCGCAAGTTCACCGAGGCGTTCGAAGGCACCGTGAAGGTGCTCGCGAATTTCCTCGAGGACTCGCACGTGCATGTCCAGGTGCTGAACAAGAAGGCCGCGTTGATCGAGGACTATCTCAAATCAAGGTAATCCGCCATGGCCACAGGCGCTCGCGTCGAAAGCATCGAGGCGTTGAAGCATTTCAAGATCACCCTGATCAAGTTCGGGGAGAAGATCTCCGCGGCACTTGAGGATGCCGAGTCGGAGATGGGCCATGTCCTGAACTGGCTCGAGAACGAACAGACCACCTATTGGGCCGCCCAGATTCGCAAGCGCCACGATGTGCTGGAAAAGGCCAAGGAAGCCCTGCGAATGAAGAAGCTGTTCAAGGACGCGACCGGCCGCACGCCCTCGGCAGTCGACGAGGAAAAGGCCGTCGCGGTCGCCAGGCGCCGGCTCGAGATCGCCCAGCAGAAGGCCATCGAGACCAAGAAATGGGTCGGCCGCATGCAGAAGGAAATCCTGCTCTACAAGGGTCAGGTCATGCGCCTGGTCACTGCCGCCTCCACCGACATACCCGCGGCCGCTGCGCAACTGAACAACTATGTCCTGACGCTCGAGCAATACGCGGCCGTGCCCGTCGAAGCCGGGTCGTCCGCCGCCATGGCCGCCGGCGAAGGCAGCATGACCCGCGCTGCCGAGCCCGCCCGCAGGGAGAGCAAGAGTCCCTGGGCCGGGCTGCGCCGCCTGACACCCGCCGCACTCGTCCGCGATGCCGCCGCTCTCGTGCCGCTGGTCGATGTGCAATGGCCCTCAGGATCGATCATGGCGGAGGATCGGCAAACGCTCGTGGGCCTGGGTCTGCCGCCGGAGCCGATCGAACCGGGCGAGCGGATCATCTGTGCGGCCGACGTGTGGAAAGCCAGCGCGGTCTATCTCGAACGGCTCGGGAAACTGCCCGACGGAGCGAGCTGGTACGTCGGCCCGGCCGAAATGGCGGCCGGATCCGTCGGATCGTGCGTCGCCGTGAAGGCGGAGGAACTGCTCCGTGGCCGGCCGGATTTGCAGGAGGCACTGCAATTTCCGCAAGGATCTCTCGTTGTGATATCGGCCGGGACAGGCCTGGGCGCCGTGCTCGACGCGCAGGACCACGACTTGTTCGCCAAGCCGGACGAGGCGGCAACTCCCGCCGTCTGAAAGCATATACAATCCTGTCGGAGATTGACTATGGGCGTTTATGAAGGCCGCGGACAGATCACCAAGTCCATGAAAGACCTCATGCAGAAATGGGCCGAGACCAAGGGCTACTGGCAGGACTCCGTCGCCGCCAAGTTCGAAGCCGAGCGCCTGTTGCCAATGGAATACGACCTCAAGACCGCCGTGGGTGCGATGGACCACATGGCGATTCTGCTGGGACAGGCGAAGAGGGACGCGAGCGAATGAGAGCGGAGATCAGATGGATTTGAGATATCAGATTTGGAATCTCAAATTGCAGGCGTGGAATTTGAAATTTGAGATTTGAAATCCGAAATCCGAAATTTGAAATCAGAAATTCATCCCCGGAGATTCGACACACCGCAGACAGTAAACAGTTGACACACCATGACCCAACCCACCTCTGATACCGCCCCCTCGACAGAACCAGCGCTCGCCCCCGGCGTAACCCGCCGGGATTTACAGCGAATGGCCTTGCGCGATCTCATCTCGCTGGCGACGGAATGCGCCACCACGGAGACGCAGCTCGAGCGCAAGCTCCAGACATCGCTGGATCACGCCAAGAAGGACATCCAGACCCGCACGTGGGATCTCGACGACCGGCTTAAGACACTCAAGGCGAAGATCGAATCGGAGTATCAACAGAAGCTGGCGCAGGTCGACGCCCAGGTCGAAACCCAGTTGCGCGCCCTCAAGGCTGCAGACGAGAAGGCGCGATACGGCGTGGAACTCGATCTGAAGAACAGGCAGAAAGATCTGCGCAAACACTTTGACCAGGCGATCTGGCTGGCCGAAAGCGTCTTTGAGGCGACCACAATCCAGCTCAAGGAAGAACTGAAGGCCGCAGCCGCCGCCATGGGGACGCGGACCAGCGAACTCGACGATCTATCGTCGCAGGGCACGCGCCTGATGGTGCTCTACGGCCAGGTGCCCCCGCCTGAAGTCCCGCCGCCGGCCGAAACCCCGGCTCCGCCAGAGCCGCTGCCGGCATACAACCAGAAGCGCGACGACGCCCGTGCTGCCATCCACTTCCTGTCCAAGCTGAGCCTGCCGCGCATGTTCGTCGGCGCCCGGCCCATCGTCTACTCGTTCCTGATTATCGCACTCGTCGGCGGCATCACGCATCTGCTGGCCGGTAACCCCTCAGAATTGCATGTGAAGCCCGTGGCGATCGCCGCTGGCAGCGCGCTGGTCGTGTGCGTGATCGCCGGCCTCATCCTGAAATTCGTCGGCATCTCCCAGGCCAAGAAAGCCTGGATACCCGTCTGCCAGTTGATCGAGGAGGCCCGACGCCTGTCGGCCGCCGAACTCGAACGTGCCAAAGACGACAACCAGCGCAAACTCAACGAAGGCGAGGACAAGCGCAAGGCCGAGGAAAGACTGGCCAACGAGAAATACTCGCCGCTGATCAATGAGGCCCGGCTCAAGCGCGATGAACTGATCGGCGTCATCGCGGCCGACTACAACCAGCGCGTACCTCAGGTCCAGGCCGCTCAGAAGCAGGCGAAGCTCGAGATCGAGGCCTGGCGCAAAACCGCCCACGCCGAACTGCAGGAACGCTACGTTCGCGACCAGCAGACCATGCGCGAGCGCAATCAGAAAGAGCAGGATGACGCCAACAAGGCTTACTATGACGCCTGGTCATCGCTCGAGGGCCGCCTGACGGATGGCATTGCCAAGATCCACGCGCCCATCGAGGAAAAAGGCGACCAGGTCACCCGCTCCTGGGATGATCCCCTGTGGGCACACTGGATTCCGCCCAAGACCTTCGCCACGACCCTGCGGCTTGGCCACCTCACGGTCGATCTAAGAAAGATCGCCGACGCCGTTCCGCGTAAGGGCGAGTTGAAACTCAAACTCCCTGAGCCGTTCACCATGACCGCCTCGCTGGGTTTCCCCCGCCAGGCTTCGCTGCTGATCCAGACCGACCGCGACGGCCGCGAAGAGGGCCTGCGCATCCTGCAAATGGTCATGGCGCGGTTGCTCACGACATTACCCGCCGGCCGCGTGCGATTCACCATCATCGACCCCGTGGGCCTGGGCCAGAACTTCGCGGGCTTCATGCACCTCGCCGACCACGACGATGCCCTCATTGGCGGCCGCATCTGGACCGAAACCGAGCAGATCCAACAACGCCTCGCCGACCTGACCGAGCACATGGAAACGGTCATCCAGAAGTACCTCCGCAACGAATACGAGACCATCGACGAATACAACGCCCAGGCCGGCGAACTGGCCGAGCCCTATCGCTTCCTGGTGATCGCCGACTTCCCGACCAGTTGCGAGGCCGAGGCCTGCAAGCGCCTCTCCGCCATCGCCTCCAGCGGCGCCCGGTGCGGCGTGTACACGCTTGTGTTGCAGGACATCCGCCAGAGTCTCCCCTCCGAGATGCGGCTCGAGGAGATCGAGTCCCACAGCGTCGTCCTCAAGTACCAGGATGGCCGGTACATCTGGAAGGACCCGATGTTCTCGCAGTTCCCGCTGGACATCGATCCGCCGCCGTCCGAAGAGTGGCTCACGCGCACCATGGACATCGTCGGCCGCCACGCCAAGGAAGCCAAGCGCGTCGAGGTCAGTTTCGACACCATCGCCCCGCACCTCGACGAGTTCTGGACGCTCAAGTCCAATCAGGAAGTCTCCGTCCCCGTCGGCCGCATGGGCGCCACCCGCCTGCAATACATGAAGCTCGGCCGCGGCGTCGCCCAGCACGTCCTCATCGCCGGTAAAACCGGCTCCGGTAAATCAACGCTGCTTCACGCGATCATCACCAACATCGCCATGTGGTATCGCCCCGACGAAGTCGAGTTCTACCTCGTCGACTTCAAGAAGGGCGTCGAGTTCAAAACCTACGCCACGCACGCCCTGCCCCACGCCCGCGCCATCGCCGTCGAATCCGACCGCGAATTCGGCCTCTCCGTGCTCCAGCGACTCGACGCCGAACTGACCAAACGCGGCAACATGTACCGCAAGATCGGCGTGCAGGACATCAACAGTTATCGCCAGGAAACCGGCGAGCGCATGCCCCGCATCCTGCTGATTATCGACGAATTCCAGGAGTTCTTCACCGAGGACGACAAACTCGCGCAGGATTCCGCGCTGCTCATTGATCGCCTCGTCCGCCAGGGCCGCGCCTTCGGCGTGCACGTCATCCTCGGCTCCCAGACCATCGGCGGCTCGGCCGGGCTCTCCCGCGCCACGCTCGGCCAGATGGCCGTTCGCGTCGCCCTGCAAACCAGCGAGGCCGACTCGCAGCTCATTCTCGGCGACGGCAACTCCGCCGCCCGCCTGCTCACGCGCCCCGGCGAAGCCATCTACAACGACGCCGGCGGCCTCGTCGAGAACAACTCGCCGTTCCAGGTCGCCTGGCTCGCGGATGAAAGCAAAGAGCGCTATCTCGACGCCGTGCAGGCGCTCACCGTCAAGAACAAGGTCGTCTTCGAGGAGCCCATCGTCTTCGAGGGCAATGCCCCCGCCGACATCCGCAAGAACAAGCTCCTTGCCCAGCTCGTGCAGTCGCCCGCTTATCCTGCGCCCGGCGGCGCCGTGCTGGCCTGGACCGGTGATCCCGTCGCCATCAAGGACGCTACGGCCGTCATCCTGCGTCGCCAGGCCGGCGTCAACGTCCTGCTCATCGGCCAGCAGGACGAAGCCGCCACCTCGATCATGGTCAGCATGATCATGTCCCTGGCCCCCCAGCATGCCCCCGGCTCGGCCACCGTCTATGTTCTCGACGGCAACCCCGCCGACTCGCCGCAGTTCGGCATCATCCACCAGTATGCCTCGGCGCTGCCCATTGATGTCAAGGACATCGACTATCGCGCCGTCGACGCCTGCATCGCCGAACTGGCCGCCGAACTCGACAAACGTCGCACGTCCGACTCCGGCTCGGTTCACGACGCCCCCTCGCAATACGTCTTCATCGCGGGCCTGCAACGCTACCGCATGCTCCGCAAGGGCGAGGACGATTTCTCCTTCGCCGCCTCCGACGAAGAGAAGAAGCCCCAGTCCGGCAAGCTCTTCGCCGACCTGCTGAAGGACGGCCCCGCCTTCGGCATTCACTTTGTAGTCTGGGTCGACACCCCCGCCAGCCTCGAGCGCACGCTCGAGCGGGGCTCCCTCCGCGAGTTCGACAACCGCATCCTCTTCCAGATGTCCGCCAACGATTCGTCCAACCTCATCGATTCCCCCGCCGCCAACCGCCTCGGCTTCCACCGTGCCCTCTCCTTCAGCGAAGAACAAGGCGTCCTCGAAAAGTTCCGCCCCTATTCCCTCCCCGACAAGGATTGGTTCACCCAGTTGGTCGCCGCCCTGAACAAGAAAGCCGGGAAATGAGGCCGCGAGTTCGGCGAACGAGGTGCGCTGAGCAAGCGCCTGTTAGAGAAGATTCGCGGCCGCTTGAGTGGTTCCGCCAATTGCGATCTGGGTTGCAGGGATGGCATGAAGGGGTGACGAGACATCCATGGGAGAATATCTGCGAAGGAGATGGATTATGACACGATTATCCGGCAGATGGCGGATGGTGTTCTCAATGTCTTTGAATACCTATTGGCGCTTCATATTCGTCTTTCTGCTCGTGACGGCGATCGGAGGCTGTTCTGAGACGTTTCTGGCAGCAAACTTTGTTGTTGGTTCGACTCCAGGAAAACAATTCGATGTTGAACTCTCGGGTGTCGCTGAATATGTCGAACTTCAGCGAGATCAGGATTCCTCAAGGCGATTTGCTGTGGGGCTGTTGGAAGTACCATATCAGGCGGACAAACCCCGTGTTGCCAAAAAGGTTCTGCTCGTCGACGAGTCGTGGAATCCTTTCGTTCCACGGATACTTGGATTCGCCGGATCTCGTATCCGTGTTCAAGGCAGGCTGCACCCTCTCTTGGACACAACATTCGCTGCTTTTCCTGATGACGAGAAGAACCGCGACGGCTATCGCTTTGTCCTCGATTCTGCTACGTCCCAGCCTTCTCTTGGGGAGTTTGCTCTGATCGTTGTCCGTCAGGTCGTGCCTGAACCTGAACAATGAACCCTGAGCCGCGTAGGGTGTGCTTCAGCACACCATGCAATGGCTCACCACGGGACCAACACGACACGAAAACGGCGACACGTCCATGGTCTTCTCACGCTCCTCGGATATCGGCATCGCCATCCGCTTCCACCCCATACAGATAAACCACAGAGACACAGAGACCTCTCTGGTTGTCGTCGCGAACCCGCGAAACCGGCCCGTTCCTGATCCCGATCTTGCTGGCTCAATAGGCGAGCGGCTCTCATCGTCCAAGCCGGTCTCTGTGACACAAACCAGCAGAATCGTCGCAGCCAGCAAAGAATTTTCACCACGGAGGCACGGAGACACGGAGAATCAGTCATTTCAAAGTATTTCTCCGTGCCTCCGTGTCTCCGTGGTTGGTCTTCTTTTGGTTGCGGCTATGCCGCGCTGGGATCTCTGTGTTTCCAACTCTTCCCGCCCCCGCCTCACGCCTCCATGAACAACTCCGGGCTCACCTTGAACCGCTCCGCCAGCTTCCGCAGGTGATCGACCGTCAGCGCCCGTTCTCCCTTGAGAATCTTCGATCCCATGCTGGCATGCACGCCCAGCAGCCTCGCCAGATCGGACGCGTTCATCCCGTTCTTCTCCAGCAGGTGCCGCAGCGAATCCACCCCGCCGAGTCCCGAAAGGTCGATCGCATGCTGCCGTTGCTCGTACACCTGCACAAGCTGGACCAGTGTCTCCAGATACGCGGCCTGCCCGGCCGACAGCCGCTCGATGCCCATCAGGCGATCGATCATCTCGATCACGTTCTCCGCCTGCACCTCATCCCCAATCGCCCGCGGCGGCATCAGCCCGACCAGTTCCTCAAAACGGGCCGGGAGTTTCTCAATATGGTGACTTCGGATTACCGGCATGGTTCAGTCCTTCCATGTTTCTCGATCGTATTCCACCCGAAGCAGAGAGAGGCAGAAAAATGGCAGGTATAAAGAGAACCAGATTGGCATTGGTATTCATATTTTACCTGCCATCTTTCTGCCATCATTTGCATTGGGTAACCGGCACGGCCGTCGCTGGGATCTCCGTGTCATCTCGCTCGCTCAATCTCTGAGCCGGCAGGGATACGGAGACCTTGTCCCGGCCGTTACCGTCGCCGGTGCCTGCTGGCCAGGTTCCGCTCATTCCGCGGGCACGCAGCGGTCCCGCGACCAGTCGCGCAGCGCGTCGATCTTCTCGCGCATCGTCACCGACAGCGGCGGCGAGGCCCGCAGCGCCCCGGCGATCATCTCCGTGGTCACCTCGCGGCCGCCCGCGAACGCCTCGTGCAGCGCCGCCAGGATCGCCTGCTCGATCTCCGCCCCGCTGCGCCCGCGCGACGCCGCCGTCAGCGCTACCAGGTCGAAGGGCGCCGGGCTCCGGCCTCGCTTGCGGAGGTGGATGGCCAGGATCGACCCGCGCGCCTCGTCGCCCGGCAGGTCGACGAAGAAGATCTCGTCGAAGCGCCCCTTGCGCAGCAGTTCCGGGGGCAGGGCCTCGATGTCGTTGGCCGTTGCCACCAGGAAGACGGCCGCCCGCTTCTCCTGCATCCAGGTCAGCAGCGAGGCGAACATCCGCTGGCTCAGCCCGCCGTCGCTGGATCGCGACGCCGCCGAGGCAAACGCCTTCTCAATCTCGTCGATCCACAGCACCACGGGCGCCATGCTCTCCGCCTGCTGCAATGAGTCGCGCAGGCGACGTTCAGATTCACCAATGTACTTGTCGTAGAGCGCCCCCACATCCATCCGCAGCAGCGGCATCTGCCAGGCGGTCGCCACCGCCTTGGCCGCCAGACTCTTGCCCGCACCCTGCACGCCCAGCAGCAGGATGCCCCGCGGCGCTTCCAGACCGAACTTCACCGCCTCGGGTCCCAGCGATCGCTGCCGCGCATTCAACCACGACTTGAGCCGGCCCAGGCCGCCGATGTCGTCCAGGTTCACCGGGGACTCGACGTACTCCAGCAGGCTCGTGGACATCAGCGTCCGCCGCTTCTCCGCCAGGATCCGGTTGATGTCCGCGGCGTCAAAGCGGCGATCCTCGGCCACGCAGTCGGCGATGATCTGCCTCGCCTGCCGTCGCGTCAGTCCGCGCAGGTTGCGCAGGATCGTATCCAGCTCCAGGCGGCTGATGTCCACGGTCAGCAGCGCCTCCTCCTGTTTCTTCCGCAGCGTCGACCGCACCAGTTCCTGCAATTCGCGCAGGTCCGGCAGCGGCAACGCAAAGGCGCTGGCCAGCGTCCGCACCACGGCGGGGCGCTCGCCCTGGTGGTCGATCATGACCACCTTCGTGCCGTCACTGCGTATGCGGGCAATCAGGTCCCGCCAGGCGCGCAGCGTGCGGTCATCCTTCAAGTGCGGGACCAGGTCCAGCGTGATGATGCACGCCCGCTTCAGGCGCACGTTCGCCAGGTGGTAGAGCGCCCCGGCCGCGTTGCTCGTATCCGGTACCGGGGCGGCATCCTCGATCAGCCCGTCGCGCAAGCCGCCGTTGATCGTCCAGATCCACAGGTCGAAGCTGAGGTTGACCGCCAGTTCCCGGACCATCAGCAGGGCATCGCTCTCTTCAAACGTCTCAATCGAAATACACGGATGATCCCCAATCAGAAGACTGCGCAGCGAAGTGTCCGAGTCCATATCCACAAGATATCACCGACCCCACGTTGACGACAACCCGCGCCGAGTATAGCCCTTCGCAAGATGACTGTGGTACAATTCGCCGTCGACAATCAGGTTGACCACCGCTTAAGGAGACAGATTCATGCGAACAGACTTCAATCGGCGTCAATTCCTTTCCTCGAGTCTGGGCACGGCCGGTTTGCTGATGAGCGGCGGGCTCGCCATGGCGGCCGATGCGCCCGTCGTCGCCGAGCCGGCCGACCGTTCCAAGGATGCGCCCACCGCGCCCGTCTCCATCCAGCGCTGCGAGTCCTACGAGCCCCAGGTCGTTCGCGCCAGGCTCAACGCCGCCATCGACCAGGTGGGCGGCATCGGCAAGTTGGTTAACAATAAGACCGTCACCATCAAGATCAATGTCACGGGCGGCCCGGGCACCCTGGGTGGCCTCCCCGGCTTCCGCACCTATCACATTCACCCCAACGTCCTGGCGGCATTGTGTGCGGTCCTGATCGATGCCGGTGCCAGGCAGATCGTCGTCGTCGAAAGCCAGTATTCGCCCAAGAGCCCCGAGGAAGTCCTCGGCGCCGGCGGCTGGGACATCAACGCCATCAAGGCCGCCGGCAACCACAAAGTGACCTTCGAAGACACGCGCAACCGCGGCCAGTTCAAGGAGTACAGCAAGCTCGTGGTCCCCTGGGGCGGGTTTCTCTTCCCCTCGTTCATGCTCAACCAGCGCTATGAGAAGACCGATGTCTTCGTTTCGCTCTCCAAGATGAAGGACCACCTTTGCGCGGGCATGACGCTGTCAATCAAGAATCTCTTCGGCATCACCCCCACATCCCTCTACGGCGGCGACGCACCCAACGAGAACACCACCGATTATCGCGGCGCCATGCTCCACAACGGCAAACGCGCCGTCCCGGCCGGCGTCCCGGCCGAACTGGCCATCAAACTCCGGGAGAACACCTGGAAGTGCCGCGTCCCGCGCATCACCGCCGACCTGCTCGGCTGTCGCCCGGTTGACTTGGCCGTCCTCGACGGCATCGAAACCAACCGCGGCGGCGAAGGCCCTTGGGCCAAGGGCGTCGAGCCGCTGTCGCCCAAGCTGCTGTTCCTCGGCCGCAATGCCGTCTGCACCGATGCCATCGGCACCGTGCTCATGGGCTATGACCCGCTGGCCGACCACTTCCAGTGGCCGTACCCCGGCGAGAACCATCTCCAGTTGCTCAACAAAGCCGGCATCGGCGTCATCGATCCCAAGCGTCTCGAAACGCTGGGCCTCGCCGTCGACAAGGCGATCTTCCCCTTCAACCCGAAGAAGGTACCGCTGGACATCCCGACCGCCTATGCCCGCCCGCACCTGCGGCAGACAAATGTATGACGGATGCGAATCGCGCCAGACCGTTTGATTCCCCAGGCCTGAAAGGCCGCCACTTTTGGTGGCCGTGGCCATCAGGCCACGGAGTTGGATGTCGAGTCAGGATGAGGCCCAAAGGGCCGGCAGTGGGTGAGCCGGAGGATGTTCGGAGGCGTTATTGGCTTCTCATCTGAATTGCCGCCCCGGCCATACGGAGTACCGCATCATGTCGAAATTCCCCGGGTTCTCCAGGCAGATGCCCACGTTCTTCCGCGCCCTGGAGAAGAACAACAGCCGCGACTGGTTCACGCCGCGCAAGGAGATCTTCGAGCAGCAGGTCCGCCAGCCCATGATCCAACTGGCGACGCAGGTCAACCAGGCTCTGCGCAGCTTCGCCGTCGATCACGTCGTCGCCGACCCGGCCAAGGCGATGTATCGCATCTACCGCGACACGCGCTTCTCCAAGGACAAGACGCCGTACAAGACGCACATCGGCATCACCTACCCCCGATCCGGCCTGCCCAAGCACTGCGGCGCCGGCTATTACTTCTCCGTGTCGCACAAGGAGATTGAAATCGCCGGCGGCGTCTACATGCCCGGCCCGGAGGAACTCGCCGCCATCCGCACCGCCATCGCCGCCGACCCGGCCGGATTCCTGAAGGTGGTCAACGCCCCCGCCATCCGCAAGGCCATGGGTCCGCTGCTCGGCGAACAACTCAAGCGGCTCCCCAAGGACTGGCAAACCCACGCCGATTCCCCGGCCGCCGAATACCTTCGGTTCAAACAGCTTTACTGGTACGTGACTCTCCCCGGCAAGCTGGCCCTTGGTCCCAAGCTCCTGCCCACGGTCGTCGATCGTTTCCGCACCCTGCGCCCGGCCATGGAGTGGTTCAACAACGCGATCCTCGCCGCCCGCAAACAGGAAGCCAGCGAATCCCGCCCCGTTCGCCCCGCGCCAATGTGGTGACCAACGTATATGGGCTACCTGAAAGTCGCCCTCATCTCTGGCCCGCGTCAGCTTCTTCTTCCCCTTCGTGCCTCCGTGCCTCCGTGCCTCCGTGCCTTAATCCCTTGGCTCGCACTCACTCCGCGCGCTTGGAATGTCCCAGGTGTTCCTGAAAACTCGCCTCATACGCCGCGAGCAGTTTCGGCCGCCCGTTGATCACCAGCACATTGTCCGCCTTACCCTCTTCGCCGGTCTCAGTGAAGTTGAAGCTCCCGGTGATGACCGTCTGGCCATCGATCAGGATCACCTTGCTGTGTGCCTTGTCGTGTTGCGAGTCGATGTACAGGTCGATGCCGCGTTTGAGCAGATGGTTTCCGACCTTCCGCTCCAGCTTGTCGCCGTCGATGATCACCCGCACCGCCACGCCGCGCCGCACCGCGGCCGCCAGCGCATCGAGAATCGGCTCCGACTTGAACGAGTACGCCTGTACCAACACCCGGGTCCGCGCCTGACCGATCTGCTTGATGATCAGTTCCGTGCAGTTCGTCGGTGGTGAGAAGAAGACCGCGATCCCTTCCTCGGAGTATGCCGGCGATGTGGCCGGTACTTTCGCCGGCGCCCCGCCACGCTGCCGATCGCACGATGTCGCCAGCAACAGACACAGGCAGACAAGGCCGCGCGTCGCTTGCATGCGGCATCCTCCAGCGATCCCGCTGTGCCAGCGCCGCGGCACACGAACAGTTTGTTCGGCCATCAACATGATTCCCGAGTATACACACGCCCGCAACCCAGGCGAGCCCAACCCGCGGCGCCGCGCACAATTCTCGATCCTCGGCGCCTGGGAGCGCGGCCGTCCTCGGCCGCCCCTGTCGGCATAATCACGCCTTCAGTCCACTCAGATTCACCTCCAGCCGCCGATTCTCCCGGACCAGGTCCGCCATGGTCATCCGGCCCTTCTTGAGGCACGCTTCGCGCGCGAGAATCGTCGTCAGGCAACTGTCGATGGCCAGGTGGACCGTGTCGTTGGCGGAGTTACCGTCAGTGACGTTCTTGTGGAACGTCGCAATATTGCGTGCAGCGCCGGCCTCGTAGAGGTTGTCGATCGTGCCGCCGGCGTATTGCTGCTGACCGCCCCGGATCAGCGCGCGGCCGCCGTAGCCGATCTTCATGTAGGCATCGCCAAGGAACTCACACGTGGCCAGTGGGTCATCCGGTCCGACCAGCCCGCCGGAGTGCCGGCCGGTGTGCGTCCAGATCAGACCATCCTCGAACTCGAACGTGATGCCGAACATATCGTGGCTGTCGCCGTGCGGATTGGCGCGGGACACTCGCGAAAAGCCGCTGGCCGCCACGGGAGTCTTATTGAGCACCCACATCATCGCCTGCACGGGATGAATGCAGGCGTTGACGTGATACCCGCCACCGATCGCTACGTCGTTGCACCAGATCAGCGATCGCAGGCGGCTTTCGATGTTCTGCGTCAGTGCCGGATCGCCGAACAAGCCGCCGTAGTAGAAACTCTTTACGATACCCAACATCCCCAGGGCACCGTCCCGGAAACGCTTGGCGGCATCGAGGTTGTGCGGATCCGTTGGCATCTGGTAATCGACCAGAAAGCACTTCTTCGCGTCCGTCGCCTTCCTGGCGGCCGCCTGCACCTGCAGGCATCCGGGAACATCCGCGGCGATCGGCTTGGCCATGTACACATGCAGCCCGGCCTCGACGGCCGCCTTCACATGCTCGGGGAAGAAGCAGGGGGGTGTTTCCAGTGCCACCGCCTCGATGCCGCTCTCGATGAGTCTGCGATAACCCGAGAGGCCCGAGAACCGCCGTGACGGGTCCACGCCCAGCGCATTGCCGGCCGAGTCGGCGACCTGCTGGAAATAGTCCGCGACCGCATGCATCTCGTAGCCGCCGTGGCGTTTGAAGAGTCCCGCGATCCACGCGCCCCGGCCGCCGCAGCCGACGACCCCCAGCTTGATCTTG
>JANYKD010000541.1 GCA_025361735.1 Phycisphaerales bacterium
TTTGACTATGTCCACTACCGTGGGACAGGCAGATTTCGCCCGCATGCTGCGGGAAGGCGCGGCTCGGCTGCGCGACAATCACGAATTACTTTCGAAGCTGGACTCGGCAACCGGCGATGGCGATCACGGCACGACCATGAAGCGCGTGGCCGAGGCGATCCTGGAGTCGGTCCAGGGTTGCTCGACGCCCGGCATCGGGATGCTGCTGGAAGCTGTCGGCTGGAGCGTGATGTCCGTGGATGGCGGCTCGACCAGCCCGCTGCTCGGGTCGTTCTTCATGGGCATGGCCGAGCCGGCGGCCGGCAAGGACCAGGCAAGCGTCGCTGACGTCGCGGCCATCTTTGAGGCCGGGCTGGCAAAGTTGCGAGCACAGACGGCCGCCAAACCCGGCGATAAGACGATGGTCGATGCGCTGGTACCCGCGGTGGCGGCTCTGCACGCTACCGGCGTGACTGTAGCGCAGGCGATGGCGAAGGCTGCCGACGCGGCGGCGCAAGGTGCGGAAAGCACCAAGGCCATGCAGGCGAAGTTCGGCCGGGCGCGCAATCTGGGCGCACGCACGATCGGCCTGGTGGATCCCGGTGCCACTTCGATCTCGCTGATGTTCGCCGGCTTTCGCGACGCACTGAACGGCTTGTAGCCGCGATCGTTGATCGCGGACTTAGTTGTGAACGCATTTCTCTGGAGACAACGATAATGGCTGATGCAACTGGCAATCAAGATTCAAAAGACTACGGACTTGGCATCCCACAGAAGACCGAAGGGTTCTTCCTCAAGGGTTGCGGCAATCTCGAATGGGGCATGAAGGATCGGCTTTCGCGCATCTTCAACAAGAAGAGCGGCCGCACCGTCATGCTGGCTTTCGATCACGGGTACATCATGGGCCCGACATCGGGCCTGGAGCGCATGGACCTGACCATCGTTCCCCTGATCGAGCATGCTGATTGCATCATGTGTACCCGCGGCGCGCTGCGGCAGATCGTGCCGGCGTCGTCGAACAAGCCGATTTCTCTTCGCGCCTCGGCCGGTTCGACGGTGCTGACCGATCTCAACGATGAGTGCCTGCTGGACATCGAAGAGTGCATCCGCGTCAACGCCTCGATGCTGGCGCTCATGGTCGCCATTGGCAGCAAGTACGAAGCACTGACCATCCGCAACCTTACGACCATGGTCGATCAGGGATCGCGTTACGGTATTCCGGTCCTGGGAGTCACCGCAGTCGGCAAGGAACTGGTTCGCGACGCCCGCTACCTTAGTCTGGCAACGCGCGTGTGTGCCGAGAATGGCGCCCACATCATCAAGACCTACTATTGCAGCCCCGACTTCGAGAAGGTCGTTGCGGCCTGCCCCGTGCCGATAGTGATCGCGGGCGGCAAGAAACTGCCGGAACTCGAGGCGCTGCAGATGGCCTTTGAGGCGATCGACCAGGGCGCAGCCGGCGTGGACATGGGTCGCAATGTCTTCCAGGCTGAGCACCCCGTCGCCATGATCCAGGCGGTCAAGGCCGTGGTTCATGACAACCTCAAGCCCAAGGATGCGTTTGCGCTGTACAACGACCTGAAGAACAAGAAGTCGTAGGAGTGGTTGATGACAACTATTCCTTCCGCGGAGTTCCCGTATCGTCGCGTGAGTGTTACCGGCGGGACCGGCACCATCGGACGGCAGTGGCTTAAAGCGCTGATAGCGCAGTTCCCGCAGGTCGAGAGGATCACGACCAACTGCCGCAAGGGCCGGTCCGCCCGCATCCCGTCATCGCCCAAGATCCGCGTTCTCGACGGTGGCGTCGATGATCTGGAAAACCTGCGCGCCATCGTGGAGGAAGGGGACATCGTCTATCACCTGGCCGCGTGGCTGGCAAATCTCCAGTTGCCGGACCCGACGGAAGTCTATGTCATCAACAGCCTGATTCCAGCCGTGCTGAGCCGGTTGTGCGCCCAGCACGGCAAGCCGCTGGTGTTCACCTCGTCGCACAGCGTCTACTTCGCCGGCGACTACAAAGGGTTCATCCAGGAAGACTCGTTTGTATTCCGGCGGGACTTCACGGAGTGGATCGATGCGGTCCAGGCGCCCTACCAGGAGCTCGTCGATGACATTCTCGCGAGCCGGAAGCGGTTCGCCGAGGCGCCGCGAGCCATTGTCGCCATTCACAAAGAGCATGCGCCGCCCTTCAGCCCGAGGATCTACGATAACGACGGCTATCACATCTATTGCCTGACGAAACTGCTGGCCGAACGGTTTGTCCTTGACGGCGGCGGCGTCACCTTGAGGCTGAGTAATGTGTATGGGCCCGGCGATGAGTCGGTCCAGGCGGTGGCGGAGGCGTGTCAGCGAATTCTTCAAGCAAGTCCTGGAGATCAGCTCAAGGTCCGCCAGCCGTTCAAGAAACTCGTTCCGTGTTATACGGGCGACATCCTCAAGGCGTTTGTCAGGGCCGGGCGGCTGCGCGTGCCGGACGCGGCTCGGCCGGTGTTCACGCTTGCGTCGCAGGACCACTATTTGCGCGAAGATGCGTTGCTGCGGACGGTGGCCGCCTGCGTCAATGGGATTCGTGGAACCAATCACGCCTACGACATCGAAACGCTGCCGCCCGAAACCGAGACCGCGTTCACCTACGACCTGTCCAAGATGATGACACTCCTGTTCCAAGGCCAGCAACCAACGCCCTTCGCCAACGGCCTGAAGGAGCAACTGCTGTGGATGATGGAGCGTTCCGAAGGCAAGCCGGAAAGGCCGCTCGATGCGGCCATTACGTTCTCCACGCCCAGCGCCTGACTGAAGCACGCGCGTGATTCATTCTACTCAACTGCCGCACCTGGTTGTCCAACGAATCCCGCGATCGGCAGGGAAAGGGTTGGCGCGTCCGTATGTGTAGCCTCGTTGCGCTTCTCTTCGCGCGTGGCGATGAAGGCGCGGTAGGCCTGACGATTGCTCGACAGGCCGGCCCGATAGGAGAGGTTGCCGACCAGCGAGATGAACGGGTGCCGCCAGTGGCGGGTGCTGGTCCAGAGCCGGCGCAGCATGCGCCGCGGCGAATAGAACGTCCGGTCGCAACACTCCATTTCCTGGCAGACTTCGCGTCGCGAGAGATGCTTGTACTGGGCGACCGGGAACGTCAGCGTGTAATACTGCCAGTCCTGGGGAAACGTCTCGGTACTGATGCGGCCTTGCTCCTCCATCGAATCCCACAGGCGCGTTCCGGGCAGGGGGGTCAGGAAGAGTGTGTTCAGCATGTCCACGCCATAACTGCGGGCGGCGTTGGCGATACGCCGGCCGATACCGGGCCCATCCGTGTCCAGGCCGATGATGAACGAGCCGACCACGAGGATCCCATGTGCGTGGATACGCTGGACCGAGGCGGCAAGATCCCGGCCTTTGACGATGTTGAACTTCTTGCCGATCTCAGCGAGTCCCTCGGCCGTCGGCGATTCAAAACCGATGAACGTGCCGACGCAGCCGGCCTGGGCGGCGAGGCCCAGGAGTTCGTCGTCGTCGCCCAGATTGACGGTGACCTGGGCGATCCATTTGTGAGGGAGATTGGCCGCGATCATGGCCCGGAACAGGTCTTTGGCGCGGG
>JANYKD010000546.1 GCA_025361735.1 Phycisphaerales bacterium
CGACTCGATGTGGACGGCTGGCTTCCGCCCTACTGGGCTCCCAGCCACTTGACTGATGCGGAGAAGGCCAGGTACGGAATTCCCAAGAAACCCCTCAGCTACGAGCAATACGTGGCGCTGCTGGATGTCGAAACCTACAAACGGACTCACGACCCCCAGTTGCTCCTCGTCATGCGCTTCACACTCGAGAACATGCGCTATCCGAGATTGAAGTTGAAGAGGGAAGACTTCCTGCGGATTTTCGAGGCGCGCATCGGATTGGAGAAATGGGCCGTCCGATTGGCCAAAGGACAATTGTCCAGTGACGACTCGATGCGTCTACTGCGAACCTACGGTGATGAGACGCTTTTCGACGTTCTTCCTTCGCCCGAGCCTGCGGACAAAGCGTACGTGGCTTTTCTTGAGGAGCAGGTGAACGCTGCCACATGGTCGATTCACTCGCGGCAAGCTGCCTGCAAGCTGTTGTTTGCTCTGGACGAGAAGACCTATCGCACGCCCTACCGGGACTTCATGCTGGGAAATGTGAAGTCGGCGACCTACTGGTGGGATCGAGCCAATTTGTATGCTGCGTTGATCCAGTTGAAGGATGAGGAGTCATGGAAAGCCGTTCGGGATGCACTGATACACGATCCCATCACCGAATGCCGTGAGTCTATTCTCTATCGCCTGAAAGAGCAGGGGGAAGTGGCTTCAGCCATTGATGCTGTACTCGTCGTCGTCAATGGGAAGAGCGACCCGCACCATGCGGTGATGCCCAGCCGCAGCGTTGATCAATGGCGGGGCAGGCTCAGCGAGTACCTGACATGGGCCAAGTCAATCCAAACACTTGATGCGCTGACCGCGACAAAGGTCGATGACGCAATTGAGAAACTCGACAGGAATCCCTCGTTCGATGCGTTTCCATCCCCACCTTGACCTGCCGCCCTCGTTGAATCATGCTCCTACCCATCATGTTCCGCTTTCTACCCATCCTCCTCTTCGCTTCGTTCACGCTCAACGCCGCCGAGATTCCGTGGGTTCAGGTCGATCCCTCCGGCAAACTCGTCTACAAGTCCACCGAGCGCGGCGATCGCATCATGGACTTCTCCTTTGCCGGCTACATGGGCGGCGGCGTGGCCCTGCCCGCCCCCGCCGTTGCCAAAACCGTCAATCCCTCCGGCGGCGAGGATGACTCGGCCGCGATTCAGGCGGCCATTGATAACGTCTCCTCCATGCCGCTGGTCGCTGGATTTCGCGGCGCGGTCCTCCTCTCGCCGGGGGTGTTCACCTGCAAAGCGACTCTGACGATCAAATCCGCCGGTGTCGTCCTGCGCGGCAGCGGCTCCGGCGTCGATGGCCGGGGAACGACCCTGCGCCTCGCGGGTGGGCCACATGTCTGCATCAATATCTCCGGGCCTCGTGCCGCCGAGCCGCCCGGCCCCTCGACACCGTTGACTGATACCTATGTGCCTTGCGGCGCGAATTCGTTCGAGGTTGCTGACGCCACCGCATTCCACGCCGGCGACACCATCCTGATCCGCCGGCCGGTCACGCCGGCCTGGGTCCATTTCATGGACATGGACACGCTCGTTCGCGACGGCAAGAAGGAAACATGGATCGCCGGCGAGACACACATGCAGCGCCGCATCGTCTCGATCGCCGGCCGGCGCATCACCGTCGACATGCCCCTGGCCGACTCACTGGATCCGAAATACCTCAACCCACCGGGCGCCAGCATCGCCCGCATACAACCGGCCACCCGCATCAGCCAGGTCGGCGTCGAATCACTGCACATCGTCGCCCCAGCCCAGTCAGTCAGCATCGACCAGCCGCTCTACAAGGCGATCCAGATGGACGGCGTGGCCGATGGCTTCCTGCGCGACATCAGCATTGCCGACACCACCAACAGCGTCTCCGTCGGCGGCAACTCCGCCCGCATCACGGTCGACAATCTGCGTATTACCCACACGGTCGCCACCCAAGGCGCCGCCAAGCCGGCCGACCTCAGCAGCAACAGCCCGCAGACTCTCTTCAACCGTTGCACATCCACGGGCGACAACCTTTTCTACTTCGTCACCGGTGCCCGCGTCACCGGCCCGATCGTGCTGCTGAACTGCACCTTCAAGGGCAGCGGCCATCTTCAGCCCCACCAACGCTGGGCGACGGGTCTGCTCGTGGACAACTGTCACTGTCCCGGCGGCGGCATCGATTTCATGAATCGCGGCGAAATGGGCTCCGGCCACGGCTGGACCATCGGCTGGGCCGTCGCCTGGAACTGCTCGGCCAAGTCCTTCATCATCCAGAACCCACCCGGGTCCGTAAACTGGGCCATCGGCTGCAAAGGCACATTCGAAACCAGCGCCCGTCCCTTCGCCAAAGAACCGAAGCTCCCGGCCGGGATCATCGAATCGGCCAACACCCCCGTCGCCCCGGAAAGCCTGTATCCGTCCGGGCATCCCCATCCCCTCAACAAAACGAAGCATCCCGGCGCGGAAGTGTTTCACGCCGGGGCGATTTGAAGTACTCGTGATATTGAAGACAACTCAACGCTACGCAGCTTGCGTCGGCGAGTTGGCCTTGG
>JANYKD010000551.1 GCA_025361735.1 Phycisphaerales bacterium
GCGGGCGCGGCCGTTACCGGACTCGGGCAGGTCGGAGCGTTTCCGCTGGCCAGGTCCGTTCCCTCACCAGCGGACTCGAACTTCGGGGATATCACCATCGGCCCGAGCGGGCAGGTCATGGTCGCCTTCCAGAGCCCGATCAGCGGCGAAGGACCATCGAAGTTGTATGTCAGCGTCGACCCCGACGGAATCGGCCCGCTGCCGTTTGGAAAATACTTGCTTGCCGGCTCCACCAACCTCGGCGGGTTCACCTCCATCCCGGCCCAGTCCGGCAACACGATCGACGCCGAAGTTGGCATCGCCTACGACCGGTCCAACTCCGTCGGCCGTGGCCGCGCCTACCTCATCTACACGACTGGATCGAATATCTACCGAGCGGACACATCAATCAAGTTGTCGGTTTCCAGCGACGACGGCCGGACCTGGTCGCCGCCGCAGAAGCTCGAAACAGACACCGTGCAATCGTCGCAGTTCCTCCCGCGTCTGAGCGTCGATCCCATCAGCGGCGATGTGGCCGTGACCTGGCTCGACACCCGCAACGATGCCAACCCCGCCAAGAGCAAGATCGACACGGACTACAAAGCCAACACCGATGCCGAATTGTGGGGCATTGTGCTCAAGCCCGTCTCGACCGGCGAGCAGGCGTCCGCCAACTTCAGAATCTCTCAGGGCGCATCCAACTCCCGGCTCGCCCGCAACAGCATCGACTTCGGCGACTTCCTGGGTCTGACGTTCTACAATGGCAAAATCATGCCGTTCTGGTCGGACAACTCCAATTCCACGAAAGACAACCCGGCGGGCTCCCATAGATCCTTCGACATGTACACGGCGGTGATACGCGATCCGTTTGCGGTGTGAGTCTTACACGGGCAGTTCCCCGGGTATCTCCCGGTCCGAGCCCGACGCCGCGGCTCGTGCGCTGGCCGCCTTCTCGCCGCGAACTTCCACTTTGGCGGTCGCCAGCTTCTCGTCCAGGTACTCCTGCACCTTCACCGGCCTGCCCGTCTCGGCGCTTTCAATGGCGGCAAAGGTCATCGCCACTGTCTGGATGTGGTCCTTGAGATGCGTGGGCGGCAGCGGGCCCTTGCGACACCAGTCGCAGAACTGCTCGGCGATCCACGCATGCCCGAAGACCTCGCCAGCCGCCAGCGGCACATCCTCATACCGCGGCCGGTCCAGTGCCTCGCCGATGCTCACGCGCAAGCGCCGATTGTCGAGCTCGATGGACGCCGATTCGCACTCGGCCCGAACCTGCTCGAAGCCCCAGGGGTTGGTCGATGCGGACGCCACGACGGTCCCCTCATAAAGACAATGAACGCCGTTTTCCATTTCGATGGTCACCAGCGCCGACGTGTCGCCCTTGAACTCACCCCAGAGCGTGTTCCATGACTGAGCGAAGACCGTTTTCGCGTTGGCCCCCGTCGCCATGCGGAACAGTTCAAACTGCTGCATGGCGGCCTCGAGAAGCAGCGGATGGCGCATCATATGGCGATACGCGCTCCAGGAATTGACCTTGCGGAAATTCTGGGCGAAGCGAATGCCGAGATGACTGAGCCGGCCGACATCGCGCGTCCGCAGCGTCTGCAGCAGCGTCTGCTTGTCCTGTTCCATGGCCGCGGCAGAGACGACGACACATCGTTTGCCCACGTCGCGCACCCGGCGATAGATGCGCGCCGCCGACTGGATCGAATCCGCCAGCGGCGGCTCGATCAGCATGTGCAGATCGAACATCAGGCACATGGCGACATATTTCTCATGCTGATCCCCCGGCGTCGCGATCACGGCGAAGTCGGCCGTACATTCCTGGAGCGCCTTGAGCGGGTCGGTGAAGGTGCGCTCCCTGGCCAATTCCAGCCGCGACGCGGCCATATCCAGCCTGGCCCGATCCGTGTCGACGACGGCTGCGCAAGTGGCCTTGTCGATTGCCTCCAGGCGCGGCAAGGTCACCTTGCACCAGAACGGGTGGGCACCGAACAGAATGTACCGCAATGGTCCGCTCATAGCGTATAAATGTTACGTGCTGTCCAGCTAACTTTGGAGTGCGGCGGCTTGACGCCGCTTTCCGACACGCGTGACACCGGCATTAGTGATCCGATTCGGAGCGAAACGGCGACGCACGAGGCCGATTCGCCGCCCCGTAAGCGCCATAGTGCCGGTACATTAGCCGCGACGCCGATGGGAAAGCGGCCATCTCCAAAGATCAATACGACTGCGCAAATAGAACCTGGGTGCTGGTCTCCTTGCCGCTGTACACGCATTTACCGGGCGTGCCGGGCTGATCAAACGGGATGCAGCGCACCGTGCCCTTGGTCTCTTCCTTGATCTTCGCCTCAATCTCGCGATTGGGCTCAAAATAGCAGCGCACGAAACCGCCCTTTTCCGCGAGCAGGCTCTTTAACTCATCATATGACGCCGCCGAACGGATATTCTCTTCACGGAATTTCAGCGCTTTGTCGAACATCGCTTTCTGGACATCATCCAGCTTGGCGGACAACCACGCCGCCGAGGCCTCGCCAACGGGCACGACAGCCTTGGACCGGTCCAACCGTTGCTTGAGCACGAAGCAGTTCCCATCGACATCGCGCGGGCCGACTTCGATGCGCAGCGGCACACCGCGCTGTTCCCAATGGTATTGCTTGTCGCCAGGACGGGCATCGCGCCAGTCGGCGACGATCCGCTGATGCGACACGCGGTCGAAGATATACCCGGCCACGCCGTCCTTGCTCAAACGCTTGGCGCCGGCGTCGACCTCGGCCTGGCCGACAAGAGAGACCAGGAGTTTCTCGACGAAGGCACGGACCTTGGCTTCCTCTTCGGGCGTCTTATAGATGGGCACGATTGCAAGCAAGGTGGGCGCCACACGCGGCGGCAGGACCAGGCCATCATCGTCGCTGTGCGCCATGATGGTAGCGCCAATGAGGCGTGTGCTGACGCCCCAGCTTGTCGTGAAGCAGTGATGCTTCTGCTGATCGCGGCCGAGAAACTGGATGTCAAACGCCTTGGCGAAGTTGATGCCCAAGTTGTGGCTTGTGCCGGCCTGAAGCGCCTTGCCATCCTGCATCAGCGCTTCGATGCAATAGGTCGTGTCTGCGCCGGGAAACTTCTCCGCATCCGTCTTGGCGCCTTTGATGACCGGCAGCGCCAGCGTGTGCTCGGCAAAGGCGGCGTAAACATCCAGCATCCGCAGCGTTTCTTCCTGAGCTTCCTCGGCCGTCTCGTGGGCGGTGTGGCCTTCCTGCCACAGAAACTCGGCGGTGCGCAGGAACAGCCGCGTGCGCATCTCCCAGCGCATGACGTTGCACCACTGGTTGATCAGCACGGGCAGATCGCGATAGCTCTGGATCCACTGCGAGTACATGTGGCCGATGATGGTCTCGCTGGTCGGCCGGATAATCAGCGGTTCTTCGAGTTTGGAGTCAGGGTCCGGCCGCACGCCAGTACCCGAAGGATCCTTCTGCAGCCGCGAGTGCGTTACCACGGCGCATTCCATGGCGAAGCCTTCAACATGCTTGGCCTCTTTCGCCAGAAATGACTGCGGGATCAGCAGCGGGAAATAGGCGTTAACATGCCCGGTATCCTTGAAGCGTCCGTCCAGATCGCGCTGGATGGCCTCCCAGATGGCATAGCCTTCCGGGCGGATCACCATGCACCCCTTCACCGGCGAGTAGTCCGCCAGTTGGGCAGCCTTGATGACATCGAGATACCACTGGTTGTAATCCGTGGAACGAGGTTTGATATTCTTAGCCATAGGGAATCAGTGCGGCATTGGGAATTTCTTGCAGAACTCCGCCACTTCGTCGCGAATCTTCGCCAGCGTCTCAGGAGAATCCTTCCCCATCAGCGCCCGGTCGAGCAGATCGGCGACCGTCACCATGTCTGCTTCTTTCAGGCCACGCGTGGTCAGGGCCGGTGTCCCCAGCCGCACGCCACTGGTAAGTTTCGGCGGGCGGGGATCGTTGTAGATCGCGTTCTTGTTGGCGATCATGCCGGCGGCTTCCATCGCCTGTTCGGCGTCGGCGCCGGTGAAGGCTTCGTTGCGGGCTCGCAGATCGACCAGCATCAGGTGATTGTCCGTGCCGCCCGATTGCAGGCGATAACCCTGCTTCTGCAACGCGGCCGCCAGCGCCTGGGCGTTCTTGACGATCTGCTGGCAGTAGGTCTTGAACTCGGGCTTGAGTGCTTCGCCAAACGCCACGGCCTTGGCGGCGACGATGTGCATCAGTGGGCCACCCTGGCTGCCGGGGAATACGCTGCGGTTGATCGCCTTGGAAAGCGCTTCGTCGTTGGTCAAAATCAGCCCGCCGCGCGGACCACGGAGCGTCTTATGCGTCGTCGTCGAAACCACATGCGCATGCGGAAACGGCGAGGGATGCGCGCCGGTGGCGACCAAGCCGGCGATGTGGGCGATATCCGCAAACAACAAGGCACCGACCTCGTCGCAGATCTCGCGGAATTTCTTGAAGTCGATGGTGCGCGGATAGGCCGAATACCCACAGAGGATCATCTTGGGCTTGACCTCATGGGCCTTGCGGCGAACGGACTCAAAGTCGATGGTCTCGGTCTTGGGATCAAGCTCGTAGTGGTCAGGCTTGTAGAAAATGGCCGAGGTGTTGAGCTTCATCCCGTGTGACAGGTGTCCGCCTGAAGAGAGCACGAGCGACAGGTAATAGTCGCCCGGCTGCATCATGGCCATGAAGGCGGCCAGGTTGGCATTGGCGCCGGAATGGGGTTGGACGTTGGCGAACTGGCAACCGAAGAGTTCCTTCGCTCGGTCGATGGCGATGTTCTCAATCTGATCGTAGTTGCCACAGCCGCCGTAGTAGCGGTGGCCGGGATACCCCTCGGCATACTTGTTGGTGAGACAGCTGCCGGCCGCCTCCATGACAGCCTTTGAAACGTGATTCTCGCTGGCGATCAGTTCCAGTGTGCTCTCCTGGCGGCGCTGTTCGACGGCGATCAACTCTGCAATTTTCGGATCACTCTGGACAAGACTCATTAGCACCTCGTCTTAGGGAAAGGGAGGGATTCTAGCGACAGGGATCGGCAAAGAGAATAGGACGATGTCCCCGGTGATGTCCCCGGTCCAAAACGGGCCTCAATCCGGAATTCGACGTCGGAGGATTGCAGGCGAGATGCCTCATCCTGGCCGGCCGCGACTAACGACGACTACGAAATCCGTTTGGCAGGACGCATCACGATCGACGATCGCCGTTACAGGAAGGTCGATGCGCTCGCCATAAGCTCGGGAAGCCGCCGGCAGGTGTTGGTGATGACTGATTCACTCAGGCCGACGGATTCATGATCGATCTCGCCCATGGACTGATTGACGGTTGTCAGGTTAAACCCCTGCTTTTCCGTGCAGCACATCAGGTCGGCAACGGCCACGAGCGTGACCAGCAGACGGCAATCCGCCGGCATGGCCGAAGGCCTGTGGTGATGGGCGGCCACCAGTTGACAGGTCCGGGGAAACTTCCACATTTCACAGAGCGCCTGGCCAAGCTGCTGATGGTCAACGCCCATTATGCCGCGTTCAATCTCGCAGAACGAGGAAGTCGAAGTGCGAGCCTGTTCACAGGTCTGTCGCAGCTGCTCGGGCATGAGTTGCAGCGAAACCAGCAGGCCGACGTCGTGGACCATGCCGGCTAGAAATGCCTCATCGACGAGCGGAATGCGCATTCCCCGGGCGAGGTCTGAAGCGGCCACGGCGACGCCAACGCAATGCGTCCAGAGATCGCGCGCCGTGAATCCATCGCACACTGTGGCACCGCGAAAAAACTGGCCCAGCCCGGCGGCGACGGCAATGTTCTTCACGGCGTTAAGGCCCAGCAGAACGATGGCGCGGTTGATCGAGGCGATCTGCCCCGGCAGACCGTAGAACGCCGAGTTGACGACCTTGAGAATTCGCGTGACCATCGCCGGGTCATGCGACACGATCTTGTGAAGGTCGGCCGACGAACTGGCCGGATCTTCGACCGTGGCGATGATCTTTGAGGTAACTTCAGGCAGCGTGCCGATGCTATTGATCTTCTTGACAAGTTCCCTTGCGGAAAGCTGTGGGGGAATAAGCGTGACGGACATAACGTCTCCTCCGGGAACCAAGCGCGATTCCATTCTCGGTCGGGTCTCCACCCCATACTATCGTCCGACACGCCGAAGCACGTTAGTACGCTATCAGCTTTAACCACGACGGCCTGCGCTTGACCAGAGTCGCGAGAATATCGGCGATTCGGTCGCCGGCCCCACCCTGGCCATAGACATTGCGGCATCGACTTCGCCGGCCGCGTCGCGAGCCGCGGATGCGGCCGAGAATGCCCGCGATTTCGGCAGTATCGTATGAGCAATGGACGACATTTCGGCTGCACTCCCGGCCCAGTTGCCGCGGGCCGACATCCACCACGGGCGTGCCAAAGCTGGCGGCCTCGATGATGCCGGATGAACTGTTGCCCACAAGCACGGCCGCGTCACGCATAAGTCCGAGAAAAACTGCCCGTGGCAGACTTCTCTCGATCACCAGATCGGCATCCCGCCGGTGACGTTCCCAGGCGGCAATGATCCCCCTGGCTCCGGGATCGTTGTTGGGATAGACGATGACAATCCTTTCAAATCCCGCCTTGCGGCAGGCCGATAGCACGCCTTCCGCGCGACGGCGTTCGACATCAACGTCCGGTAACGCGGGATGAAGGACCAGCACCGCATAATGGCCTGGTTTCAGTCCGGGATATCGGCGGACTATTTCGCCGGTGGGCTCGGCCAATTCGACAATCCCGTCATTGCCGGGCGAACCCACATCAAAGACCCACTGCGCAACTTCGCCAAGACGCAGGATGCGCCGGGCGCTGGAAGCGGTCGCCGCGAAGTGAAGATGAGATAGTTTGGTGATGGCATGGCGCAGTGAATCATCACACTGCCCGGCGGCCCGATCTCCCCCATGAACGTGGGCAACGAGGCGATGGGATAAATGCGCCGCCACCGCCGCCGCGAACGGCTCAACGCGATCTCCGACGACAAGCACCACGTCCGGGGCGATCTTCTCGAACGCCGCCGCCAGACCCGAGATGGCCCGGCCGGTGGCATCGCCGATATTGCCTGCGCTGGACCACGGCACGGTCGCATCGACTGTGAATCCCTCCTTGCGAATTTGTTTCAGCGTGTACCCATGAGCCCGGTCGAGGTGCATGCCCGTGGCGATGATTCGCAGCCGCAACTCGCGGTGGCGCTGGATCGCCTGGAGAACAGGCTTCATCAAGCCGAACTCGGCGCGCGTACCGGTGACAAAACAGACGCTGAGGGGCCGCAGTCGAGAGGGCATGGCTGTATTATCGGCAAAATCAGGCTGCTTGCACGGGTTGTCGCCCGCTTGGTGAATATTCGCCGCACGCCGATAGAATCGGCGGCATGGGCCTCGTGAACGACCGCTGTATCTGTCTGCGCAAGTTCGAATACAGCGAGACCTCGCAAATCCTCACGCTCTTCGCGCGGCAGCACGGGCTGATCCGCGTCATCGCCAAGGGAGCCCACCGAGTCAATAAGAGCGGCTCGAGCAAGTTCGGCGGCGGCATTGACCTGCTGGATCTGGGCGATGCCACTTTCACCGACCGTCTGGAAAAGGATCTGGCGACGCTCACCGAGTGGAAACTTCACGATGGCCACCGGCCACTCCGCTCGACGCTGCGCGGGCTGTATCTGGGCTTCTACGCCGCGGAACTCGCCAGCCTGTTCTTCGAACAACGCGATCCACACCCGGCCGTCTTCGATCACCTGGAAAAACTCGCGGCGGATCTGGCCACTCGCCGCATCGAGCAGGCGTTCCTGGCGTTCGAGTTGAACCTGCTTCGCGAGGCGGGCTATCTACCGGAATTGTCGCGGTGTATCTCCTGCGGGACGGCCGTCCAGGCGCGGCCCGGGCCGATGTCCTTCTCGGCCGACCAGGGCGGCGTGGTCTGTCGGAACTGCGAATCGGTGTTCCCCGGGCGATCCGCCGTCGACGGCCGGCTGATCGGCATCATTCAGATGGTGCTGAATCTAGGTGATGCGAGGGCGCCATTGACGCGCCTACCCGTACTAACACGTCATCAGACCGATCCGATTAACCGCTTGCTCATGGAGCACATTCAGCATTCGCTTGGGCGGCCGCTGCGGATGAGGGGATATGTGGCGTGATCCCACTGCTGGAGCGTCGAAACCAGAGTGTGACCGACGGAAAAGGAGAGATCTATACGGCCCGGCGCACCTTGATGACATCGACCGGGCATTCTTTGGCGGCCTGGACGATCTGCTCGACGTGTGACTCGTAGAACTTCTCGGCGCTCTGGCGGACCACGGCGGATTCGTCCCGCACGCAGAAAACCTGTGGGCAAGTGTCTTCGCACAGGCCGCAGATGATGCAGCCTTCAATCACACCGACGTGAGTTACGGGATTTGACGTTGAGGTCTTGTCAGCCATATTGCCGGCATTATAGCCGGGTCGCGGAGTAATTACTTCCCGAGTGTGCGATGTCCCCTGATCCGAGACGCCTATAAACGATCTCCTGGAATGGAATGGCTTTCCATCGTCCACTCCCTATAATGCATCCTGGTCACGATTCTGAGGAGAACACAGCCATGGGTGACGCGACCTTTCAATGCGGCGGATGCGGCAAGAACCACAGGTGGACCCCAAAACTCGCCAGCCGTTCGGTCAAGTGCCCGTGTGGCCACGTCATGCGAGCCCCCGCCGAATGCCCCGCGGCCGATGACGATCTCTTCGACATCGAGCCGGAAACCGCACGTGTCGCAGCCCCGGTCCCCGCCGTCCCGGCGTCAAACCCGATTCTCGCCTATCAGCGACCCGGCGCCACCGCTATCGCAGCTCCCGCCGATGCCTACTTTCCCGATAAGATTAAGGACTTCCAGATGCCCCTCGCCCTCCTCGCCGGGGGCATCGTCATCGAGTGTCTCGCCGGCTGGTGGACCCGTTCCCGCACGGGCGCCGGCGCGCTGAGCGCATTGTCCGAAATTGGTATCGACCTCGTCGCCGGCACCTGCCTGATGCTCATCGCTCTCTTCATTGCCGCGAGATTCCGCGGCATTAACCTCGGCCGATTCTGGACCGCCCTCCTCAAACTCGCCGCCATCTCCGTCGCCCCTTCCGGTCTCATGACCCTCCTCTACATCTTCTTCCGCCTTGTGCCCTTTGTCGGCATCCTGCTGGTCTGGCTCGCCGGCTTCTGCTTCTACTTCGCCCTCATCGGCGCCTTCTTCGACCTCGACCAAAGCGACACCTGGTACTGCGTTATCGTCATCTTCCTCGTCAAACTCACCGTCTACTTCGCCGCCCTTTACGTCGTCCTGAGGTGATGCACCGCATCGCTGGCCGTCTCACCGCACCGACCGATCTCTCCCCGGCTTCTGGATTTGCGTCGCGGTTGTGCCTGTCCACGATCGCCCGCCATTGTGAATATGGGCTGTCTCTGATATCACCCCCGCACCCGGTCGAGTTTGGCCGGGAACGGAGTCAATATAGAATGGAATTGCTCAAGCAACTCTTCGCCATGGCCAAGGGCCAGACCGAAGCCTGGCAGAAGATGATCCAGATGGTCGGTGGCATGCCGACCCTCTACGTCGTCCTGTTCCTGGTAATCTTCGCGGAAACCGGATTGGTAGTGACGCCCTTCCTGCCAGGCGATTCGCTGCTCTTCGCCCTGGGGGCGCTCGGTCCGAAGGTCGGCGTCAACATGCCGCTGATCACAATCATGCTCATCGCCGCCGCCGTACTGGGCGACGCGGCCAATTACTGGATCGGCGCCAAACTCGGTCCGGCCGTCTTTAAGAAGGAGGACTCCTGGCTTCTGAACAAGAAGCATCTGGCCCAGGCCCACGAGTTCTACGAGAAATACGGCGGCAAGACGATCATCATCGCCCGTTTCGTGCCCATCGTCCGCACCTTCGCCCCGTTCGTCGCCGGCATCGGCAAGATGAGCTATGCCAAGTTCTTCGTTTACAACATCATCGGCGCCGTTGCCTGGGTTCTGGCCTGCGTTGTATCGGGATTCTACTTCGGCAAGATCCCGTTTGTGCAGAAGCACTTCGAACTCGTGGTGGTAATGATCGTCGTGATCTCGATGCTGCCGATGGTCGTGGAGATCATCAGGGCTCGAGGCCGCCGGGTTGCGCGCGAAATTGAAGTCATCCCCGCCGCGGACCCCGTGCAAAAGCACGTTTAGCCAGCCGGTCCACGAGTGGGCCAAACTCAACGCCCGCGTGCCGGGCGGCTTCTGGGAGCAGACTTACTGAGGTGAAGCCTGGCAGCGTATTGATCTCCAGCAGATATGGCCGATTCTGCTCGTCAATCATGATGTCGATGCGGGCGAGGTCGACGGCGCCAACGGCAGCGTTGGCCTTGCGGGCCAGTTCGCGGCAGAGTTCGTTGACCTCGGCCGGCAGACCCGTATCGAAACGGTGCTCCGTCGTCGCGTCCGAGTACTTGGCCTGATAGTCGAAGAACTCGCGGGTGGGAACGATCCGCATCGGGGCCAGCGGTCTTTCTTCCAGCAGCCCGACGGTCAGCTCCGGACCCTTGATGAATTGTTCGACCAGGACGCGGCCATGTTTCCCGAGCACGTCGGCCACAGCCGTCCGGACAGCCGCATCGGTCTTGCAGAGATGCACGTCGATGCTGCTCCCGGAATCAAGCGCCTTCACCACGCAAGGAGCAGCTAGAGACCTGAGCCCTGGGTCCTGAGTGCTGAGTACCTCGTACTTGGGTGTGGGCAAGCCGGCCTTTTCCCATGCCTTCTTGGTCGCGGCCTTGTCGATGCCCAAACGCGACGCCTTGGACCCGGCGCCAACGAAAGCCAATCCGCGGGCTTCCAGTATGTCCTGCAGTTCACCTGATTCGCCGAATTGTCCGTGTAGTACGGGGAAGACCACGTCGGCCGCGTGATCCAGGCCGGCCAGATTCCTCGGCAGGATATCCGCCTCAAACACGTCGTGCCCCATCGACCGCAGCCCATCCGCCACAGCCTTGCCCGAGCGCAAGGAGACTTCTCTTTCGGCCGATGGTCCACCCAACAACACGGTGACACGCATACCCGCGCTCCTTCGCATCCCCACTATCAACTATCAACTTACAACTATCAACCAATTCAAGGCCATACCTGTACTTCCAACTGCAGTTCCGTGGCATACTGCTCCAGGACCCGCTGCCGCACGACCTTGATCGTCTCATGCACGTCTGCCGATTTGCACCCAGGGTAGGCTACGATGAAGTTCGCATGCTTGGTGCTGACCTCGGCACCGCCAATCCGCAACCCCTTCAGGCCCGCCTGGTCGATCAAGGCTCCGGCGCTGGGACCTTCGGGCGGGTTCTTGAAGATGCAGCCCGCGCTCTTGTTGTTCAGGGGCTGCGTGTTCTTCTTGAACATCCAGATTTCCTTGGTTTTCCGCAGGATCCGCTCGGGTGCGTCCTCCTCGAGTTCCAGTGTCGCACCGAGAATGAAGGCCGCCGAGATGTTTGTTCGTCGATACTCAAAGACGAGGTCGTCCCGCTCCCGCTCAAAAACCGTGCCCTCGGTATCCATGACCGTCACCTGCCGCACGGAGGCGCCGAGGTCGCCGAATCGTCCCCCCGCATTCATCCGCACACCCCCGCCGATCGTGCCAGGAATCCCGGCCAGGCACTCCAGGCCGGACCTCCCCTGCCGCACGCACTTGACCATCAGCTTCTGCATGTCCACGCCGGCGCCCGCATCGACCCGACCGTCAGAGAACTCCATCCGCATCCAATGCGGCTCACTGAAGCGGAACACCGCGCCGTCCACGCCGTCGTCCGATACCAGCAGGTTGGCGCCCAGCCCCAGCACGCGGATCGAAATCTCGTTCTCACGACAACGTCTGACTGCTTCCTGGAGCTCCTCCAGCGAACGCGGCCGGATGAACCACCGCGCCGGCCCGCCGAGCCGGATCCAGGTGAACCGCGCCAACGAGACATTCTCGCTCACGCATTCGTTGAGTCCCATGAACGGAGTTGATTGATGTATCCGCATCTAATTTGCCGCCAGCGCCAACGGGTCCGCAATACTAGGCCACTTCCTTACCCAATTTCATTCCAACCAGCATACATCCCAATTCCCAGACGTTTCCGGCGCCCATGGTCACGATCACATCGCCTGGCCGGGCGATCTGCCGCACATGCTCGGCCGCATCACCCAACTGCGGCATATGCACCGCATTGCCTCCGTTTCGGTTGATGAGATCGACCACGTCGGCCGACGAAACGCTCCGCTTGTCTTCGTCGCTGTCGCGCGCGGCGTAGATATCGGGCAAGACCACAATATCCGCGTCGACAAATGCCTTGCCGAATTCGCTGAGCAGACTCCGCGTGCGGCTGTGCTGATGCGGCTGGAAGACACAGATCAGCCTCGCTGGCGACCGCACCGAATACTTTTCACGCAACGCCTCCAATGTCGTGCGAATCTCCGTCGGGTGATGACCGTAGTCATCCACGACGATCGCTCCGTTGGTCCGGCCCACCGACTTCATCCTTCGATCGGCGCCCTCGAACTTGCCGATCGCGTCCGCGGCGTCGGCCGGCGACAGCCCTGCCGCCGCACAAGCCGCGATTGCCGCCGTTGCATTGAACAGGTTGTGCTTCCCGGGCACCGACAACCGCAACTTCGCCACGAGTTTCCCACAATGGAAGACGTCGCCCGTGTGGCATCCACCGACCAGGCCCGTATCCCGCACGGCCCAGTCAAGGGTTTCCACATCATCGATCCCCACCCACTCGATCCGGGTTTCGATGCCCCGCAACGCTCTGAGCGTGTTCTTGTCCTGCCCGTTGGCGATAATCAACCCATCGGGTGGAACGAGTCGGGCGAACACCTCGAACGACTCGATGATCTCGGTGAGCCCCTTGGTGTAGAAGTCGATGTGGTCGGTGTCGATGTTGGTGATCACCGCGACCTTGGGATGGTAGTTGTGGAACGAGCGGTCGAATTCGCAGGCCTCGACCACGAACGGGGCGCCGCCGCCGGAGCGACTGGACCCGCCAAGCTGCTTTACGGTCCCGCCGATCACAAACGACGGATCGGCCCCCTTCTCCAGTAGCGCCAGCGAGACCATCGACGTCGTCGTGGTCTTGCCATGCGTACCGGAAACAGCGATCCCCAGCCGCTCGCCCATGACCTGGCCAAGCAGTTGGGCGTATTTTGTCTGGACCAGCCCCATTTCACAGGCTCGCCGATACTCGCGGTTGTGTTCCGGTATGGCGGCCGTGCGCACGACGAGGTTCATCCGGTCGTCGAGCATCGTGCCATCCTGCACGTAATCCACCCTGGCGCCACGCCGGGCCAGCTCGATGGTAACCGGCGAGGCCTTGGCGTCAGTCCCGCTGACCACGGCTCCGGCGTCCAGCAGAACGCTGGCCAGACCGCTCATGCCACAGCCGCCGATCCCGATGAAATGGATGCGTTTGCCAGAGAATATGCTGTTCTGCCGCGACTCCGTTCGCATGCCCAGCTCCCGCACTTTGGTGACAAGCGGCATGGTACACCTCTCCGTCTCACAGTCAATTGCCCTGCTGAGGCGTGTTTAAACACCGATAGATCTGATGGTTCGACAATTAATATCGGCAAGACGCACGACGCCGCAATACTTATCTAACCCACCATCCCCCGGATCACTTTCGCCACCTGCTCGGCCGCATCCGGCTTGCCGAGTTTCTTTGCCGCATCGGCCATTTGCTGGCGCCTCGGAGCGTCGCAGAGCAGACCGAGCATCGGCTCCAGCTTGGCCGAGTTCTTCTTCGCATCCTTCTCATCATCAAGAATCAGCGCCGCCCCGCCGGCCTCCAGCACTCTGGCGTTGGCTCGCTGGTGCATGTCCTTGTGATACGGATACGGCATCAGGATCGAAGGCACGCCGCAGGCCGTCAGTTCCGCACAACTGCTTGCCCCGGAACGGGAGATCGCCATGTCCGCCACGGCCCAGACATCAGCCATCTCCGGCGTGAAGTCCACGACCGTCGCGCCAATCCCGTTCTGAATGTATGCCGCCTTCACGACCTGTCCGTGATCGCGACCAGCCAGGTGCAATACCTGCCAGCCTTCCATCTTTCCTTCCGCCTTCAACTTCGGCAGCGTCGCCAGGACGGCCTCGTTCACCGTCTGGGCGCCCAGCGATGCACCCGTTATCACCAGGGTCATTCGATCCGGATTCAGTCCCAGCCGCCGCGCCGCGTCATTCCGCGCCGGCAATGTCTCCATTTCCGGGCGGATCGGACACCCCGTCATTTTCAGTTTTGGCTGATTCGCCGCCGACACATGAGCCCGCGTCTCTTCAAACTGGCAGCACACGGCCCGGGCGTACTTCATCAGATACTGATTTGCCTTGCCCGGAATCACGTCGGGGTTCACGACGGCCGCGGGAATGCCCTTCTGCGCCGCCAGCTTTACTGCAACACCGGCCGCGTAGCCGCCCAGTCCGAGCACGGCCTTCACATCCCGTTCGTTGAGAACGCCCCTGACCAGGTCCTTGGTCTCGCGCCAGCTTTTCCAGAACGCCAGCAATCCCGATATCGACTTCACCGGCGGCACAATCGATTGCTTGATGAACTCGAACCCTGTTGGCTGGAGAATCACCTCGTCAATCTCGCGCTCGGTGACCAGGAACAGCGGCCGCACCTCGGGCCAGATGCTCTTGAGCGCCGCTGCGACCGAAATGCCCGGATACAAATGCCCGCCTGTGCCGCCGCCGGCCAACAGAATCGTCCCATCACTTCCCATGCCAACCACCTTACTCTTCTTGCCGGTTCTCGCAATAGTTCGGAGTTCACGCTTTAGCGTGGGTGCGAGTGATTCCACACGAAGACACGCTGAAGCGTGAACTCCGAACGCAGGCAAACCGCCATGTGCGAGTGTCCATCATCCCGACTCACGCCACCGCGACATCCGCCTGCGGGGGCTCGTCCGTCGTGGCCGCCAGTTCCATCTCAGCCTCCTGGGCGGTCGCCACGCGACACACACCGTACAACAATCCCAGTGCCGCCGAGGTGATCACCAGACCGCTGCCACCGAAACTCACCAGCGGCAATGACATGCCCTTGGTTGGCATGCTCACCGTTGCCACCGCGATATTGATCAGGGCCTGCACCGCGATGGTCGTGCCGATGCCGAACGCGAGAATCCGGCCGAAGGCGTCTTTGGCCTGCCGCGCCGCACTCCATGCCACAAACAGAATCCCCAGGTAGAGTGCGATGGTCAGCATCGCCCCAAACAGACCCAGCTCTTCCGCAATCACCGCGAATATGAAGTCCGTTGTATCTTCAGGCAGGTAGCCCAGCTTCTGGATCCCCCTGCCAAGGCCCTTGCCAAGGACTCCGCCGGTGGCGAACGCCATCAGCGACTGGATCATGTGGTACCCCTCACGCTCGGGATAGGCCCACGGATTCAGAAACGCGATGATCCGCTTCCAGCGGTACTCCTTGTGACGAAGAAACCAGTAGCCGGCGCCCAACAGGGGTGGCAGAATCACGCCCAGGTGCCACACTTTCGCCCGGCCGACGAGCAACATCATCAGTGCGGCCATGCCGATCAGCGCCGCCGTGCCCAGATCCTCGATGACCACGAGCAAACAGACGATCCCGACCGGCACCAGCGTCACGACGAAGCCGGCGGCGCTCTCGATCCGCACCGGCCGAGCCGCCAGCCACCAGGCGAGGAACACGACGATCGCCCACTTGCCCAATTCCGACGGCTGAATACGCGTGAACCCCAGCGACAGCCAGCGCTGTGCGCCGTTCACTGACTTGCCAATCCCCGGAACGAGTACGAGGGCACACGCAAACGTGCTGATGATGAGCAACCAGAGCACAGGATTGGACCAGGTGCCCTTCGTGGAAAGAAGCTTGCGATAGTCGAGGTGACCCACGAGGAAGAAAGCCAACAGGGCGATGCCGACGTAGAGGATGTGTTTCATCCCATACTCGGACCACTTCCACGATGGCGGGCCAGCCACGCGGTTGGCCGGGGTGAGTTCAAGGCCACATCCGGGGCATTGTTGGCCGGCTTGGTTCTTCAACAGGTAGTTGCAGCCGCGGCAATGCTCTTCGGCCACCTTCATGGACGCCGACTGGACCATCAGCACACCCAGCGCCAGCAGCGCCATAACGCAGATGGCCAGCAGGTCTTGCAGGCGAAGACGGTAGATTGATGGACTGCTCATGGCTCTCCCGGTCTGATGGGTGGAAAGGACAACTCCACTGCGGTGTACTGGCCGCTTGTCCATTATCGGACGCCCGACCCATCCGGCTTGAGGCAACTGGATGGACATCCGCTCGTACACGTCACTGCATGGCCGCGGTAAGGAGAGTTGACCTGACACCTTTCCCGGAGAAACCATGACGCCTCGCCTCTTGCCGTTCGTCCTGCTCTTCGCCGCGTTCACGGCTCAGGCACAGCCCGCCAAACCGGCGGCGTGGCCTGCGCCCTGGCTCGGGGTCCATCTGTTGGTCGGCAGCGATGCCCAGCTCAACGACCTTGTCGACCAAGCCCCCAAGCTGGCGGCCATGGGCGTCAACGCACTGATCGTCGAGGTGGACTACAACTTCGACTTCCGCTCGCACCCGGAACTCGGCCGCCCCACCGCCATCACGCGGCCCGTCGCCGCCAAGCTGGCCGAAGTCTGCCGCAAGAACAAGATCCGGGTGATCCCCCAGCTTAACTGTCTCGGCCACCAATCCTGGGCCGCCAACACGCTGCCGCTGCTGACCAAACATCCGGAATTCGACGAAACGCCCGGCCAGTATCCCGCCAACAAGGGCATCTACTGCCGAAGCTGGTGCCCCCTGAACCCCGACGTCAATCCCATGGTCTTCGACCTGATGGACGAGCTCATCGACGCCTTCTCGGCGGACGCATTCCACATCGGCATGGACGAGGTCTTCCTGATCGGCTCCGACTTCTGCCCCCGGTGCAAGGGCAAGGACAAGGGCGAACTCTTCGCCAAGGCTCTCAACGACTACCACGCCCACCTCGTCGGCAAACGCAAGGTCGAGATGTTCATGTGGCCCGACCGCCTGCTCGACGCGGCCATCACCGGCGACTCGGAATGGGAAGCCTCCAAGAACGGCACTTTCAAAGCCATCGACCTGATCCCCAAGGACATTGTCATGTGCGACTGGCACTACGGCAACCGCAAAGCGTATCCCTCAGTGCCACTGCTGCTGGGCAAGGGCTTCCGCGTCTGGCCGGCCGGCTGGGACAAACCCGACGCGACGCTGGCCCTGGCCCGTTTCGCCCGTGAGCAGATGAACGACCGCATGATGGGCCACCTGGCCACGACCTGGGGCAAAGTCAAAGCCGCCAACCTGGCCGACTTCGAGCCGCTGAAGGCGGTGGCGGAGGAGTATCGGCGACCGTAGGGTGCGCACTGCGGACCGTCTTCGTATGCGATGTCGGTATCGGTTCACCAGCGGAATGGTCCGCAGTGCGGACCCTACAGATGCTGGTGGCCAGGCGCAATTTGACTCAGGAGCCCCATGCCGGTCACCCCGGGAAACAACTGGTTCGCGATCCGCTCGATTTACCTCTTTGGAAAGAAGCAAGACGGCACGAACATCTTTGAAGAGAGGGTGGTCGTGTTTCTTGCTGACACCGCAGACGAAGCATTCGCCAAGGCCGAACGGGAGGCGGATCGGTACGCGAGTCTCCACAAGATGGAGCGGCACCCGCTTCAAGTCGCATACGTTCAGGACGGCGATGCGCTCATCGACGGCTACGATGTGTGGTCGGAACTCTATCAGTCGTCCGAAGACCTCGATTCGTTTGTGAAGTCCCGGTATGAACGATACGAATACCATCCGGACGATTGACACGCGCAACTTCGTGACTTCCCCGAACAATACCGGCGATCGACGAACGAATACGCATGTACACTACACAGCAATCAAGGGTCGTTTGATTGTCATGGTGGATTATTAGCGTACAGTACGCTAATAATCCAAGTACGGCGAGCCAAGACAAGACGCTACTCCGCAAGCCTCTGACCATCGAGAGTGGCGCGGAAGATCTGTTTGTGAAACAGCGTGCCCAGGCGCCAGGCGATAGCGATGAACCAGATTTCCGCGACGAGATAAAGAATCACTACCCCAATGATGCCAACCCCGAACATATCGTTCAGAGGGAAGGGGGCAACGCTTGAGCCGATCGGGATCGCGACGACGAGTCCCAAGACGAAACGCAGATAGCGGCATTCGGCAGTGATTGCACAGTCAGGGATGCATACACCCAACTGGCCGATCCGATAGAGGAGCGCAATGCGCGTGACACTGCCGGCGACGAGTCCGACAAGCAGGAACGGGCCGATCCAGATCGCACCTCGGACATGAATAAGAGCAGCGAAGACAGCCAGAATAAGGCTGACGCTCTGCGCGATGCGGACGATCAACGGAGCGGTGCGGCCGCGCGAATAGTCGTTGCCGGACGGATCCGGGGCGGTCAATCGCCACAGCCCGACAAGGACCACGCTCCCGGCGATAAGTTGAAGAACCGCACTGCCGCCGGTCACGCACGGGCCGCAGGAACTGTTGGCCGCCACGGCCAGCAGCTCGCCCCAAGCGATGGTGCGTGCGCCCCAAGCGAGCGACCGCACGTAGCCGGGCGCGGCATATCGGAGCAAGTCCCGCCGGAGCGAGATGGCAATGGCGGCACCACACTCAGGACACACGCCGCCAGGATTGAGGCCGCGAAGATTGTAACCGCAGTGCCGGCATGTAGTGTCGCGTTCGAGCGCGACTGTCGACGGTGCTGGTGATGGCTGTGGGTCCGGCTCGGGGTCGACAGGTTCGGGTTCCGACGCCGTATCCGTCTCATCGTCAATGCAGAATTCCTGAGCGGGGTCCGGCGGATCGGGTGGCAATTCGTTGTCGTGCGTCATCGTCGCCCCAGCAACGCCTCAACTTCAATCCAGCACGGCACGGAAGTTAGAAAAGTGTATCCGAGTTGGCGATAGAACCCCATCGCCGAATCGCGGCTGTCGAGGTAGATGCGCGAGATGCGTCTCTCGGCCGCCAGGTGGGCGAGCCAGCGGAGCATGGCGGTGCCGACACCATGGCCGCGCACGCTTTCGGCGGTGACGAGATCGTCGACGAACAGGTGTTCGCCGCGGGCGAGCGTCCGGGCTTCGCGGACGCCGGCCAGACAGACCAGCGACGGGTTGTAGCCCGCGTAAAGTCGATAGCCCTGCTCACGCTGAAGAGCGACAATGGCCGGGAACGTCTCGGGCTGGAGGTGGGGCCGCAGCAGACGCATTAACTCACAGGCTGAGGCGATGTCGGCCTCGGAGATGAGTTCGCGGACGACGATCGCGGGAAGAGCGGCCATGGTCTGCCAAGTATGCGGTGGCGCGCCCGATCAGGCAATGGGTGCATGACCGTTGCTGCTCGCTGTCGCGATGCGGCGACGGGTTCTTTGGAGTGCGGTGGCAGGACACCGCTTTGGATTCGAGGGCCAAAGTGCGCGGACTGGCCAACTGACAATGCGAACCAAAGCGGGATCATGCTCCCGCACTCCAAAGTGGCGGAGTAACGCCGCTATCAAGCCGCATCAACGGTCCTGGACCTTCAAGCAATAAGCACGGTCGGTCCGTGGAATAGTGTTCACAACCGGCCAGGCCGTCAGGCCCGCTTGTCAGGCTCGACGTAGTCTTGCAGCGTCGGGCCCGTGTAGATCTGACGCGGGCGGGCGATACGCGTGGACTTGTCGGCGTGCTGTTCCCGCCACTGGGCAATCCAGCCGGGCATGCGGCCGATGGCGAACATCACGGTGAACATGTTCAACGGAATGCCGATGGCCTTCATGATGATGCCGCTGTAGAAGTCGACGTTCGGGTAGAGTTTGCGGTCGACAAAGTATGAATCCTTCAACGCGGCCTCTTCAAGACGGCGAGCGATGTCCAGCATCGGCTCGTTCTTGATGCCAATCTTGGCCAGAACCTTGTCGCAGGCGGCCTTGAGAATCTTGGCCCGCGGATCGAAGTTCTTGTAGACACGGTGGCCAAAGCCCATGAGCAGTTCGCTCTTGTCCTTGACACGCTTGAGGAAGTCTTCGATGGACATGCCGGACGTCTGGATCTTCTCGAGCATTTCCAGCACTTCCACATTGGCTCCGCCGTGCAGCTTGCCCCACAGGGCGCAGACGCCGGCGGCGGCCGAACTGTAGAGGCTGGCGTCGGCCGAGCCGACCATGCGCACCGTCGACGTCGAGCAGTTCTGCTCGTGGTCGGCGTGCAGCAGCAGCACCATGTTCAATGCGTCCTCGACGTCCTCGTCGACATGGTAGTCCTGGTAGGGCCGGGAGAACATCATGTGCAGGAAATTCGACACATACCGGCGGTTGGGGTCGGGATACACATAGGGCAGGCCGCGGGATTTGCGATAGGTATAGGCCGCGATGGTGCGGACCTTGGAGATCAGGCTGGCGGCGGCTTCCTCGAAGCTCTCGTTGTCGCCGATCTTGAGGAACTTGTGCTCGAAACAGGCGAGGGTGTTGATCATGGCCGAGAGAATGGCCATCGGCGGCGCGTCGGTCGGGAAGCCCTGGAAGTGGTGCTTGAAGTCCTCGTGCAGATGGGCATTGTCGGTCAGACGGCGACGGAAGCGCAGCGCCTCTTCCTGGTTGGGCAGGTGGCCGAAGATCAGCAGGAACGCGGTCTCGATGAAGTTGGACTTCTCGGCCAGTTGCTCGATCGGAACGCCGCGATACCGCAGGATGCCCTTCTCGCCGTCGATGAAGGTGATGGCCGAGGTACATGCACCGGTGTTGCCGTAGGCGGGATCAAGAGTGATCAAACCTGTCTGGGCACGGAGCTTGGAAATGTCCATGCCAAGTTCGCCTTCGCTTCCCTCGATGACGGGAAATTCGATCTTTTTACCCTCAAACGTAAGCGTAGCGGTGCGAGCCATAGGCCTCGTCCTGTTCTGATTTGATTGTCCGCAGACAAGCCGGAGGGGTGGGACCGTCTCACCAGCACCGACCAACCTGCTAAAAAGCCGTCGCTAAGAATAGGATCAATCCGCGCCGGATGCAACTGGCATGCATGAGTTTCAGTTCGGAGTACCGCCTTCAGGCGGTCTTCAGAACCGCCTG
>JANYKD010000559.1 GCA_025361735.1 Phycisphaerales bacterium
ACGCGGATGAAAAGCAAGCGGCCCAAACCGCTGCATGACATCTGCGGCCGGCCCATGCTCGAGTACATCCTCCGCGCCTGCTGGGATGCGGGATGCTCGCGCGTCATCGTCGTCGTCGGCTATGGCAAGGAAGAGGTTATCGCCCGTTTCGGCCAGGATCGTCGCATCACCTGGGTCGAACAGGCCGAGCGCAAGGGAACCGGCCATGCCGTGCAGGTCTGCCTGCCCGAGCTCAAGAAACTCCAGGGCGAGGTGCTGATCGTGGCCGGCGATGTGCCACTCGTGCGCGGGGATGTACTCAAGGCACTGCTCAAGGCGCATTGCGATGAGCACGTGACCGCATCCATGGCGACGGCGGTTCTGGATGATCCGACTGGATACGGCCGGATTGTGCGCGATGCGAACGGCGAGTTCGTCGAGATCCGCGAGCACATCGACTGCACGCCCGAGCAGCAACAGATCAAGGAGGTCTTTCCCTCGATCTACTGCGTGCGCGTCGAGGAACTCATCTGGTCGCTGGGGCAGCTCAAGAACGACAATAAGAAGAGCGAATATTACCTGACGGACATTTACCGCCACCTGCGCGGCGACGGCAAACGCGTGCTGGCGCTGCGGGCGCTGGCGGCCGAGGACATGTTGGCGCCGAACTCGCGGCAGGAACTGTCGCAGGCCGACGCGCTGATGCAGGCGAGAATCGTGCGCGGGCTGCGCGATTCCGGCGTAACAATCGTGAATGCGGAGAACCTGTGCATCGAAGACGGTGTTTCGATCGGACAGGACAGTGTCGTGTATCCGTTCTCGTTCATCGGGAGAGACTCAACCATCGGCGAGAACTGCACGATCGGGCCATTTGCGATGGTGCCGCGAGGCAGCATCCTGCCGGCCGGTTCGATTGTCGCCGGAAATGTCACTGCCGACACGACGGTGTTGAAAAGTTGAAACGGAGCCAATTCCATGTCCAATGGTCTTGATAATCTCAAAGTGTTCACCGGCCGGGCAAACCCCACGCTGGCGCACAAGATCTGTGACTACCTGAAGATCCCCATGGGCCGCGGCAAGACCGAGCTCTTCCCCGACGGCGAGTTGATCGTGCGCGTCGAAGAAGACGTTCGCGGCCGCGATTGCTTCATCATTCAGCCCACTTGCCATCCGGTAAACGCGTACTACTGCGAACTGTTCATCTGGATGGACTGCCTGCGTCGGGCCAGCGCCCGCACCGTGACGGCCGTCATCCCCTACTTCGGCTACGCCCGCCAGGACCGCAAGGACACCGGCCGCGTGCCCATCACCGGCAAGCTCTTCGCCAATCTGCTGGAACGCGCCGGCGCAGACCGCGTCGTCGCCATCGACCTCCACGCTGCCCAGGTCCAGGGATTCTTCGATATCCCGGTCGATCATCTCTACGCCCAGCCCGTGTTCGTCAAGTGGTTCAAGTCGCTCAAGCTCGACAACACGGTATTTGTCTCGCCGGATGTGGGCAACATCAAGCGGGCACAGGTGTATGCGAACCTGCTGGGCGGCGATCTCTGCATCATCGACAAGCGCCGCAAGAGCGGCACGGAAACGGATGCGGTCAATCTTATCGGCGACGTTGCCGGCAAGAACGTGCTGATGACCGACGACATGATCACCACGGGCAGCACCGTGGCCAAGGCCGTGCATTTCCTGAGGGAGCACGGAGCCAAGGACATCTACATCACGGCAACCCACGCGGTGTTTGCCCCGCCGGCGATGGAGCGGCTGAGCGCCTGCCCGTTTGCGAAACTGGCGGTGACGGACACGATTCCCATCGGCAATCGCGCCGACGCGATCAAGGACCGGTTGGTCGTGCTGAGCGTGGCCGAGTTGCTGGGCGAGTCCATCCGGCGCATTCATGAGAACCGCTCGATCAGCGAAATGTTCCGGTAGGACAGACATTCCTGTCTGTCAGTGCGGCAGGACAGATACAAGATAGATAGAGACGGAAACTTCAATCTGAGGAGATACGTTTATGGCAATGAAGGCAATCGAATTGGAAGTCATGCCCCGGCAGGAACTGGGCTCGCGCGCCAACAAGCGGCTGCGCGACCAGGGCGTCATGCCCGGCGTGATCTACGGGCACAAGGAAGCAATCGTGCCCATCAAGATGCCGCACAAGCAGGTGTCGCTTCACCTCAACCAGGGCGCGCATGTGTTCTCACTCAAGCTCGAAGGCAAGAGCGAGAACGTGCTCGTCAAGGATGTGCAGTACGATCATCTCGGCACCAATATCATCCATGTCGACTTCACCCGCGTCAGCCTTGACGAACTCGTGAAGGTGACCGTGCAGATCGAGCTCAAGGGCGAGCCCAAGGGCCAGGAAGACGGCGGCGTGCTCACCCAGGTCATGGCCAGCATCGTCGTCGAATGCCGCGTGCTCGACATCCCCGAAGTCATCCGCCACAACGTGTCGGACATGGCTCTGGATGAGGTCCTGCATGTCAAGCAGATCAAGTTCCCCGACGGCGTCAAGCCGATGGTCGATGGCGAACAGATCGTCGCCACCGTCAAGGAAGTCCTGGAAGAGGTCGTGGCTCCTGTCGCCGGTGAAGCCGTCACCGCCGAGCCCGAAATGATCGGCAAGAAGCCGGCGGAAGAAGGCGCCGAAGGTGCCGAAGGCGCTGCCGGAGCCAAGGGTGCCGCCCCGGCCAAGGGCGCCGCCCCGGCCGCCAAGCCCGAGAAGAAGTAACCCATGAAGATCGTCGTCGGACTCGGCAACCCCGGACGGGAATACATCAGCACCCGCCACAATGTCGGGTTCGACGTGATCGACGCGCTCGCCCGGCGTTTCGGCTGGATCTCGTCACCCGACGAATTCCAGCGACAGGCGAGAACGACGTTCGACGGGCTGTCGATGAACGGGACTGTTTCCCGCCAGTCGACCGGCAGCTCCGAAAAGGTGTTGCTGCTCAAGCCCCAGACGTATATGAACGTCAGTGGTAAATCGGTTCAGGCGGCCGCCGCGTTCTACCGCGTGCCGCCGGAGGAACTGATGGTTGTGCTCGACGACATGGCTCTGCCATGCGGCCGCATCCGCATCCGTTCCAGCGGGTCGGCCGGCGGACACAACGGCCTGAAGGATATCGAACGGTGCCTGGGAACTATCCAGTATCCCAGGCTGCGGATCGGCATTGATGCCCCGCCCTCGTTCCTGCCGTCGAAGGATTATGTCCTTCAGCGGTTCACGAACGAACAACGGGCCCTGGTCGATCCGGCGATTGAGCGGGCCGTCGCGGCCGTCCACGAATGGATCGAACGCGGCATCAGCCCGGCGATGAATCGGTTCAACGGCGACGATGAACCGGCGAAGATGAAGGAAAAGGAATCGAAATAACCCTGGCGGCCGGACGTAAACCGGCCAAAACCCATGCTTGGGAGGTACAAACTCAATGGCAGCGACTATGAAACAGTACGAGGCAATGTTCCTGTTCGGCGTTAACGCCGCGGCAGAACCCGAAGCGTCAATCAATCTCTGCCGCAAGGCAATCGAAAGCCATGGCGGCGAGATCATGGTCATCAAGAAGTGGGATGAGCGTAAGCTTGCCTACGAGATTGGCCCCAACAAGCGGGGAACCTACATCCTCGCCTACTTTAAGGCTCCCGGCGCGGCCATCGCCCCCATCGAGCGCGATGTCAAGCTCTCGGAAGATATCCTCCGGGTGCTCATCACCGACGCCACGCACCTCAACGAGCGCGAGATGGCCCTGGTCGAGCCCCAGCCGATCATCCGTGAGGAGAAGCCGGCGTTCGATCCCGGCATGGCGCCGTGGGATCGCCCCTCGCGCGGCCCCCGTCGTCGCGACGAAGGCGGCGGCGAATTCCCCGGCAAGGACTGATGCCGTTGCATCCGTGATGCTAGTGGGACATGCCCGGTCGCGTAGCGGGCGATGTCCGGAAAGGTCTTTCTATGGCAAGCTTTAACAGAGTGCTGTTGCTCGGCAATCTCACGCGCGATCCGCAGTTGCGCTATCTGCCCAGCCAGATGGCCGTTGCCGACTTCGGAATGGCGTGCAATCGCAAATTCCGAAACGCCGCCGGCGAGGACAAGGAAGAAGTGGTCTTCGTCGACTGCACCGCGTGGGGCAAGCAGGCGGAGATCATCAACCAGTATTGCCAGAAGGGCAAACAGCTCTTCATCGAAGGCCGCCTCAAGCTCGACCAGTGGGAAGACAAGAATGGCGGCGGCAAACGATCCCGCTTGACCGTCGTCGTCGAAAACTTCCAGCTTCTCGGATCGCGCGACGGTGGTCCGGGTGGCGGCCAAACCGCCTCGGGACCGGAATACAACGAATCCGATGCCCCGCCGGCCGCCCGTCCCGCGCCGCGTGCCCCGCAGGCGGCGCCCGTGCGTCGCCCGGCACAGGCCGCTCCGCAGGCCGCCCCGCAACAGCAGCCCGAGCCGCCGATCAGTGAAGAACAACACTTCGGCGAAAGCGATATCCCGTTTTAGAAAGATCGGTAGTCAGACAGTTCAACCACAACTTCAAACACACCAACAGAGGTACATATGACGAGCGTGAAACTGCTTCTCATCGAAAGCGTGAAGAACCTGGGTAAAGTCGGCGATCTCGTCGAGGTCAGCGCGGGCTATGCCCGCAACTACCTGCTTCCCCAGCATGTCGCGGTCGAGCCGACCGCCGGCAACCTGAAAAAGATCGAGGCCCGCCGGCAGGAAATCCTGCGCCTCGAGGCCGAAAAGCGCAAGGAACATTCCGAGATCATCAAGGCCCTCGCGGGCGTCGAGGTCACCCTCGAACGCAAGGCCAACGAACAGGGCCACCTCTTCGGCTCCGTCTCCGCGACCGATATCGCCAAGGCCATCCAGGCCCAGGGCCATCGCGTCCAGGCAGACGATGTCCTTCTCCCCGGCAAGCTCGACCACATCGACTCCTACATGATCAAGGTCAAGTTCGCCGAGGACCTCGTGACCGACATCAAGGTCTGGGTCGCTCCCGACGCCGAGAGCAAGGCGATCATGGAGACGGCCCGCAAGGCCGCCCGCGAGGCCGAAAAGGAAGAAAAGGCCAAGGAAGAGAAGGACGCCGCCGCCGAAGCCGCCGAGGCCCACAGCGAGCGTTCGTCCAAGAAGAAGCACTGATCTGTGGATATCCCGTGAAGAACCTGCCCGATGCGATGCCCAACATCGCATCGGGCATCTATTTTCGCTACGTTGCGATGCAGAGATTTGAAACACAGAGAGCACAGAGAACACAGAGAAATGCAATTTAATATCTGACATCTGAATTTTGAAATTTGAGATCGTTGAAACTTCAAATCCTTCTCGTCTTTTCTTCTCTGTGTCCTCTGTGATCTCTGTGATCTCTGTGTTTCAATTCCGAATCCGCTAACACTGAGCATCAGGCCATTTTGCCTTGCATTGCCTCGCCTCGTTTTGTTATTCTTCCGCCCGTCGGCCCATTCGCCGTCAGGAACACGGAGGTTCGCTATGTCGCAGTTGATGGACGGAACCGCCTCCCAGTTCGAACGTCTTCCCCCACACTCGCTCGATGGCGAGCGCTGCCTGCTCGCCTCCATGATGCTCGACAAGGAGATCATCGGCCAGGTTGTGCAGATCCTCGACAAGGACGCCTTCTTCCAGGCCGACCACCAGATCATCTATGACGTCGTCGTCAAGCTCTACGAGCAGAACCGCCCCGTCGACGCCGTCATCATCCGCGAGGAACTCTCCCGCCGCCAGCAGCTCGACGAAATCGGCGGCCTGCCCTATCTCGTCCAGATTCTCAACTCCGTTCCCTCCGCCGCCCATGGCGCCCAGTACGCCGAGATCGTCCGCGACAAACATCTCCTCCGCCAGCTCATCTCCGCTTCCAACGCCACCCTGCGCGAATGCTACGCGCCCACCGACCAGCCGGCCGAGAACGTCGTCGACGAGGCCGAAAAACGCATCTTCGAGATCGCCCAGAAGCGCGTCTCCGGCACTATCACCCCCCTGGAAACCGTGCTCCACAACGTCTTCGAGATGATCGAAAACCGCAGCCAGCGCGGCCTCGAGTCCGGCTTCTACGACCTCGACGACATGCTCAACGGCTTCCAGAACGGCGAAATGGTCATCGTCGCCGCCCGGCCATCCATGGGCAAAACGGCCCTGGCCATGAACCTCATCGAAGGCATCGCCGCCCCACCCGGCCGCCAGGGCCTGCCCTGCGCCGTCTTCTCCCTGGAAATGTCCAAGCAGCAGCTCGCCCAGCGTCTGCTCTGCTCGCGCGGCAAGGTCGACTCGCACAAGCTCCGCCGCGGCCAGCTCTCGGCCGCCGACTACCAGCACCTGGCCAACGTCGTCGGCGAACTCGCCAAGGCCCCCATCTGGGTCGACGACTCGGCCGGCCTCACCCCCCTCGAACTCCGCGCCAAGGCCCGCCGTCTCAAGACGCAATATGACATCCGCTGCATCATGATCGACTACATGCAGCTCATGGACAATCCCGGCCCCGACAGCCGCCAGCAGCAGATCAGCGAAATCTCCCGTGCCATCAAGGCCGTCGCCCGCGAGATCAACGTCCCCGTGATCGCCCTCTCCCAGCTCAACCGCGCCACCGAAGGTCGCGACGGCCACCGCCCGCGCATGAGCGACCTGCGTGAATCCGGTTCCATCGAACAGGATGCCGACGTGGTCATGCTGCTGCACCGCGAGGACTACTACCGCCAGTCCGAGCCCGACTTCCAGGCCGACAACGTCGCCGAACTGATCGTCGCCAAACAACGTAACGGCCCCACCGGCACCGTAAAACTTTTCTTCGACAACAAGTCGACGCGCTTCGACAACCTCGCCGCCCAAGGCGATCCCTACGCCTCGGCGTAGATATGCCCACGGCGTGGTCAATTCATTGACCACGTCTTACCGGGCTTCACCCGCATTTGCATGCCGCGATAACCCAGCGCGAACTACGCCCGCAACCCAAGG
>JANYKD010000564.1 GCA_025361735.1 Phycisphaerales bacterium
CGTCACGCCGATTGAGAATCCGGCCAGTGGGGTGGCCGATCATATGCACGTATTTGTGCTCGATGGCGCGCAACAAACGATCGGTCGCCTTGGCGGGATCCTGCCGCAGCGAAATGTGCGGGCTGGCGATGACAATGTCCAGTTCGGCCAACACCTCATCCTCGTAGTCCATCCGGCCATCGGCAAGGATGTCCACCTCCGCACCAGCCAGCAGCGTGATGCCCTTCATGCGCGCACCGATCTTGTGAATCTCGCCCACATGGGCGAGCAGACGCTCGGGCGACAGGCCGTTGGCCTGCACCATGGCCTTGGAGTGATCGGTGATGGCAAGATATTCGTAACCCAACGCCATCGCGGCCTGGGCCATCTCCTCAATGGTGTTGGCGCCATCGGAGGCAACCGTGTGTGTATGCAGATCGCCACGAATGTCCGCTCGCGCGACGAGCTGGGGCAGTTTGCCGGTCAGGGCAAGTTCGACCTCGCCACGATCCTCGCGGAGTTCGGGCTCGACATACGCCAGGCCCAGTGCCTGGTAAATATCCTGTTCCGTCTCGGCCGCGACGGGCCGGGCCTCGGGAGGCAGGCCGGTCTTCTTCTCCGCTTTCTCGTACTCGTCCAGGCGATAGAGGCCCCATTCGTTGAGCGTACAGCCCCGCTTCTGAGCCAGGCCGCGTACGCGGACGTTGTGTTCCTTTGAGCCGGTGAAGTACATCAAGGCCGCGCCGAAGTGCGCTGACGGGACCATGCGCAGATCGACCTGCAACCCCCCTGCCGTCTTGATGCTGGCTTTGGTCGCGCCTTTGGCCAGCACCTGCGCGACATCAGGCAGCGCCACGAATCGCTGGGTGATATCCGCCCCGGCCGACGGCGCGGCGATCGCGGCCACGATATCCACATCGCCTATCGTCTCCTTGCACCGCCGCAGACTGCCCGCGATCTCCGCCCGCAGCACCCCGGGAATGCGCCGGACCTGCTCCACCAGTTCCTGTGCCACCGGCCAAGCCTCGCCCAGCGGCCGGCGCAACACCACCGTTCCATCCGCCCCGGTTCTGCGCTTGAGTGATTCGATCCCCTTGCCGATCGCCTCGATCTTCTTAGGTCCGATCCCCTTCAGCCCGTCAAGCTTCCCTCCCGCCAGCGCCGCCTCGAGTTGTTCGAGCGACGTGACGCCCCGCTCCTTCCAGAGCAGGTGCAATGTCTTTGGCCCCATTCCTTCGATTTGCAGCAACGGCGGCAATCCGGGTGGCACGTCCGCGGAAATCTCGGCATACACGCTCGACTTGCCCGTGCGGACGTATTCCTCAATGATGGCCGCACTCGACTTGCCGATCCCCTCAATCTGGCCCACCGTACCCTCATCCACGCTCTTCCGCAGATCCTCGCTTGTCTCGCGCAGCATACGCGAGACCTTCGCAAACGCGATCACCTTAAATGAGTTCTCCCCCTTGAGTTCCATCAGGGTGGCCAGTTCCGCAAACAAGTCCGAGAGTTCCATATTCAGGGCCATGCCCTCAGCATAGCCTCGCCGCCTTGAAAACGCACCGCAAATGCTCAAGATGCTGCCCCATGGGCGATACACCGGAGACTGCAGAACAGGATGTTCAGACCCCCGAAGCCGATGCGACGGCCGTGCCGGCCGAGCAACAGGCAGCGGTTGCCGCACAGGCGACGGACCAGACACCAGCGGAAGTAGAAGCACAGCCGATGGCCGAGACCCCGCAAACGGTCGAGCCGGCCGACGGACCCGTCGAGACCGAACCGACCGACGCGGACGCACCGGCAGGCGATGCCACGCCCGCCGCGGAACAACCGGCCGTGAATCTGGGTGTGCTGGAGGCCCTGCTGTTCGCGACGCATTCACCACTCACACCGCTGCGCCTGGCCGAGTTGATGGAACTCAAGAGCCAGAAGGCGCTTAAGAAAGCGATCAAGGAACTGAACCAGCAGTACGAAGGAACCGGGCGGTGCTTTCGCGTGGAACAGGTGGCCGGCGGATACCAGTTGTTGACTCTGCCCGAGTATGGCGACTGGCTCGCCCGGCTGCTCAAGCGAGAGAGCGATTCCAAACTGACCCGCGCCGCCATCGAGACGCTGTCGATCATCGCCTACAAGCAGCCGATCCTGCGTGCCGAAATCGAAGCCATCCGCGGCGTGGCCTGCGGTGAAACGGTTCGCTCGCTGATGGAGAAGCACCTGGTGCGTATCGCCGGCCGCGCCGAGGAACCCGGTCGGCCGATTCTCTACGGCACCACGCGACGATTCCTGGAAGTATTCGGACTCAACTCGCTCAAGGATCTGCCTGGCTCGGATGAGCTGCAGTTGCCCAAACCGCCCACGCCAAGCGAACCGGTGCCCGTTACAGCGACCGCCACGGCTGGGCCGGTCGTGGGCGAGCCCGAAGTCGTGGCAGCAACGCCGGCCGAACCAGCAGTTGCGCCGGAGCCGGCAGCGGTGACTGCACCGGAGGCAGCAGACAGCGCGCAGCAGAACCATGCGGAGTAGCCTCACCAAGCGTGCCGGAGCGCGGCCTGAGGCTTGGAGCGGGCTGCCCGCCGCCAGGCGTGGCCAAGCAAGTGATGGTTAGAGCCGGGCGGGACTCGCGCATGGCGCGCGACAATGTGAGACTTGACCCCCGCCCGATGTTCAATGAATCGCCCGTTACGCGCCAAGTTCAATGATCTTGTTGGTTCCGGTATCGCCAAAGAGTTCGTTCGTGCCCGCACCACCCGCGAGGGTGTCATTGCCGGCACCGCCGGAGAACACCACATCATTGTCGATCGTCGTATCGGCCGCGATCACGTCATTGCCGGCTCCGCCAAAGGCCACGAGCCTGCCCGAGGGGTTGAACAGGCCGTACGAATGCCCGTTGAGGAAAACCTCGACCGCCGTCCTCCGGTCCTGGAAAGTGATGATGTCATTGCCATTCGTCCCGCCCACAACAACGTCCGTGAGCGCAGGATTCTTGGCGTCCGGCTGCTCGACAACCGGCGC
>JANYKD010000567.1 GCA_025361735.1 Phycisphaerales bacterium
GCCGGGACGGCCGTGCTACGAAGTTCTTTCAACACTTCCGCCCCACCGGTGTACTAGTATGTAGCCCGTCGCACGGATGTGCGACGGGATTCGTGGGTCCGGAAAAAGGAATACAAGTCATGTTCACGAGACGAACCGCCGCACTGGCGGCAGCTGGTCTGTTTGCGCTTGTGCTGGGCGGAATGGCCGTCGCCGAAGATGCCCCGTTGGAAATCAAGATCCCCAAGCCCGGCCACGGGCCCAAAGAACTTCCGCCTAACCTCAGCGGGATGCCCGCCGGCAAGCCGCTCCCACTATTCGTGCCGCCGAAGGGCTGTAAGAACCTGGCTCTCAATCGTCCCGTAACCAGTTCAGATCCCGAGCCGATCATCGGCAAACTAGAGCAGGTGACCGATGGCGACAAGGAAGGTATCGAGATGTCCTGGATTGAACTCGGCCCCGGAAAGCAGTGGGTTCAAATCGACCTCGGCCAGCAGGCGCAGATCTACGCCATCGTCGTCTGGCATCACCATGTGGAGCCGCGTGTCTACAAGGGCGTGGTCGTCCAAATGTTCGACGATTCCGCCGCCACCACGAACATGCATATCGTATTCAACAATGACCAGGACAACGCTATCGGCCTGGGCGTCGGCGACAACCTTCAGTACTACGAGAGCCATGAAGGCAAATTGATTGAGACCAAAGGTGTGAAGGGTCGGTATGTGCGCCTCTGGAGCAAGGGCAACACAGTCGACGACCAAAACCACTACACCGAAGTCGAAGTGTGGGGCCTTCCGGCCGGCAAGTAAATCAAGAGGAGAACCACTTATGTTCACGAGACGAAACATCACGCTGGCGGCCGCTGGCCTTCTTACAATTGTGCTGGGCGGAATGGCCGGGGCCGAAGAAGCACCGTTGGAAATCAAGATTCCCAAGCCCGCATTCAGCCGCACGCCGTTTCATCCTGCGCCGGGTCTTGGCAGGATCGAGAAGCCCACTGCCATACCGCGCCCACCATTCCTGGCTCCCAAGGGCTGCAAGAATCTTGCGTCCAAAGCTCCCGTGACCAGTTCCGATCCCGAGCCGATTATCGGCAAATTGAAACAGGTGACCGACGGCGACAAGGAAGGCGTTGAGGGTTCCTGGGTGGAACTTGGTCCAGGCAAACAGTGGGTGCAGATCGGCCTCGGCCAACAGGCGCAGATATATGCCATCGTTGTCTGGCATTACCACGCCGAGTTGCGCGTCTACAAGGGGGTGGTCGTGCAGGTTTCCAGCGATGCGGATTTCATCAAGGATGTGCAAACAGTATTCAACAACGACCAGGACAACGTTGTTGGCTTGGGCATCGGCGACAACCCCCAATATTTCGAGACCCACGAAGGAAAGCTGATCGACACCAAGGGCGTCAAGGGCCGATATGTGCGCCTCTGGAGCAAGGGCAACACGGTCGACGACCAGAACCACTACACCGAGGTCGAAGTGTGGGGCCTTCCGGCCACGAAGTAAATCAAGAGGAGAACCACTTATGTTCACGAGACGAAACGTCACACTGGCAGCCGCTGGCCTTCTCGCGCTTGCGCTGAGTGGACCGGCCAGGGCCGAAGATGCCGCACTGGAGATCAAGATCCCCAAGCCCGCCTACAGCGGCACGCCCAAGGATCGGCCGCCGGGGCTTGGCCGGGTGGAGCTTCCGACCGGCAAGCCGCGGCCGCCGTTCCTGGCGCCCGGCGGCTGCAAGAATCTGGCCCTTCATCGCCCCGTGACCAGTTCCCAGCCCGAGCCGATCGACGGCAAACTGGAACAGGTCACCGACGGCGACAAGGAAGGCATGGAGACTTCCTGCGTCAACCTCGGCCCCGGCAAGCAGTGGGTCCAGATCGACCTCGGCCAGTCGGCGCAGATCTATGCCATCGTCGTCTGGCACTACCACCGCGAGGCGCGTGTGTACAAGGGCGTGGTCGCGCAGACCTCCAACGACGCCGACTTCATCGAGGGCGTGCAAACGGTTTTCAACAACGACCAGGACAACTCCGTGGGCCTGGGTCTTGGCGACGACCTTCAGTATTTCGAGAACAACGAAGGCAAGCTGATGCCCGCCAAGGGCGTCAAAGGCCGGTATGTCCGGCTCTGGAGCAGAACCAATACCACGGACGACCTGAACCACTACACCGAAGTTGAAGTATGGGGCCTTCCGGCCACGAAGTAATACCAACAGGAGAACCACTCATGTTTACGCGACGACACATCACTCTGGCGGCGGCGGGTCTTCTTACGCTTGTCATGGGCGGAATCGCCCGGGCCGAAGATGCCCCGATCGAAATCAAGATTCCCAAAGTCGCGGGCATCGGTACACCCAGGAATTTTCCGCCGGGCCTCGGCAGGTATGAGAAACCCACCACCCAGCCGCGCCCGGCGTTCCTGGCGCCCAAAGGCTGCACAAATCTGGCCCTGAAGCGGCCGGTGACCAGTTCCGACGCCGCGCCGATCATCGGCAAACTGGAACAGGTGACCGACGGCGACAAGGACGGCGAGGAAGGTTCGTGGGTTGAACTCGCTCCCGGCACGCAGTGGGTCCAGATCGACCTCGGCCAGCCGGCGCAGATCTACGCGATTGTCGTCTGGCACTACCATGGCGAGCCGCGCGTCTACAAGAGCGTGATCGCCCAGGTGTCCGACGACGCCGCGTTCGTCAAAGGCGTGCAGACGGTGTTCAACAACGACCAGGATAAATCCCTCGGCATGGGCCTGGGCGAAGACCTTCAATATTTCGAGAGCAACCAGGGCAAGCTGATGGACACCAAGGGCGTCAAGGGCCGGTATGTCCGCCTCTGGAGCCGGGGCAACACGACCGATGACCAGAATCACTACACCGAAGTCGAGGTGTGGGGCCTGCCGGCGGCACGCTGAGCGGTCCGTCAGGGAAACAGCCATCGCATCGATTTGTAGCGCGACACCCAAATGGAAAATGCCACGCTGGCCGCGGCGGCCAGGAGGAAGATCACCACATCGAGCCATGCCGTCGGCGACAACCCCACGCGCGATGCGGCGATCTGCGCTATCTGAATGAACATGTGGTGGCACAGATAGATTCCAAATGCCACCGCACCGAGGGCACATAGCCGTAGCAGGCGTTGGCTGCTTCCCCAACAGACGAGCCCCGCACAGAACCACCCCACGCCCGCCAGATTCTCGGCCCAGGAAATGCGCCCCTTGATGCAAACCAGGGCGAGCATCGCGGCCGTTATCAGCAGGTTCAGACCGCCTGCCCAACGGGTCCGCATCCAATGCAAGAAAGACTCCGGCATGGCGGCAAGCGACAGCCCCCAGCAGAGCGCCGGCAACGTCGCCCAAGCAAAGGAGACGAAGACCATGGCCTGCCAGCGATTGGTCATCTCAGCAGGCCCCAGGTCAAACAATAGCGGCACCAGCGCAACCGCAACTCCGACCACAGCCGCCAAGATGGCCACGCCTTTCCCTGAGGTCGGATGATTCACGATCCAGCGGGCCAGCGGAAAGCAGAGCAACGAGACGATCAGCAGAAAAGGCAGAAACCCCAGCTGAATCGCCGTGCCCACCCAGAGCATGTAGAAGTCGAGCGGCAGCACGGACCGCCCGCTGATGAACCGGTACTTGGCCGCCTGCAAGAGGTAATAGATGCCGGTCCAGATCAGAAACGGCACATATAGCCGCATGAATCGATTGGAGGCGTAGTCACGAAAACTCCGCTCGGGATTGCGTCGAACGCTTCCAACCAGAAGGTAGATGGCGGACACGACAAAGAACGGAACCGCAAAACGGCCCAACGCCGTGTACGGACTCAATTCCTTGGACCGCGGCGTGTGAATCCAGATGATCCCGATGGCCGCCACGAGCCTGGCCAGGTCGAGGAAGGGCTCGCGCCCTGCCTTGGACGAAGGCACTGGATGGGAAAGCGGCACAGCAATCGGTGATTGCTCCAGCGTGTCCGACGTCGCCATGGACTCCAATATACCCACCACACGCAGAATGCACATCCTGCGGCAGATGGCGGAATCATCGCCGGCTGTGCCCACTGGTTCGAGTGGAAGTGACATCCTCATCGCATTCCTGATGCCCAAGCGGCGTCGTCGCGGCAGTCTTCCCGGGAGCGCGGGCGTCCCCGCCCGCATAAACATGGGCGGCCGGGGACGGCCGCGCTCCCAGGAACGGTCTCCTGGAGAATTGCCGCGCCGAGCGGCGACACTGCTGCCACCAGATTGGTAATTCCGCTGAAGCGGGCGTATAGTATTCGCAATTTGGCCTGTGGCGTCCTGCGGCCGATGGTTACGTGCGAGAACGGAGCAATTGCATGGGATCCGTCAACGAGTACTACGAAAAATATTGGGATAATCCCGAAGAATATAACGATCCCACGACCCCCGTCCGGCAGGCGCTTCTTCGGAGCTCGTTGGACAAACTCCCGGCCAATTCATCAGTACTCGACGTGGGTTGCGGCCGCGGCGAATTCTGCGCATTCTTCAAAACCATGGGCTTCCGCCCTGCGGGAATCGACATCAGCAATCAGGCCATCCACTTTGCCCAGGAGAAGCAACCCGGCATCCCCTTTTATGCCGGTGAAGTCCAGACACTCCTTCCCGCTCACGCCGAGGAGTTTGACTGCATCTTCAGCAGCGAAGTCATCGAACACCTGTTTGATGTGACTGAGTTCCTGCAGGCAGTCAATCGGCTGCTGAAGCCGGGCGGCCTGTTCATTTTGACGACCCCCTACCATGGGCTGGTGAAGAACATCGTCCTCTGCCTGCACGGCTTCGCCAGTCATTTTGATCCGGTGGGACAGCACATTCGTTTTTTTGATCAAAAGTCACTGGCCGCGTGCCTGAACAATTCCGGATTCAAGACACATTTGTGGACGGGATACGGCAGGGTCTGGCCATTATGGAAATCATTTTTCGTGGCAAGCAGGAAGGTCACCTCGATATAAGTCCCAATGCCGACTCAACCATTCAAAACCGGATACCAGCCCAGTATTCATAACCTCGGCAACAAGATTGGTCGAGTGTTATGGTCGATCGTCTGGCACCTCGCGTATCGTCCCAGCCCGCGCTTTCTGCACGGCTGGCGGCGGTTTCTGCTGAAGGCATTTGGCGCTAAGCTCGGGCGCGGCGCCCATCCGTATCCCGGGGCCCGAATCTGGGCGCCGTGGAATCTCGAACTGGGATCGGATAGCTGCATTGCCGATGACGTGGACTGTTACTGCGTCGACAAGGTGCGCATCGGCAACAACGCGACCGTCAGCCAATACAGTTTCCTTTGCACCGCAAGCCATGATTTCGAGGATCCCGTCATGCCCCTGACCACCGCGCCGATCACGATCGGTGATGGAGCCTGGGTGTGCGCGGACGTCTTCGTGGCGCCAGGCGTTTCCATTGGCGAAGGCGCCGTCGTCGGCGCGCGTTCCAGCGTATTCAAGGATGTGGCAGCGTGGACCGTGGTCGCGGGCAGTCCCGCGAAGTTCATCAAGACCCGCCAATTGAAAGGGCAGACCTCTTGATCTCGATAATGATCCTAACGCTGAACGAGGAAATCAACATTTCCGATTGCATCGCCTGCGTGCGCTGGTCCGATGACATCGTCGTGCTTGATTCGTTGAGCTCCGATCGCACCGTGGACATTGCCCGGAACATGGGCGCACGCGTCATCCAGAGGAAACTCGACAATTGGGCCGCCCATCAGAACTGGGCCATGGAGAACATCGCCTTCAAGCACGAGTGGGTCTTCTATCTGGACGCCGACGAGCGGATGACGCCCGAACTGCGGGCCGAGATCGAGGCAATCGCCGCCGATGCCGCCAATCCGCACGCCGCCTACTACTGCGGCCGCAAAAACTATTTCATGGGCGGCTGGATCAGGCACGCCATGCCGCCGGGCGAGATCATGCGCTTCTTCAAGCCGCCGCACATCCGCTTCGAACGGCTGGTCAACCCCGTTCCCGTCCTCCAGGGTACCCATGGCTATCTGAAGAATTACTTCCTCCATTACAATTTCAGCAAGGGGCTGGCGGAGTGGTTCTCGAAGCACAACAAGTATTCGCAGATGGAAGCACTGGAAGGCGTGAAGCTGAAGCAAGGCAACCGCGGCACGTTTGTCGGCGCCCTGAAAAAAATATTCAGTTCCGACCGCGTCGAATCCCGCCAGGCACGCAAAGCGCTCAGCTTCTTCCTGCCTGGAAGAGCCCTGCTCCGCTTTATCTATGTTTATTTCTATCAGCGAGGAATCCTGGACGGGATTCCTGGATTCCACTACGCCGTGATGATTTCCATGTACGAGTACTGGATCGCCCTGAAAGTCATCGAGCATGATGCCGGCTGGCAGGCCAAGACGGAAGCGGCGTTAGAGGCTCTGATGAGGGAGCCACAATGACGCCTCCCCGGATCGAGGTCATGATCATCACCCGCGACGAGGCGGCTCACATCGCGGACACGGTCCGCAATGCCTCGCAGCTCGGGCCGGTCTTCGTTCTCGACTCTTTCAGCACCGACGGCACCCAGGAACTGGCCCGCCAGGCCGGCGCCACCGTTGTCGAACACGTCTTTGGCAGTTACGCCGCCCAGAAGAACTGGGGTCTGGGCAATCTCCCCTTCCAGGCGGAATGGGTCATCATTCTCGACGCGGATGAACGCGTTGCGCCCGCACTGCGGGACGAGATCCTGGCGATTGTCGCCTCAAATCCGCGGGAAGATGGATTCTACGTCAATCGCCAGCCCGTCTTCATGGGAAAGCCTATCCGCCATGGGGGCCTGTATCCTTCATGGAACCTGCGCCTGTTCCGGCGAGGTCGCGCTTCCTACGAGGATCGCTGCGTCCACGAACATATGGTTTGCCAAGGCAGCACGGCGTATCTGCGAGGCCATCTCATCCATATCCGCTACGAGACGATCTCCGACTACATCGCCAAACACATTCGCTACGCGGATCTGGAAAGCGCTGAATGGGTCAAAATGCGGCTGGGTCGAAGCAGCGCGGCGCCGGAATACTCGCTGTTCCATGGTTCATTGCGCTTTCGCCAATGGTTCCGCAGGCGGGTGTGGCCGCGATTGCCCTGTCGCCCACTCGGGCGCTTCATGCACATGTACTTCTTCCGCCTGGGTTTCCTTGATGGCCGGGCCGGATGGCGTCTGGCCTGGCTCATGGCCTGCTATGAATACATGATCGGCCTGCTCTACCGTGAGAAATTGCACGTCGCTCCCGGCGGTCCCAGCGCCGATGCTGCCAAAGCCACCGGTGCGTTGACGGAGAAACCGGGCCCGTCAGATTCTGTGTGAGTACCTACGCTGGCGATGTGAAGCCCACACGCAAGCACCCATGAACTTCTGAAGCCGTGGCTGCCTCTCACGACTGGCCGGCTTGCGGGGTCGCCTGTTGCCTGGCCCGACGCGCCTCTTTCAGACGCCGCTGCTTCTCCAGATGAAGCTCGTACGTCTTGAGAAATATCTCGTATTCGTAGATGGCCAGAAGCGAGCAGAAGTGCAACCCGACCCAGCCGTCCATGAACCCGAGTTTCAGGATATACATGGAGACGAAGCGGGCCAGCCAGCGTAGCGGCAGCCACGGCCAGACGTATCGCTTGAGCCAGCGTCGTCGCTCGACCGACCCGCCCCCGATGAGGCGAACCTTCTGCGAGTAGTCCTCCGATTGCTCCAACCGCATGGCCTCCTGCGCCTCGAGCGTACTGTACCAGTTGTGCTTGACGATGAAGTGTGAGAGGCCGCGCCGGTCCTCGTGCTGCATGGCATTGACGAGGTAGCCCACTGAACCCTCAACAACCATGTGCTCGTGTACGGAGCGATCGGCATAGCGGGCCTTGCCCCGGCGGAAGAAGCGTATGTTCCAACTCGGATAGTAACCGCAGTGGCGAATCCATCGGCCGAGAAAGATGAGCCGGCGATTGACGTAGAAGCCGTTCTCGCGGCAGTTGTCCGCTGTGGCGACGCGCGTGAGTTCCTCGCGAAGTTCATCCGTGACAGCTTCATCGGCGTCGAGAATAAAGACCCATGGAGTGCGGATCGGCAGATTGTCCAGCGCCCAGTTCTTCTGGCGGGCATAGCCTTCCCAAGCATGGGAAACAAATGTGGCCCCGAGCGATTCGGTGATCTCGCGCGTGCGGTCGGTCGATCCGGAATCAACCACAAAGACCTGCTCGGCCCAGTCCAGCGTGCTCCGCAGCGCGTGAGGAATATTTACTTCTTCGTCCCTGGTAAGGAGAATGAAGGCTATCGGCACTCGGTTGCTCATGCGGATCGGTTCCCTTGAGCCGCGAAAGGGTCTCGCGGCAGCCTGATTGCGCCTGCAGTATATGACACGGCCGTCCGCGGAAAAAGAGCGCCGCCGGCCTTGCATTCAATGCGGCGACCGTTAAACTACTCGGCTCGATTATTTGACCAGAAGAGGAATCTATGCCACGCGTCTGTGTTTTTACCGGAAAACGAACCCACAAGGGCAATAAGATCAGGACTCGTGGCAAGGCCAAGTACCTGGGCGGCGTCGGCACCAAGACCACCGGCATCTCCCGCCGCGAGTTCAAAGCCAACATCCAGCGCGTCCGCGCGGTGGTCGGTGGCAAGATCGTCCGCATCAAGGTCAGCGCCAAGGCCATCCACAGCGGCCTGGTCGTCAAGCCCAAGCGACGCACCTGGAAGAAGGAAGCCGTCGCGGCCTGAGGATCGCTTATACAACCCAATCTGACCCACGGACAGAGGTCCGTGGGTTCTTTTTGTTGGCCGGATTCGTCGCGTTTGGAGTCTACGTGTCAGCGTGTCTTCCTGCCTTCGTGTTAGTCTTCTTGGGTTGCAACGAAGCCGCGCTTGATCCGCCTCACTCCCGCCGATACAACCCACTCCATGTCCGACCAGAAGATCTCACTTGAACAGGTCCGCCATGTCGCCAAGCTGGCGCGGCTGGCCATCCCGGAAGAGAAGCTCGTCCGCTTCACGAACCAGCTTGAGCCCATCCTCGAATATGTGGCCAAAATCGGCGAGGTGGACATCACCGGCGTCGAGCCGATGGCGCACGCCCTGCCCATTCACAACGTGCTTCGCGAGGACATCGCGCGGCCAGGCCTGTCGGTCGAGCAGGTGCTCCAGAACGCACCGGAGTCTGATGGGCCGTTCTTCAAGGTTCCCAAGGTGATCGGCGGCGACGAGGACTCGGCCGGCTGAACTTTCCCCAGGCAAATCCCATGCTCACTCCCGATACACTCATCGCGGCACTCGATGCCATCCGCTCGAAACAGGTTTCCTCCGCCGAACTCGTGCGTAAGGCGCTGGACCGCATCCATCGGCTCGACGGCCACCTGCATGCGTTCAACAGCGTCTTCTCGGATCGCGCGCTGCAACTGGCGAAAGAGGTCGACGCGGGAACGCGCACCGGCCCACTGGCCGGCGTGCCCATCGCGCTCAAGGACAACATCTGCACGAGTTTCGGCCTGACGACCTGCTCATCGCACATGCTGGCCAACTTCCGGGCGCCTTATGACGCGACCGTGGTCCGCAAGCTCGAAGCGGCCGGGGCGATCATCGTCGGCAAGACCAACCTCGATGAATTTGCCATGGGATCCTCGACGGAGAACTCCGCATTTGGCCCGACGCTGAATCCGTGGGATACATCGCGCGTGCCGGGCGGATCGTCAGGCGGATCGGCCGCGGCACTGGCGGCAGGCATGTGCTGCGCCGCGATCGGCTCCGACACCGGCGGTTCGATCCGCCAGCCGGCCTCATTCTGCGGCCTCGTCGGGCTCAAGCCGACCTATGGCCGGGTCTCGCGGTACGGACTGGTGGCGTATGCCTCGTCGCTCGACCAGATCGGTCCCTTCGGCCGGACCTGCGCCGACGTGGCGTTGATGATGAACGTGCTCGCCGGGCACGACGAACTGGACTCGACCAGTGTTCCCGGCGATGTGCCCGATCACCTGGCCGAACTCGAAAAGCCGGTCGAGAAGCTCCGCATCGGTGTCGTCAAAGAGTATCTGCACACGGCTGGCATCGATCCGCAGGTGAGCGTCGCGATCGCCAACGCCCTGGACGTCTACCGCGCCCAAGGCGCCGAGATCATCGAGGTTTCCCTGCCGCACGCGGAATACGCGATCGCGGCCTATTACGTCATCGCCCCCTGCGAGGCATCCAGCAATCTCGCCCGCTACGACGGCGTGCATTTCGGCCACCGCACCAAGCAGCCGGTGAAGGACATCGTCGAATTATTCAGCAAGTCCCGCGCCGAAGGCTTCGGCGACGAGGTGCAGCGGCGCATCATGATCGGCACGTATGCCCTGTCGTCCGGCCACTATGACGCCTACTACGTGCGCGCCCTGAAAATGCGGGCGCTGATCCGCCGCGATTTCGACGAGGCCTTCAAGCAGTGCGACGTGATCGTCTGCCCCACCAGCCCGATCCCCGCGTTCAAGGTTGGCGAAAAGAGCGGCGACCCCTTGCAGATGTACCTCACCGATGTCTTCACCGTAACGGCCAACATCGCCGCCATCCCCGGATTGAACGTCCCCTGCGGCCTGACCGACAGCGCCAAACCGCTGCCCGTCGGCATGCAACTGCTCGGCCCGGTCTTCTCCGAGCCCAAACTGCTGCGGATCGCCCGGATGTATGAGAAGGCGACGGAATGGCACAAGCAACGGGCGACGTTGTAGGCGAAGATCTGGCCGACAGTGGAGAAGAAGCTGGGCATCAGCGAGGCGTTGCGGTACTGCGGCCTGGAGTTTGATGGTTCGCTTCACCCGAGACTTGATGATGCGAAGATTATCGTCCGACTCGTCCGAAGGGTACTCATGAGTGTGTAGTCATCGGAAGTATTGTCTGTGGCTCCTCCAGAGATGGCTCAACCAAACCCCACCCCACGATTTTCCTTTCGCCTGCCGTGGCGCATACTGTCTTGTGAGGTGAGCAGACCGTGAGTTCGCGAACACCACATCGAGTGCGACTCCCGGAAGAACTGCTGGGGCTGTTTCTCACGCCAGACGGGCGGCTCCCCGCCTTTGCGCAACGCCGATTGGACGGACTGATTGACAAAAGCAAGGCCGAAGATTTGACGCGCCAGGAAGAACGAGAACTTGCCGAGATGCTCGAATATGTGGATCGAAAGTCGCTATTACTCCTGCAGCACGCGGCTTCGCGGGAGGACGAGCGGGCTCGCCTGCATTCCAAAGCACAGCCCAGCGTCTCGGCCTGAGCCATGGGCCGCGCCATCGGGAGACAACTTCACGAGGCAGTCCGACGGCGCGCTGCCGGGCTCTGCGAATACTGCGGGTATCCCGAACACGCCTGCTACGCCACGTTTCACTGCGATCATTGTGTGCCACATTCGGCAAGCGGGGCGACGGTGCTGGCTAATTTGGCTTGGGCATGTCCAACCTGCAATGCCGCCAAGGCCCACCGGACCCTGGCGCTGGATCCGTTGGCTCGCAAACTGGCTCCGCTGTTCAACCCGCGGCAGCAATCATGGGACGATCACTTCCCATGGTCGCCCGATTGGTTGCACATCGTCGGCAAGACGCCAACCGGACGAGCGACGGTTGAATGCGTGCGGATGAATCGCACGGCGGCCAGACGGATTCGCTTGCTCCTGGTGACTCTCGGGCTTCATCCGGCGCAGCCATAGCGATTCCCTCGCATGATTCTCCTCGGACAATTCCCTTTCCCTTCTTCGCCACGCTTGAGTGTTCTTTCCTTACCTGCCCGTCTACTTCCGCGACCGGTCTCTCTCGGATATGCGGATCGGCTAGCTCTTTGCGGCTTCGCGGGGCTCAAGCAGACCAATGACCGAGTTTCGCGATATGGACTGGTTGCGAGTCAGAGGGGCTGTGGCCGGGCGAAGGCGCGGGCGCCCAGCAGGAAACCCGCGGCCCCGATGGCCAGCAAAACCGTGCAGGGAACGAACATTTCGAGAAACGTGAAATTGCGCCAGAGCGGGCCTTCGATGGAGAGGATGGCCCATTTCACGGGACTGTAGGGGCTGAGGTGAACCATCCACGGGGGCATGAACATGAGCGGGACCATGCCGCCGCCGAACATCGACATGAGCAAAAACGTGCCCCAGCCGATGCCGGCGGCCGAACGTTCCGTTCTGCCGACGACGGCGAGCAGCATCATGATTCCCACAAACGCGATCGCACTACAGGCGATGCCGAGCGCCAGCAGTAGAGGCGACTGGGGGCGGACGCCAAAGAAGAAATAGGCGACGGCCAGCAGCGTGACGGCAACGCTGCAGGTGGTGATGAAGCAGGCGAAGGCTTTTCCAAGCAATACGTGCAGCCGGGAGACGGGGGCCACACACAGGCGGGTGAGCGTGCCGTGGTTTCGCTCGGTGACGAGAGAAATGCCGAACGTGGCGGCACAGCCGACCAGGGCCCAGACAATGCCCTGGGGAAAAGAGGTGGTGTAAGCGTTGCCGATCTGTCGCTGTCCGGCAACGGGAAGGTTCTGAACATGGACAAGTTCAAACGCGGGGGCCGCGGCGCGTGTGGAAGGGAGAGTGGCGGGCTGCGGGAGGTCACCCAGCATCTGCTGCATGCTCTGCAAAAAGGGCTGGAGGACTATGCGGTATTTGAGCGGCACGTCGGCCGATTGGGCGAGTTCTTGCTGCGCCTGCTGGCTCATCTGTTGGACCAGGTGCCGATCGGCAAACTGCCCCTGTAGAAACTGGAAGCAGCGAGCGACGACGATGCCGTTGATCATGGCCGATTCGGCGCGGCGCGATGGATCGCTGGCAAGGATGGGGCTCAGGGGGCGGCCGTGAAAGAAGACGGCGCCGAGTTGGCCGAAGCCTTTGGGCAGGATGATGGCCGCCGTCTGTTTGCCGCGACGCACGAGGTCCAAAGCCGCATCACGGCGGGCCATTTCCGTGAGCGAGAATTCGGGGACCTGGCGAAGAAGGGCGACCATGCTGCGAGAAACATCCGAGTCGTCTTCATCAACGATGAGGACGGGAAGATCCCTGACTCCCTTGCCGCCGTTGGCGGAAAAGATCGTGCCAAAGAAGAGCGACATGATGAGCGGGAACGCGAAAGTAAAGAAGAACCCCAGCGTGTCGCGGAAGAGCAACCGGATGTCCTTATGGGCAAGCGTAAGGATAATGCGCATGGTTAATCCCGCAGGCAACGGCCGGTGAGGTTGAGGAAAACGGAACCCAGATCGGGGCGGTCGATGCGGATCGAGCAAACGTCTCCGCAGGCGATGGCGCTGGACAGAATCGGCAGGACGTCGTCGGTGGTGTGGTGCTCCGTGCCGGTGGTGCGTTCGATCTGCAACTTGCTCTGGCCACCGTGGGACTTGATGAGTGAATCGACGGTGTCGATCGCCAGGAGCTTGCCGTGGTCGATGATGCCGGCGCGGGTGCAGAGGCGCTGGACTTCCTCCATATAGTGGGAGATGTAAACGATGGTCCGGCCGCGGGCATGCAGGGCGGCGACGATATCGAAGACGGCGTTGCGCGACTGGGGATCGACGCCCGAAGTGGGCTCATCGAGCAGGATGAGCGGCGGATCATGCACCAGGGCGACAGCGAGGTTGATGCGGCGTTTCATGCCGCCGGAATACGTGCGGACCCGGTCGTTCGCCCGGTCGGTAAGGCCGACGAATTCAAGCACTTCGGCCGACCGAGTTCGGCGCTGGCGGCGGCCCATGCCATAAAGAGAGGCGAAGAACTCGGCGTTCTCGCGGGCAGTCAATTCCTCGTAGATGCTCAGAGTCTGGGGCGCATAGCCGATTTGGGAACGAATCTGCCGATTGGAGGGAGGCTGGGAGTCGACGAGGATCTGGCCGGAATCAGGCTGAAGCAGGCCGACGATCATGGCGATGACGGTCGATTTACCTGCGCCGTTCGGACCCAGCAACCCGAATATCTCGCCCCGCTGAATGCGCAGGGAAAGTCCATCGACGGCGACGACATGCCTGAACGACTTGCGAATGTTCTGAAGAGAGATCATGAGAAGAGATCAGCCTGGAATGCTGCGCGACATACGCACGATTTTGAGAATCGGCCTGAGCATGGTGGAGGCAAGGATAGAGGATCAATCGAGCGATGTCATGTGCCAAAAGTCACGGTCAAGAGCAATGTGCTTTGCTCGGCACCGACCGGCCGATATCCTTCCCGCCTTCGATGGACCCGACCTCTGTCCCAACTCCGCCTCGCACCGCCGCGCTGGCTCTGCGCGCCACCAAGGCGCAGTTCTTTTTCTCCTTCGCCGTGCTCGGGGCGTTCTTCCCGTACCTGTCCGTCTACTTTCGCGAGCGGTCTCTCTCGGATACGCAGATCGGCTGGGTCTTCGCGGCCTCGTGCATTCCCAACCTGCTGTCGCCGTTCATCACCACATTGCTGGCTGATACGCGGCTGAATGCCCGTCGGCTTCTGGCGTGGCTCTTTGTGTTCGCGGGCATCGCCATGGGCCTGCTCTTCTACGCCCGCGGATTCTGGGCGATCCTGCTGGCCTACGTGCTGCATCGCGCCATGTTCGCGGGCATTCTTCCGCTGCAGGACGGGCTGAACTTCGCGCTTCAGGAACTTCGCAAGGGCCAGGGGCTCGATCCTGAGCCGTATCATCGCGTGCGCATCTGGGGCTCGATCGGGTACATGGTGCCGAGTTTCGCGCTGTACTTCCTGATGGCGTGGGGATGCCCGACTTCGATCAGCCTCCTCGGCGCTCTGGTCGTATGCGGACTGGGGGCGGCCAATCTCTTTCTGCTTCTTCCTACCCTACCCAACCCCCCTTCCGCTATCGACGAGCCTCGCCTGCCAAGCCTCGATGCGATCCGCGTCATCGCCCGGCCGCCGCTGCGATTGTTCTGCACGGCGATGTTCATCCTCTGGCTCGGGGTCACGGCCTGGTCAACGTTCTACCCAATCTACCTCAAGGAACTGGGCGTCCCGGTGAAATGGCTCGGGCCGGTGTCGTCACTATCGATCGCCGTGGAGATTGTCTTCACGGCCGGTTTTGGTTGGATTGTCGAGCGCATCGGGCTGCGCCGGGTCATGTTGCTCGGCGCAGGCGCGGCCGTCGTGCGGCTGTTCCTGCTCGCGGCCGTGAAAAACCCGACCGTCGCCATCGCGGTGCAAATATTCCACGGCCCCTGGGTGCTGGCGCTGTTCATCGCGCCGCCGAGCTTCCTCAATCGCAACGCCGGTGATCGCTTCCGGCATTCGCTCCAGGGCGTCTACGCCATGCTCATCAGCGGCGCTGCCGTCATGGTGGGCAACCTGCTGTGCGGCTGGGTGAAGGACACGCGCGGGACGGCGACACTATTCTACGGAGCCTCCGCGTGCGCGCTGGTGGCGATGATTCTGCTGTGGGTTGCCTTCCACGAGGAACACCGCGAGGCGTAGCCGGGAGCGCGGGCGTCCTCGCCCGCTCTTAAAGGCGGCCGAGGACGCCCGCGCTCCCAGGACACCGGCGGCACTGCATGCGTTTGACGCCCTCCTCCGTGTTTCATACGATGCCCCGTGTATCGTCGATGAAAACCCTGTTGCCCTGATTGCGGAGAACACTCGCCCATGGAAAACAGCATGACACGGCGTCGATTGATGGGAGTTCTGGCGGCCGCGGGACTCGGTCCCGCCCTTGCCCGCCGCACGATCGCCGACGAGGCCCCGGCTGGCGCCGCCAAATCGGCCGTGCCGGAACTCAAGCTGATTCCCAGCAGCACGGCACCGCGATATCCCGCCGTGCTCAGCGATGGCCAGGTCGTCCAGCCACAGCGCCCGCTGCCGGTCATGCATCAGACCGACGTCCTGGTCGTCGGTGGTGGCGCCGCTGGCTTCACCGCGGCAATCGCGGCCGCCCGCGCCGGCGCCAAGACAACCCTCATCGAACGCTACGGATACCTCGGCGGACTGTGGACCGGCGGCCAGGTGCTGCTGGTCATCAGCACGCACGCCAAGCAGAACGGCCAACTCAAGAAGGTCGTCCGCGGCATCGGCGATGAACTGCTCGAACGCCTCAACAAAATCGACGGCGCAATCATCAACCAGGCCCCCGGCAAGCACAATCCCACTTCCGACCCCGAAGCCACCAAGGTCGTCATGGATGACATGATCCGCGAGGCCGGGGTTAACGTTCTCTTCCACTGCTGGGTCGTCGATGTCGTCATGGAGGCCGGCGCCCTCCGCGGCGTCGTGCTGGAAAGCAAAGCCGGCCGGCATGCGGTGCTCGCGAAAGTGGTCGTGGACACCACCGGCGACGGCGACGTCTTCGCGGCGGCCGGCGCCGAACACGAGCAGCGGCTGCACGCCATCGGTCTCGTGCATCGCCTCGGCAATGTCGACCGCGCCGACAAAGCCAAGCTCAAGGAAGCCGGATTCAGCAGCCTCGGCTCAGCCACCCCGCTGCAGAGCGTGACCTGGATCAATCTTCGCGGCCCAAGCACCAATGCCCTGGACATCGCCGACCTGACGCGGCTGGAGATCGCCCACCGCCGCGCCATTTGGGATCGCGTCCAGAAACTTCGCAGGACGCCCGGCGGCGAGCAGGTCTTCCTGCTCGACAGCGCCCCTCAGCTGGGTGTCCGCACCACGCGAATCCTCGCCGGCACGCACCAACTCACTTTCAAGGAAAGCCGCGAAGGCAAGAAGTTCTCCGATACCATCGCGGTCGGCGGCGCCCAGAACGCGCAGCACCCCGAGTGGCCGATCCCCTACGGCGTGCTGCTTCCGAAGAAAATCGACAACCTCCTGACCGCCGGCCGAAGTTCGTGTGTCGATGAGAAGCTGATCGAAGACATGCGACTGATTGCCTCATGCCTGACGACGGGCCACGCCGCCGGCGCGGCCGCCGCGCTGGCCGTCCGTAGCGGCTGCAAACCGCGCGATGTCGACATCCCCAAGCTTCAGAAGCTGCTGCTCGATCAAGGCGCGTACCTCGGTTAAAGGACGCAGCCACGGTATGTTGCTGC
>JANYKD010000035.1 GCA_025361735.1 Phycisphaerales bacterium
GGCAGACTCCTTTCGGATATGGAGACTGGCGGCGGCCGACCCCGTGTCGTCCGTCCGCCGGCCTCTCTGCCATAAAGTCTACACAATCCCGCCACGCAAGGCCCTCCCACGCCCGCCACGGCGACAGCCGTTTAGTCCAACGCTGGGAAATCAGAGGAATTGTGCGCTTTCAAGGCCAAGACAGTTTGCGGCGTAGGGTGGCATGGGCAAGTACGCTTGCCCGTGCCGATAGGTGGCCGAAGCGCTGAACCGCAGAACCGTGTGTACGCAACGGCCTGTGCGTCACCTGCGGCTACGACCTGCGGGCCAGTCCCGAGCGGTGCCCGGAATGCGGCACGGCCATCCAGTTCCCGCACACACTCCCTTTCAATTCATTAAAGTGAAACATGCGACTTGTACTCATGTTCACTACATGTTACCATAGTCACACCACTAACATAGGAGCCCTATGACCGCACCCATCGAGCAAATCGATCCCAAAACAACGGCCAACCGCGCCAACGCCCAGCACTCCACGGGCCCGCGCACGCCCGAAGGCAAGGCCGCCTCTTCCCAGAACGCCGTCAAACACGGCCTCGCCTCCGCCATCCTCCCGGCCGACCCCGCCTTCCTCGATTTCCTCGCCGCCTACCAGGACGAATTCCGCCCCGCGACACGCCTTCTCGGCACGCTCGTCCGCGAAGTTGCCCACGTCGCCTGGAAACTCCAACAGATCCCCGCCATCGAACACCACCTCATGCTCGCCGAACAAGTCCGCCTCACGAGCGCCGCCCATGACCCTGCACATCTGTCTCCGCTGCCGGCCACGGACCACGACCCGCTGACTTCCGAGGCCATCATCGCCCGTCAATTCTTCGAAAACAAACCCACGCCCCTCACCCGCCTCTGGAGCCTCCACGCCCGCCTCGTCGGCCGTTTCACCTCCCTCCTCCGCCAGATCCATCGTCTGCAAAACGAACCCACCACCGATCCCGAACCACACTCGGCCACCGATCATCGACCTTCAACCTCTCCGGCAACCATCACCAGTCGACCATCAACTGCCGCATCGCAAACTAAGCTCAAACCCCCACTATCAACTACCAACTATCAACCATCAACTCCCCAAATGAAAAACGAACCCATTCTCCCTCCGCCCTTCGCGCCCAAATCCCCGACCGCCCGCCTCCGTGCCGCCATCAAGTCCGTCCCCATATCGTCCTTGTCGCTTAACACCTGAGCATGTCACAGCGCGCTGGCCATCAAGACGCTTCGCGAACAGCTTCGCGTCAGCCAAGCCACCTTCGCCAAGATGGCTGGTCGGGCTCCAGAAATCCACCAAGTCATCCCTATCGCCGAAGATAAGGAAGATCGGACGCAAGACCGCAAAGACGTAGCGATGATTTCGTGACGGCGCGGCGGGTGGCGTTGGGGTAAGTTGCGACGGAAGGATGTTGAACCACAGAGCCCACAGAGACCAAATTGGACCACGAGCGTCAGTTCGCGAATCGTTTCCATAATCACCTATACGCACCAAACCCAATACCGGCCAACCTCGCAATTCCGTTCAGGCAACCAGAAACGTCTCCGTGATCTCTGTGGTTCATCTGCATCGGGACGAAGCAGATGCTGATGCCACTGTCGCGAAAACTGCCTGATTAGTTTGGCGCCATCTGTGAGTCGGGACTGATCCGGTTCATTCTTCCCCGATACCCAACGTCTCGCGAAGGTCTGCAAGTACTTCCCGTGCCTCTGCGCGGGGCTCGTCCAGCAATCGCTCTTGTGCCCGCGTGAGCAATGCCCTACGGTCTTCGGGCGTTCCAACATGGTTCAGGGAACCGGTAATAGACTCAAGTACGTTGACGGCGACGTCTGGCTCACATTGGTCGTCGGTGCATAGACAGAAGAAAAGAATTTGATCGATTACGATGTCTACGAAAATGTTCTTAGATTCATTCACTTGCTCTCCCGCAGCGCCTTGAACAGTGCCTCCACATTCTCGATCGGCGTATTGCCCTGCACGTTGTGGACGGCGTTGAACACGAAGCCCCCGTCCTTGTTGAAGATCCGCACGCGCTCGCTGACCTCGCCATACACCTGCGCGGGCGTGCCGAAGGCCATGGTTTTCTGAGTATCCACGCCGCCGCCCCAGAAGACGATGTCTTTGCCGAACTCCTGCTTCAGCCGCGCGGCGTCCATGTCGACGGCCGAGCATTGGACGGGGTTAAGCACGTCAAATCCGGAATCGATGAAGTCCGGGATCAGTTTGCGAACCGCGCCGCAGGAGTGGATGAAACACTTCCAATTGCTGCGCTTGTGGATCAAGCTGGTGATCGCCTTGTGATACGGCTGGAACATCTCGCGATAAGCCTCCGGCGCGATGAAGGGACCCATCTGCGTACCGAAATCGGTGCCGGTGATCACCACCACTTGCACGACGTCGCCAAAGAGATCGATGAGCGTGTTGACGTTCTGGATCGCGAACTCAAGCTGTTTGTCGAAGATCGCACGCACATAGTCCTTGCGGTCGGCCGTCGCCATGTACCACTCGCTGACATCGCGGATGCCCTTGGGATGCTTCATCCACGGGGCCGGCACCAGGGCGATATCGCCGAAGGCCGTGCCCGGGATGACCAGCGACGATCCGAACTGGCTGCGCTGCTGGAACCACTGCTTCCTGGCCCGATAGAAGGCGAGATCCTCCGCGCTGAGCAGCCCGAATTCCTCGGTGTTGTCTGCCGGGTTGAGCTTCGCCTCGTCGATCGGATCCTGGCGGATCACCGCATCGAAGAAGTGCCCGCCCCTGGGCATGTGGCCACTCGGCGCGGCGCTCGTGTCTCCCTCGGGGTAGGCGTACCAGCCGCCATCCGAGGCCGGCGTGAGATTCAGTGAGCCCGGGACCAGGCACGGCGTGCCGTCGAAAAGCGTTAGTTCCTTCCAGTCCCTGGACTCCGTTCCAAACATCGACTTGCGCCCGAGCGAGCCGACCACGTCAATGCCGAGCGCCTCGCGGAGTTGGTCGTCGACCTCACCGAGCATCTGGTACGGCTCGCACACCTTCACGCGGAAGTCCTTGTCGCCGAGCAACCGCTGGCGCAGGCGATGGACGACGGAAACGTGGATGCCGGTCACGAACGTGGCACCGAAGTCCACGCAAACGCGATCCGGCTGGCGATGAGCGAGTGTGGCGGCAAGGCGTTCTCGACTTGTCATAGTTTTCAGTTGGTAAGACAGCGCCATATTAACCGGCAGCGCGGTGACCGCAACGGCGCGTGTGGTGGTCGGTGGTCGGTGATCGGGTGATCGGGTGATCGGGTGATCGGGTGATCGGGTGATCGGGTGATCAGTGATCGGTGGTCGCGCGTACCAATCGGCCAACTACCGATCACCGGTCACCGATTACCGATTAGCGATTACCGATCACCGATTACCCATCACCCATCACCCATCACCGATCACCGATCACCGATTACCGATTACCGATTACCCATCACCGATCACCAATTACCGATTACCGCTCACCGCTCACCGACTACCGTTCACCGATTACCGCGCTTCCCCTGTTCACATCGCCCGGCTGCGTTGTATAATGTCCTCGCAGGAATTACCGGACGTGGCATAGCGTTCCGGTTTTAGAGGTCTGACCATGATGAAGGGTTTTGCACACAACCCGGATTCTCCACCGGCCGGAATGGCGCCGGTCGCGGTGTCGGCCGGCGGAAGTCTTGCCCTCAACGCCAACGTTCTGGTGCTCAACAAGTTTTACCAGGCGATCCGGGTCATCAACGTCAAGCGCGCGTTCTGCCTGCTCTGCAAGGAGATGGCCGAGGTCATCCACATCGATGCCCACGCCCATGGTGACAGCCGCTGGCAGAATCTCGATCTGGAGAGCTGGCAGGAGTTGTCGCAGCTCAAGGCCGAGTTCGAGCCGGATGCGTACGACTGGATCCACACGGTGCGCCTGCAGATCGCCGTGCCGCGGATCATCCGCCTGCTGGGCTACGAGAAGCTGCCGCGGCAGGATGTGAAGTTCAACCGCCGCAACATCTACGCCCGCGATTCAAGCCGCTGCCAGTATTGCGGCAAGAAATTCTCCACGACCGAACTGTCGCTGGACCATGTCGTCCCGCGCAGCCAGGGCGGCCGGGCGACGTGGGAGAACATCGTCTGCTGCTGCGTGAAGTGCAACGTCCGCAAGGGCGGCCGCACACCCGACCAGGCGCGCATGCACCTGATCACCAAACCCGTCAAGCCCAAGCGCTCGCCCGTGATCAACATCCGCCTGGCCGACGAGCGCTACGCAAGCTGGAAACAGTTCCTCGACACCGCCTACTGGACGGTCGAACTGAAGTGAATCTCCTCCGATTTGCCTCCCGGAGTTTTGCGCGCTAACCTTATCCATCTATCAACCAATTCCTAAGGAGATTCGCATGAAACACGTTCTCGTTCTCGCAATTGCCATGGTTCTCGGTTTCTTCCAGGTCGCCCGTGCGGCCGACGCCAAGGTGGCGGTATGTGAAATCGGTCCCACCAAGGGCAACACGATCAAAGGTCTGGTGACCTTCACGCAGGCCGGTGACAAGATCAAGGTCGTTGCCGACATCACGGGCTTTGAGCCCAACACCAAGCACGGCTTCCACATCCACGAAGGAACCGAATGCGGCGAAGACGGCATGAAGGCCGGCGGCCACTTCAACCCCGAGAAGCACGAGCATGGCCTGCCCGACAAGGATAAGCGTCACGCCGGCGATTTCGGGAACCTCGAAGCGGACAAGGACGGCAAGGCCCACCTCGAACTGACCGTTGACGGCATCACCATCGATGGCGAAAAGAACGCGATCCTCGGCCATGCCATGATCATTCACGCCAAGGTTGACGACGGTGGCCAGCCCGTCGGCAACGCCGGCGCCCGCATCGGCTGCGGCATCATCAAGCTCAAGGAAAAAGAGGCGAAGTAGCCCAGTTGCCAAAGCACCAAAACTAAGGCAGAAACATGGGAGGTAGAAAAATGAATACGCTGGCCTTTGCCTGATTCATTTTTCACCTCCCATGTTTGTGCCTTAATCTGCATGGGGTGGCGGTGCAGGCGACACTGGAACATTTGAGCTACGGTTCGGCTGACTTCACGCTTGCTGCGCCGGACTCGGCGCGGCTTCGATGCGAGCCAGCAATTCGCGGCATTGCGAACTGGCGGCAAGCGCCTCGGGGAAATGGCGTGCGGCCGAAACGGCCTGGTCGCCTTCGCCCATGGCGGCGTATATCTGCATGAGCTGAAATAGCAACACGGCGTCGGTGGGGTTCTCGCGCAGGCGGTTGTATAGCGCGATCGCCTCCTGGTACTGGTGCTGCCCGGAATTCGCCGAGGCGCCGCGAAGCTGCTCGATGGGTAGATTGAAGGCCGTGTGGCAGTGCGTGCATTCAGAGACGCGCTGGCCTCCGGAAATCGGAAACACGGGGATGAAGAACAGCGTAAACCAGGTGCGGATGTTCTTGCCGATAAAAGGCGCCGTGGTCCCGCAGTTTGGGCAACCCGTCTCGACGGGCGGACCACCCTCGCCGGAACGAATCTGGCGCGTGCCGAAGAGAATGATGAACCCGCGATGCTCTGGCCGGTGAGGCATGAATACCTTTCGAACGTAACGCGTCCATTTTACAGAACATCCCGGGTTTTGTAACGCCCGCCGGTTCCACAACCGCGAAGTCCGGTGTTACACTGGCGGCGATATGCGTCGCAACTGCTCAATCTGGCTCGCGCTCGTGCTACTGGTCATCTGGCCGGCCGTGCTGTTCGGCCGCGCCGGCGGCGGCGGAGGTTTCCATGGCGGCGGTGGTGGTGGTGGCGGAGGTTTCGGCGGCGGCCATTCCAGCGGCGGCTTCGGCGGCGGTGGATACGTTCACTCGTCAAGCTCGGGCGGCGGTAGCATCTCAGGCCTCATCGTACTCGTCGTCGTCATCATTGTGGTCGTTATCCTCGTTTCGGCCGCCAAACAAGGCCACGCCAGCTTCCAGGAACGCGTGATCAGCGACTGGGGCGAGCGGCGCGACGTGCAGGACCATACCGAAGCGGTCGCGGCCATCGAAGCATCGGATCCCGCCTTCGATCGCGAGGCGTTCACTGCCCGCATGCGCCGGGCGTTTGATCTGATTCAGCAGGCATGGTCATCGCAGGATCTGTCGCGCGTCCGCCCGTTCATCTCCGACGGCGTACACGAGCGGTTTTCCCTTCAGTTCGAGGAACAGAAACTGATGGGGTACCGCAACTTCACGTTGCTCAAAGCCATTCACCGCTCGCTGATCGTCGACGCCGAATTCGACGAAGTGTTCGAGACCATCACTGTTGTCTTCGAGGCGACCGTCACGGACTATCGCGAATCGTTGGCGAGCGGGCAGAAGATCTCCGGCAGCGACGGCCCGCCGCGGTTCACGGAATACTGGTCGTTCCTGCGGCGGCGCGGCGCCAAGACCCTGCGCGATCATCCCGGCCTGGTCGAGGGCAATTGCCCCAATTGTGGCGCCGCCATCGAACTCAACCAAAACGCCAACTGCACGCACTGCGGTGCCGTGCTCCGCTCGGGTGAACACGACTGGGTCCTGTCCGAGATCACCCAGGAATCGGAATGGCACCCGGACGCCAGCCACGACGTGGCCGGCCTGGCGGCCCTGCAGCAGCGCGACCCCGGCTTCAGCCGTCAGCACATCGAAGACCTTGCTTCGGTCGTCTTCTGGCGCAAGGCGATGGCTGAGTTGAAGGGCAACGTGGCATATCTGAGGAAGATGGCCAGCGACGAATTGTGCGGCCGCTATCAGGCGGGACTGTCCGCTGCCGGGTCGAGGGCGATTTACGCCGACTGCGCCGTCGGCTCCGTGGACGCGCTCGCTGTCGGCGGTGACGACAGCCGCGACCGGGCGCTGGTACAGGTGGCGTGGGAAGGCCAGCGCTTTGTGATTGCGGGCGACCGCATCGACAAGACCAGCCATCGCGCCGTGCAACGCACGATGCTCGTGCTCGAACGCAAACGCGGTCTGGCCAGCACGCCGCAGTCCGGGATCAACTCGGCGCACTGCCCCAGTTGTGGCGGTCCGCAGACGGCGACCACAACCAACGCCTGCGAATTCTGCGGCGTGGTGCTCAACGACGGCTCAACCGGGTGGGTCCTGATCGATCTCATGCCGGCCGCCTCGCAACCGGCACAGCTACTCCTGCGGAGTCTTGCCGAGCACGCGCCGCCCCTGCCCACGCCGCGACGCGGCGGACTGCTGTCATGGGTGGTCGGTGTTGTGGTTGCCGACGGCGTGGTCACAGACGAAGAGCGACACATGCTGCGGCAACTGGCGGCCCGGCAGAAGGTGCCCCAGGATGCGGTGGAGGCGATGCTGGCCTCGGCGCTGGCCGGGCAGTTCCAGAGCATATCCCCCGTGAACGAGGCCGAGGCCCGCGAGTGGCTCAACGCCATGATCGAAGCGGCCTTGGCCGACGGCAAGATCGCGGAGGCGGAATGGCCAATGCTGCGGCTCATGGCGGGTCGGGCCGGCCTGGCGGAGGACGCGTTGCAGACACTTGTGGGTGACATTCGCAACACGGTTTATCGGTCTGCGTGGAACAACCTGACCGATACGCGCGTTACAGATTCACATTCGGCCAACGACACCCATCCGAAATAAACCATCTGCGCCGCTTATGCGGTTCAGTCCTGCGGCAAAGCTCCCGATGGCTATAGCGGATCGGCACGAGCCCATCCCATCGCCCCAAAGCTGTTGGAGGAGTTTATGGCTCAGGAGCAAAGCGATCGGCAGTGGTTGGATCAAAAGGGCACGCGCGTCGAGAGTTGTCCGAAGGACAGCCAGACGAGCAAGGGCCAGACCTACACGGCCGCCAACACTGCGAGTTGGGAGGATTCCGACGATCGCGAACCGGAGCGGTGGGATGGGCTTTCGTGAGGCGGGGTTGCCGGTTGTTAGTTGTTGGTTGCCAGTGTCGCTGGCAAGAACACTGGCAACTAATAACTGGCAACTGGCAACTCTCATGGTACGTTAGCGGGGAATGCACAAGACCATCGTCATCAACGCGGTCGGGCTTACAGGATCGCTGATCGGGGAGCATACACCGAATCTGGCCGCGTTTCTGAAGAAGGGGCAAGCCGTTTCCATCGGGCCCGTGCTGCCGGCCGTCACCACGACAGTCCAAAGCACGTATCTCACCGGCGCCATGCCGGACGAGCATGGCATCGTCGGCAATGGTTGGTACTTTCGCGATGAGTGCGAGATCAAGTTCTGGCGACAGGCGGATGGTCTGGTGCAGCGGCCGCGGATCTGGGAGAAGGCCCGGCAGATTGATCCGGCCTTCACTTGCGCAAACTGCTTCTGGTGGTACGCGATGTATTCGCGGGCGGACGTCACCATCACGCCGCGGCCGATGTATCCGGCCGACGGCCGCAAACTTCCCGACGTCTGGACCAATCCGCCGCAGCTTCGCTTCGATCTCCAGATGGAACTGGGGCAGTTTCCGCTGTTCAACTTCTGGGGGCCGGCAACTTCAATCGCGGCGACGCGGTGGATCGCCGAGTCGGCCATCCGCATCGACCGGCAGTTCAACCCCACGCTCAACCTGATCTACCTGCCGCACCTTGATTACAGTCTTCAGAAATTCGGGCCGGATCTGGCCCATCCGCGGATCCAACAGGATCTTCGCGAGTTGGACGATGTGTGCGGCCGGCTTTTCGAGCATTTTAGAAAGGCGCGCGTCGTGGTGCTCTCGGAATACGGGATCAGCGCTGTTCGCCGGCCGGTGCATCTCAACCGCGTGTTTCGCCAGGCCGGGCTGCTGGGCATTCGCGAAGAACTCGGACGCGAACTGCTCGATCCAGGTGCGAGCCGTGCGTTCGCCGTGGCCGATCATCAGGTGGCACACATCTACGTCAACGACGCCGCGTCGCTCGATCAGGTTCGCGAACTGATCGCAAAGACCCCCGGCGTGGCCGAGGTGCTGGACGCCGCGGGTAAGCAGTCGCGACACCTGGACCATCCCCGCAGCGGCGAGCTGATCGCGGTGGCCGAGCCGGACGCGTGGTTCACGTATTACTACTGGCTCGACGATGCTCGCTGCCCGGACTTTGCGCGGACGGTCGATATCCATCGCAAACCGGGTTACGACCCCGTCGAACTATTCCTGGACCCATCACTTGCCGCGCCCAAGTTGACGATCGCCTGGAAGCTGCTGCAACGGAAACTGGGTTTGCGAGCGATAATGAATGTGATTCCGCTGGATGCATCACTGGTCAAGGGATCCCACGGCCGGGCCGCCGCCCGCGACGCGGACGGCCCACTGCTGGTGACCAACCAGGCGGGGTTGGCATCGGGTGGACATATTGAGGCCGCGGACGTGTATTCGGTGCTGATGGAGCATCTGATGCGGTAGTTGCGGCTCTTTAAGCCCCGTCAGGGGCGGTACACGTTAGCCCACGGCGCAAGCCGTGGGAAAAAAGGATGCACATCAACACCAGCCCCGTAGGGGCGACAGAGCGCTTCTTTCGCCCCTACGGGGCTGGTGGTTCTTCTGCCACCCGATTTTCCCATGGCTTACGCCATGGGCTAACATCTGTCGCCCCTACGGGGCTAAATGCGGCTGGGTCAGAACTTGGGAATCAGGATCGTATCGAGATCGATCTGCGGATCGGCGGTGCTGGTGTCCTTGCTGGCCGGCGGGTCAAGCTGCTCGAAGAAGAGGCCCCCGGATGCGATCTTCGCCGCGGTGTAGATGGCGTCCTTGCCGGCGCCGACCCACATGGTCTGGACCCACTCGACATGTCCGTCGTTGTAGAGCACGTTCTGGCCGTCCTGAGCGTGGTTGCGGCTGTTGGCCTGTTGCTGTTCGAGGGCCGCGGAGTTCGCGGTAACAAGGGCGACTTTGGCCGCGTCATCCTTTTTCGTGAAGCCATCGTTGCGGTCGGCGGCAATCGCGAAGTCGGCGGTGACATTTGGCGCCCATTTGTAATTCTGCCGGATCGGGCTGTTCTTCCCGGCGGCGACGGCCTCTGCGGTCGGATACGGGTTGGCAAATGAATATGAGATGTTGGCGGCACTCGTGAAGTTGGAAACATCCGCCAGTTTCATCGCCTTATCGCCGCTCTTGAAGGTGTCCGTTTCCTGGCCGGAACTCGGACAGACGAAGACCTCCGGGTGGAGGTCTTCAGTTCGAACGATGAGGAACAGAGCGGCCAGGACGTTGTTTGTGCCGACACTGCCATTGTCGGCCGCGGGCTTGAACGGATTGGGTGATGGCTTATTGGCAGCGCCACCGGTGAAGTCGGGCTCGAAGGACCCGACTTTCTTGGGATCGTAATAAGTCCGCGGATAACACTTGTTGTCGTTGGCGTAGAGCTGGAGCCCCTGGCCGATCATCCGTAGATGGCTTGCGCACTTGACGCGGTTGTTGCGTTCTCTGCCAACCCCGACGGCGGCGAAGAGGACGGTGGAACCGAAGGCCATGACGATAAGAACCGCGACCATCGGCAGGAGCCGGAGAAGCCGGGTGATGCTGGTTGCGCAGGCTGGCGCAACCGGGTGAGACTGCAGGAGATTGTCGCGCGTCATGATATTCCTTTCGATAAGAAGAAATGTCAGAACTTGGGGACCATAATGCTGTCAAGATCAATTTGTGGGTCAGCGGTGGTCGTGTCCTTGCTCTGGGCCGGAAGCAATTGCATCCAGATTCCATTGGGCTGCTGCTGGACCTTGGCGGCGGTGTAGATGGCGTCCCGATTGGCGCCGACCCACATCGTCTGTGACCACTCGACGTGGCCGTCGTTGTAGAGAATGTTCTGGCCGTCCTGGGCGTGGTTGCGGCTGTTGGCCTGGCGCTGCTGGGACGGGGACGAATTGCTGGTCAGAGTGGCGACGGCCCCGGAATACCCGGTCGTGAAACCGTCGTTGCGGTCGGCGGCGAGGGCAAAGTCGGCCGTTACGTTGGGCGACCATTTATAGCCGGCCATGATGGGGCTTTCGCCACCGGCGGCAACAGCTTTCGATGTCGGATAGGGATTGGCGAACGAATATGACATGTTGTTGGCGGAAGTGAAATTGGAGACGTCCTTGGCGGTAAGCGTGCCGCCACCAAAGTCGTCCTTTTCCTGGCTGGAGCTGGGACAGACGAAAACTTCCTGATTCAGGTCGGTCGTGCGCACGAGCAGGAATATGGCGGCCATGGTGTTGTTCGTGCCGACACTGCCACCCGGCGCGGGAAGAAACGGCTTGGGTGCGGGACTCTTCTTGGCGCCACCCGTGAAATCGGGCGTAAATGAGCCCAGCACAGTGGGATCATAATATGTTCTCGGGTACATCTTGTTGTCGTTGGCATAGAGGTTCAGCGCCTGGCCGATCTGGCGGAGGTTGCTGGCGCACTTGACGCGATTGGCGCGTTCCTTGGCCGCGTTGAGTGCCGGAAGCAGGATGGAGATCAGGCACCCGCCGCCGACAACCACAATCGCCAGGGCGATAATGCCCAGGATCAGGCCGATGTTCTTGCCCGAGGACGGCGGTGGAGGATACTGATATTGCTGGCCGTAGCCCGGGGGCATCTGCGGCGGATATCCCGGCGGCGGAAGCGGCGGCATGGCCGGGGGCATGGCTACCGGCTGAACGGGCGCAGGCGGGACCGGTGGAGTGGGGTTCTGTGACGGCTGGTTGTCTTGTGTCATGGTGTCCTTTCGAAACTGAAGAAGCCAAGAGACCATCAGAACTTTGGAATCAACACGGTATCGAGATCGAACTGGGGATCGGCGGTCGTGGTGTCCTTGCTGGCGGCTGGGTTGAGTTGGCCGAATGCGCCGGTGCCGCTGGGCATGGTGGTGGGGGCGGCGTACGTGCCGGATGTGCCGCCGGCGATGGGCATGAACTTGGCGGCGGTGTAGATGCCGTCTCCATTGGCACCGACCCACATGGTCTGCGCCCATTCGACGTGGCCATCATTGTAGAGCACGTTCTGGCCGTCCTGGGCGTGGTTGCGGCTGTTGGCTCGGCGCTGCTGGGCCTGTGGAGAGACGGATGTGACACCGGCCACCTGCGTGGCGTCGGCCGGCGCAGTGAAGCCATCGTTGCGGTCGGCGGCGATGGCGAAATCGGCCGTCACATTGGGAGACCACCGATAGCCGAGATTGATCGGGCTTTGGCCGCCGGCGCCGACGCCCTGGCTCGCGGGATAGGGATTAGCGAAAGAATAGGAAATGTTGTTGGCGGAACTGAAATTGGAGACGTCCTTGCTGGTGTGCATCGTGCCGGCGCTGTCGATGAAACTGTCCTTCTCCTGGTCGGATTTCGGGCAGACGAAAATCTCCTGGTTTATGTCGGTAGTGCGGACGAGCAGGAACATGGCGGCCAGGGTGTTGTTGACGCCGATGCTGCCGAGCGGCTGGGGCAGAAACGGGTTGGAGCTGGGGCTGGTCTTGGCGCCGCCGGTGAAATCGGGTTTGAACGAAGATAGAACTGTGGGATCGTAGTAGGTCCGCGGGTAGCACTTATTGTCGTTGGCATAGAGGTTAAGCGCCTGGCCGATCTGGCGGAGATTGGAGGCACACCGGGCGGGCTGGTGGTCGCGCTGAACCCTGTTGATTACAGATAACAAAATGGTGATGCTGACCCCCACGGCCGTCACGACGATGGCTACTGCAACAAGACAGAGCGCTCCGGAGATGGCTGTCTGTCCGGTCGGCGGCTGAATCGGCGAACCCGAATCCTGCGATGGCACATCCTGCGGCATGGCAATCCTCCCACAAGGAACCCAGCATCCGAGGCATTTTGTAGCCGGAACGGGAGGCAAGGTCAAGGGCGCGGGACAGACAAGGCGCGGGACAGTCAGTGTTGCGAGACGGTCAGGGCGCCGGACCGGACGGTCAACGTCGGGGGAGCATTCGGTTGGTCGCCGCGGCGCGGCGAAGGTCAATAGCGAGGGACGCAAGTCCCTGGACGAAGGATTCGTGATGATCATCAGCCGCGGAGCGGCGACAGTGGTTTCGAGGGCACCTGAAGACGTCAACTACCGTCGCCGCTCCGTGGCGGGGAAACGGAGCACAACGGCAATACCGGTTCCGGGCTCAGGACACCAAAATAAAACCGGCGGGCGCGAAGGGGTTCGCGCTCGCCGGGGAATGTCGATCACTGGATTGATTACTTGGCCAGTTCGGCGCAGGTCTTGTCGAACCAGGCGAGGCACAACGGCAGGTTGCCGTCGAGATCTTTCACGCCGCCGGTCTCGTACTCGATCGAGCAGTAGCCCTTGAAACCCTGGGCCTTGAGCTCGGCCAGGACACCCTTGGGATCGCCCTTGCCCGTGCCCCAGGGAACGTCGTGGGCGTCGCCGAATGCGTTGAGATCCTTGAAGTGCAGGTGTTCAATTCGGCCGGCGAGTTTCTTGATCTGATCGACCTGCTTCATATCGGCGCGCATCCAGTGGCCGGTGTCGGAGCAGGAACCGATCAGCTTGTTGTGGCCTTCGCAAGCCGCCAGAACCTTGTCGGGCTGCCAGGTCTTGGGGTGATTGTGCAGGGCGAAGCGGATACCGTACTCGGTGGTGAGTTTCTCATGCACGGCGTTGGGCGTGGTCTCGGTGACGAGCACTTCGATGCCCATCTTCTTGGCCCAGTCGAACATCTTGCGGGCGCCGGGTTCGTCGTTGGGTACGCCGTCGACGCCGTACGCCACGAGCTTCAGGCCGCCGGCATCGGCGAGTTTCTTCTTGATCTCATCGCAGACCGCATCGCTCATGCTGCGGTTGACCTTCTCGGTGGAGCCGGGCTTGAGCGTCTGGCCGGGATAGATTTCCAGGTACTTGATGCCCATGCCGGCCGCTTTGTCGACGGTCTCGAAGAAGGTGATCATGCGGTAGGTGTAACACTGGAGCGACACCTTGACGCCGAGTTTCTCCGAGGCGGAGTCGTCCCGCTTATCGGCGGCCAGGGTCGGCAGGGAAAGTGCGAGCAATGCCAGTACGCAAAGAAGGGACAGTTTCCTGTTCATAAATTCCTTTCGAGGATAATCAGTGGACCACAGTACGAATTGACTACTGCAACGATGGGGCTTCGTTGACCTTGCTCCCTTACGGCTCGTAGTAGTCGTCATCCGCGATATCCGGGATGCCGATCACCAGCACCCGCATCTGCCCGCGAGCGCCGTGAACCACGCCCGGCGGGATGTGGACGATGGTGCCCTCGCTCACCGGATGCTCTGCGCCGTCCAGCACCAGCGTGCCTTCGCCCTTGAGGACGTAGTAGAGTTCGGTCGATCGCTTGTGGTAATGCGGCTTTGATCCGTCGATGTCCACGGCATGCGCCCAGGCCGCCGGGTGCGCGGCCGCATCCTCGCGGCTGATGAGGCGATCGCGGTAGCCACAGGCGCTGCGCTCGCGCGGGACACAACCTTCACAGCGAATGAGGATTTGGGAGGACATGTCCTCTCCTGGTTCGGGTTCCGCAGCGACCGCGGCGCCGGACACGCTTGGCCGCTACTTTGGAGTGCGGCGGCTCGACGCCGCTTTTCGATGTGCGCCCGGCCGGCGTTGGTCGATCGAATCGGAGCGAGGCCGCGAGGAATGCGGCCGATTCGCCGCTGAGTCGTGCTTGTGGTGTCACAACGCAGGTTGCGACGCCGATGGGAAAGCGGTGTCGAGCCACCGCACTCCAAATTGGCCGGCGGAATCCGTAGGGTCCGCTTCAGCCTTATCTTTCCCCACATCGTACTGACATAGCGATTTCATATCCATCAACAAGAATCATCAATTTCTGCCATCCTCTCCAGAGCGTCAGCCATCCGGGATGACCGTCGCCTTTGCGGCCCAGGAAACCACCCAGTTTCGCGA